>MUMD01000018.1 GCA_002155895.1 Streptomyces rochei
GGCGCGTCGCCCCGCTGCCGCAGTGGACCGCGGGCGCCACGGCGAGCGCGGAGAACGGCGGCAGCGCCCTCGCCCTGCCGGAGCTGGGCGGGGACGAGGCGCTGGCGTACGCCTTCGTCGAGTACGCAAGCGCCGGAAAGGGCGTGCAGACCCGGCTGGCGAACGGAGCCTTCCCGGCGACCACCGCGGACCTGGAGTCCGCCGAGTTCCAGAACACCGCGTTCCCCTACTTCGGCGGCCAGAAGGCCAACGAGATCTTCGCCGAGTCGGCCGGGAACGTCGCCGACGACTGGTCGTACCTGCCGTACCAGGTGTACGCCAACTCGATCTTCAACGACACCGTCGGCAAGGCGTACGTCTCGGGCACCACGCTGGCCGAGGGCCTGAAGTCCTGGCAGGAGGCGTCGGTCAAGTACGGCACCGAGCAGGGCTTCACCGTCGAGAAGTAGCCGAGAAGCAGCCGAGAACAGCCGACGCAGCACACCGGAAGGACCTGGACCGCCATGATCTCCACCCTCCTGTCCCGCCTCTCTCGCGGGACGGACGGCGCGCCCGCCCCCCGTCTTGCCTACGGCGCCGACTACAACCCCGAGCAGTGGCCCCGGGAGGTGTGGGAGGAGGACGTACGGCTGATGCGCGAGGCCGGCGTCAACATCGTGTCCGTGGGCATCTTCTCCTGGGCCCGCGTCCAGCCCGCCGCCGACGTGTGGGACTTCGGCTGGCTCGACGACGTGATGGACCTGCTCCACGCGAACGGCGTCGGCGTCGACCTGGCCACCGCCACCGCCTCCCCGCCGCCGTGGCTGACCACCGCGCACCCGGAGATCCTGCCGGTCACCGACCGCGGGGAGACCCTGTGGCCGGGCGCGCGCCAGCACTGGCGCCCGACCTCGCCGGTCTTCCGCGAGCACGCCCTGCGCCTGGTCCGGGAGCTGGCGGCCCGCTACGCCGGCCATCCGGCCCTGGTCGCCTGGCACGTCAGCAACGAACTGGGCTGCCACAACGTCTACGACTACTCCGACGACGCCGCCCGTGCCTTCCGCGACTGGCTGCGCGGACGGTACGCCACCCTGGACGCCCTCAACCACGCCTGGGGCACGGCCTTCTGGTCCCAGCGCTACAGCGACTGGGAGCAGATCCTGCCGCCGCGGCTGGCCGCCTCCCACCCCAACCCGACCCAGCAGCTGGACTTCAAGCGCTTCTCGTCGGACGCCCTCAAGGACCACCTGCGGGCGGAACGGGAGATCCTGCGGGAGCTGACGCCCGACATCCCCGTCACCACCAACTTCATGGTGATGCCCGGCATCAAGGGCATGAACTACGCGGACTGGGCCGCCGAGGTGGACTTCGTCGCCAACGACCACTACGTGGTGCCCGGCCCCCGGGACCGCGACGAGCTGTCCTTCTCGGCGAACCTCACCAGCGGCATCGCGGGCGGACGGCCCTGGTTCCTGATGGAGCACTCCACCAGCGCCGTGAACTGGCAGCCCGTGAACCTGGCGAAGGAGCCGGGCGAGCTGGCCCGGGACTCGCTGACGCACGTCGCGCACGGCGCCGATGCGGTCTGTTTCTTCCAGTGGCGCCAGTCGGCGGCGGGTGCCGAGAAGTACCACTCGGCGATGGTCCCGCACACCGGGGCGGACAGCGACCTGTTCCGCGCGGTCACCGCGCTCGGCGACACACTGAGGACGCTGGCGCCGGTGGCCGGGTCCGAGCGGGAGCCCGCCGAGGTCGGCATCCTCTTCGACTGGGAGTCCTGGTGGGCGAGCGAGCAGGACTCGCACCCCACCTCGCTGCTGGACTACCACCGGGAGGCGCTGGACTGGTACTCGGCGCTACTCTCCCTCGGCATCCGCGCCGACGTCGTCCCCACCGGCGCCGACCTCGGCCGCCACCGCGTGGTCATCGCCCCCGTGCTGCACCTGGTCACGGCCGAGCTGGCCAAGGAACTCACCCGGTACACCGAACAGGGCGGGCACCTGGTCACCACGTACTTCTCCGGCGTCGTGGACGAGAACGACCACGTGTGGCTGGGCGGTTACCCGGGTGCGCTGCGGGACCTGCTGGGCATCCGCATCGAGGAGTTCGGTCCGCTGCCCGACGGTCGGACCGTGGAGGTGGAGGGCGTGGGCAGCGGCGCGCTGTGGACCGACCGGATCACCGTGACCGCGCCCGGGACCGAGGTACTGGCCCACTACGGCACCGGCGCCCAGGCGGGCCGCCCGGCCGTCACCCGGCGCGCGACGGGCGGCGGATCGGCCGCCTACGTCTCCACCCGGCTCGGCGCGGACGGGCTGGCCGCCCTGCTGCCGCGGCTGCTGGAGCCGGCCGGGGTGGGGAGCGACCTGCCCGCCGAGGTGCGCGGCCGGGTCGAGGCCACCGTGCGCCGCGGTCCCGGCGGACGGTTCCTGTTCCTGGTCAACCGGACCGACGAGACGGTGGCCGTCCCGGGGCTCACCGGTCAGGTCCTGACCGGCGGCACCGGTGACGAGGGGGCCGTCGTCCTGGCACCCCGGGGCGTGGCCGTGCTGCGCACGACCACCGGCTGAGCCACCCGGCTCCGACGCGACACCCACCGACTCCCCGGAGCGGCACGCCCTGCTCCGGGGCCACCCCCTCCTGCCCGCGCAGCGGGCGGCGGGGGCCACCGCAGCGACCACACCTTCCAGTTGGGAGCACACGATGGCACGCCGTACCCGCAGCAGACGCCTCCTGACGGGCGCAGTCCTGACCACCATGGCCACGGGGGCCTCCCTGATCGGCGTTCCCGCCCAGGCGGGACCGGACGCGGCACCGGACGCCGCCTCCGTCACCGTCCGGCCGGACCCGTCGTACCGGCAGGAGCCGTTCCAGGGATGGGGCACCAGTCTGGTCTGGTTCGCCAACGCCACCGGCGACTACCCGCCCGAGATCCGCGAGAAGCTGGCCCGGCTCCTCTTCGACGACGACGGTCTGGCCCTGAACATCGCCCGCTACAACATCGGTGGCGGCAACGCCCCGGACGTGAAGGACTATCTGCGGGCCGGCGGCGCCGTGGAGGGCTGGTGGAAGGCGCCCGCGGGCACCACCCGCGAGGACACCGACTGGTGGAGCGCCGACGACCCGGCCGACTGGAACGAGGACGCCGACGCCACCCAACGCTGGTGGGTGGAGCGCATCAAGGACGACGTCGACCACTGGGAGACGTTCAGCAACTCCCCACCCTGGTTCATGACCGTCAGCGGTTACGTCTCCGGCGGCTTCGACTCCTCCGCCGACCAGCTGAGGACCGAGTCGGTCGACGACTTCGCCGCCTATCTGGCCGGCGCGACCGCGCGGCTGGAGCGGGCCGAGGGCATCGAGGTCGACACCGTCGACCCGTTCAACGAGCCCAACACCCCTTACTGGGGCACCCGGCTCGGCGCGGACGGCGAACCCGTCGGCGGCCGGCAGGAAGGGGCGCACATGGGCCCCGAGCTGCAGCGCAAGGTCCTCCAGGCCCTCGCCCCGGCGCTGAGGGAGGCGAAGGTCGGCGCGGACATCTCGGCGATGGACGAGACCAACCCCCAGACCTTCGCGAAGAACTGGAGCGCCTACTCCCCCGCCGACCGCGCCCTCGTCGGCCGGATGAACGTCCACACCTACGGCACCGGGCAGCGCACCACCGTCCGGGACCTCGCCAAGGCGGCGGACAAGCCGCTGTGGATGAGCGAGGTCGGCGGCGACTGGGGCGACGGGCAGGACTTCGAGGACATGCGGCCCGGCCTCGGCCTCGCCCAGCACATCGTCGACGACCTGCGCGAACTGGAGCCACGGGCCTGGGTGTTCTGGCAGCCCGTCGAGGACTACGACAACATGAAGCCCGGCGGCGAGTCCGAGAAGGGCGGCAACTGGGGCAGCATCCAGCTCCCCTTCGACTGCACCGCCGAGGACACCCTGGAGACCTGCCCGATCCGGACCAACACCAAGTTCGACACCGCCCGCAACTTCACCCACTTCATCAAGCCCGGCGACCGGCTCATCAAGACGGACGACACCTCCAGCGCCGCCGCCGTCACCCGCGACGGCAAGGGCGCCTCGCTGATCCACGTCAACCGCACCACCGAGGCCCGCACGGTCACCCTCGACCTGTCGAAGTTCCGCGACGTCAGCCGCGGGGCCACCGTCACGCCCGTGGTGACCAGCGCGGACGGCAAGCTGGAGAAGCGGTCCCCGATCCGGGTGAGCGACCGCGCGGCCACCTTCACCGTGCCGGCGCAGTCCGTGACCTCGTTCGCGATCAAGGGCGTCTCCGGCGTCGCGAAGGACGCCCCGCTGCTGCGCAAGGGCCACACCTACACGCTGACCGGCGCGCAGAGCGGCAAGGCCGTCACCGTCGCGGCGGACGGCAGGGGCCTGGTCCTCGGTGACGGGACCGGCGCGAGCGCCCGGCGGTGGCGGCTGAGCGCGGTGCGCCAGGACGGCGGCGTCCGCGACCGCTACGTCTTCACCGACCCGGGGAGCGGCACACGGCTGGCCGTACGCGACGACGTCCCGGTCGCCGAACCCGACACCGGCCGGCGCGACCGTGCCACCGAGTGGATCATGTCGACCACCGGTGACGGCACCTGGACCCTGGTCAACGCCGCCACCGGCCGTCTGCTCGAGGTCGGCGGCCAGGCGACGCACGAGGGCGCCGCCGTCACGACCTGGCCGCCCAACTCCGGCGCGAACCAGCGCTGGACGGTGACCGACGTGTCCGCCGGCTGATCCCCGACCGCCCGCGAAGGGTCCCGTCCGCGCGGCAGCCGGCCGTGCGGACGGGACCCGTACGCCTACCGCACGAGAGGGACGACATGACCATGGACCCCCGCGAACGGGACGTACGCCGCAGGATGGCGGCGCACCGGCTCTACGCGGACGGCGCGCCCGGCCTGGAGGGCCTGGCGGAGGAACGGACGCGGGGCAAGGAGCTGGCGGACGCCTACAACCGGACCGGCGCCCGCGACGAGGAGGGCCGCGGCGCGCTTCTGAGGGAGCTGCTCGGCGCCGTGGGCACGGGCGTGTGGATCGAGCCGCCGCTGCACGTGGCCTACGGCAGCCGCGTGCGTCTGGGCGACGACGTGTACGCCAACTTCGGCCTCACCCTCGTCGACGACGTCGAGGTCTTCGTCGGGGACCGGGTGATGTTCGCGCCGCACGTGACCGTGAGCACCACCGGGCACCCCGTCCATCCGGACCTGCGCCGGGACGGCACCCAGTTCTCGGCACCGGTGCGCATCGAGGACGACGTGTGGATCGGGGCGGGCGCCCAGATCATGCCGGGGGTCACCGTCGGGCGGGGCTCGGTGGTCGGCGCGGGCAGCGTCGTGACGGCGCATGTGCCGCCCATGGTGGTGGTCGCCGGGGCCCCGGCGCGGGTGATCCGCGAGATCACCGACGCCGACCGGGAGTGGGCGTACCGGCCGCCGCGCACCGCGCGCCGGGCGGCGACCGACCGGCCGGGCTCAACTCCCGCCGCCCGCGCCGCACATGACACCGGTGGCGGAGCAGTACGATGATCGCGCATCGCGGCGGAGCGTCATCTCTCGGACCACGGAGCCTGCCATGACCACGGACCACTCCCAGCACCCGGTGATCGACACCGGCCGGGCCCACCCGGCGCGGGTCTACGACTGGCTGCTGGGCGGCAAGGACAACTATCCCGTCGACGAGGCGGTGGGCGAGACCCTGCCGCCCGAGGCGCGGGACGCCGCGCGGCAGAACCGCGCGTTCATGAACCGCGCGGTGGCGCATCTGGCCGCCCGGGGAATCCACCAGTTCCTGGACATCGGCACGGGCATCCCCACCGCCCCCAACCTGCACCAGATCGTCCAGCGGACGGTGCCCTCGGCCAAGGTCGTCTACGCCGACAACGACCCGATCGTGCTCCGGCACGCCCAGGCCCTGCTGGTCAGCAGTCCCGAGGGCGCCACCGACTACATCCAGGCGGATGTGCGCGAACCGGACGAGATCGTGCGCCACGCGCGAGAGGTCCTGGACTTCGACCGGCCGATCGCGCTGTCGCTGATCGCCCTGATGCACTTCGTCACGGACAAGGAGGACGCCCACGGCATCGTCCGCGCACTGGTGGCGACGCTGCCCCCGGGCAGCCACCTGATCCTCTCGCACGCCGCGATCGACCTGTTCCCGGAGCTGGCGGAGCAGGTGATCGCCCAGTACGCGAAGGGCGGCATCGAGCTGGGCTTCCGCACCCGTGCCGAGGTGGCGCGCTTCTTCGACGGTCTGGAGATGCTCCCGCCCGGCCTGGTCACGGCCACCGAGTGGTACGGCGAGGGCCAGGAGCCGCCCGCGCCGCAGGAGAGCGGCATCTACGCGGGTGTGGCGCGCGTCCCCTGACGCGCGGGCGCGCAATTGCCCGGCGCGGGGCGTGCGCGGTGGCTCAGCGGCGGCGCCCGCGCGCCGCCCAGCCGCTGCCGATGCCGGCGACGTGCAGGGCCAGCAGGGCGAGGCCGACGAGCATGACGTTGGTCGAGGTGAAGATGTCGTTGGTCGAGACCTCCGCCGCGTTGATCAGCCAGGCGATGAGGAACAGGACCGCCGCGATGATGGCGAGCACGGTGTACATCCCTTCGGATCGGGGGCACCGGGCCGGTGCCGTGTCACGCGTATGCCCCCGACGAGGGGCGTGACACGGCCGGCGACCGCGTTCACTTCGTACAGTGGAGGGACGGGGACCGGGCGGCCACCGCCGGGCCCCACCGCACCCTCGCACCCGGAGCACGCATGCACGACCCGTCCACGCCACCGGACGACGGCTCCGGCACCCTCTTCGGCCTCGACGCCCTGGCGCCCGGCCCGCCGTCCGCCGCGCCCGCCGGACCGCTCTTCCGGGACTCTCCCGCCGCCCGCCGTCTGCTGCCGGTCCGCGAGATCCACGCCGAACCGGCGGCAGCGGCGTCCGCGCGCGGTCGGCAGGTCCTGGCGCGCTTCCCCGAGGCCCGCGTCGTCGAGGTGGACTCCCACTGGCGCATCCCCGGCCTGCACGGCAACGAGGGCCGGGTGGAGCGCTGGGTACGGGTGAAGGGCGAGACCCTGGTCCTGGGCGAGAAGAAGACGCTGACCACCCGTCCCAACGGCCGCTCCGCGGACTGGATCGCCCCCGGCGCCTCCAACGGCTGCGCGATGGCCTGCGCCTACTGCTACGTGCCCCGGCGCAAGGGGTACGCCAACCCGGTCACCGTCTTCACCAACATCGACCGGATCATCGCCCACCTCGGCCGGCACATCGCCCGGCAGGGCCCCAAGCCGGAGCCGAACCAGTGCGACCCCGAAGCCTGGGTCTACGACGTCGGCGAGAACGGCGACTGCTCGGTGGACGCCCTGATCTGCGACAACACGGCGGACCTGGTGCACGCCTTCCGGCAGTGGCCGACGGCCAAGGCGTCCTTCGCGACGAAGTTCGTCAATCCCGACCTGCTGGCCCTCGACCCGCGCGGCCGGACCCGCGTCCGCTTCTCCCTGATGCCGCCGGACGACTCCCGGCTGCTGGACGTGCGCACCTCGCCGGTCGCCGAGCGCATCGCCGCGGCGGCCGACTTCCTGGACGCCGGGTACGAGGTCCACTTCAACCTCTCCCCCGTGGTGGTGCGGCCGGGCTGGGAGAGCGCCTGGGCGGAGCTGCTGCGGCAGCTCGACGACGTGCTGCCGGACCGGGTCAAGCGGCAGGCCGCCGCCGAGGTGATCATGCTGACGCACAACCGGGAGCTGCACGAGGTCAACCTCGGCTGGCACCCGCGCGCGGAGGAGGTGCTGTGGCGGCCGGACCTCCAGCAGGCCAAGCGCTCCGAGAACGGCGCGCTGAACGTGCGTTACCGGGTCGGCGTCAAGGCCGAGGCGGTGGCCCGGGTCCGGGCGCTGGTGGCCGCCCACGCGCCCTGGTTGCGCATCCGGTACGCCTTCTGAAGGGGGCTCCTGGCGAAAACCCGTCTGTCGCACGGGAGTTGAAAGCGCTCCCCGAAACGGCCGGACGGGGGCCGGGCGGGATCGGCCCCGCCCGTGTGACCCCCGCCTCTACCAGCGCTTTTTAGGTTAGGCTAACCTTCGCCATGTGAGATCTGGTGAAGACGCAGCCGGCAGCCCACGCCTGCGCGGACACGAACTGTCGGCCACGGACGTGACCGTGGCCTACGACGGCGTCGATGTCGTGCACGGCGCGGCCGTCAGGCTCAGGCCCGGTGAAGTGACCGTCCTGGTGGGTCCCAACGGCAGCGGCAAGTCGACGTTGCTGCGGACCGTCGCCCGGCTGCAGCGGGCCCGCAGTGCCACGCTCAGGATCGACGACGGCATCGACGGCATGGCCCTGACCTCCCGTGAGTTCTCGCGCCACGTGGCGCTGCTGACGCAGGGGCGCCCGACGCCGGGCGGGCTGACCGTGCGGGACGTCGTGGAGTTCGGCCGCTATCCGTACCGGGGACGCTGGGGGCGCCCCGATCCGGACGGCCCGGCCGCCGTGGACCGGGCGCTCGCCCTCACCGGGGTCGACGCACTCGCCGACCGCGGGGCCGACCACCTGTCCGGCGGGCAGTTGCAGCGGGTCTGGCTGGCGAGCTGCCTCGCCCAGGAGACCGGCGTACTGCTCCTGGACGAACCGACCACCTATCTCGACCTGCGCTACCAGGTGGAACTCCTGGACCTGATCCGCGACCTGGCGGACGACCACGGCATCGCCGTGGGCGTCGTGCTGCACGACCTCGACCAGGCGGCGGCCGTCGCCGACCGGATCACACTCCTCGAATCGGGCCGGATCGTCGCCGACGGCCCGCCCGAGGACGTACTGACGCCGGAGCGGCTGAGCGCCGTCTACGGCATCCGCATCGACGTCGACACCGACCCCCTCACCGGCCGGCTGCGCACCCGCCCGATCGGCCGCCACCACATACGAACCGAAAGGCTCGGCACCACCTCATGAGACGCCTCCTGCTCACCGCGGCCGCCACCACCGCCGCGGCGCTCACCCTTGCCGCCTGCGGCACCACCGAACCCGCCGCCGACAAGTCCGAGAAGAAGGCCTCCGAGGCCATCACGCTCAAGGACGGCAAGGGCGTCGAGGTGAAGCTCGACGGTCCCGCGACCAAGGTCGTCGCCACCGAGTGGAACGTGGTGGAGAGCCTGCTCGCCCTCGGTGTCCAGCCGGCGGGTGTCGCGGACGTCAAGGGCTACAAGACGTGGAACAAGGCGTTCCCGCTGACGGGCGACCCCAAGGACATCGGCACCCGCGGCGAGCCGAGCATGGACACCGTCGCCTCCCTCGCCCCCGACCTCATCGTGGCCACCACGGACCTGCCGCCGGCCGCCGTGAAGCAGATGCGCGAGGTCGCCCCCGTGCTGGAGGTGAAGTCCGCCGACGGCACCGACCAGATCGGGCAGATGCTGGACAACGTCGACCTCATCGCCAAGGCCACCGGCACCACGGACAAGGCCGAGACCGTCCGCGAGCAGTTCGAGGCGAAGGTCGCCGAGGGCAAGAAGGCCCTGGCCGACGCCGGGATGGCCGGCAAGGACATCGCCTTCGCCGACGGCTACGTGACCTCCAACCAGGTCTCGATCCGCCCCTACACCGCCACCTCGCTCCTCGGTGAGGTCAACGAGGCGATCGGCCTGAAGAACGCCTGGAAGGTGAAGGGCGACGAGGCCTACGGTCTGGGCGCCACCGACGTCGAGGGCCTGACCGCCCTGCCGAAGGACGTCCAGTTCGCCTACATCGCCAACGACGAGGACAAGAACAGCACCCCGTTCACGGGCGCGCTCACCAAGAACTCCGTCTGGAAGTCCCTGCCGTTCGTCGAGGCCGGCGACGTGCACCGGCTGGACGACGGTATCTGGATGTTCGGTGGCCCCGGCTCGATGGAGGCGTACATCGACTCCGTCGTCGGCGCGCTGACGAAGTAGCGAGGCCATGGCCGTCACCGCAACCGAATCCGCTGCCCGTCCCTCGACGGCTCCCACGCCCCGGTCGGGTGCGGCCGCGGTGACGGCCGGACTCGTCCTGCTGGTCGCCGTCCTCGCCGTCGTCGACATCACCCAGGGCACCGCCGCCGTCGGACCCTCCGAGGTGTGGCGGGCCCTGACCGGGCAGGCCGACCCCGACGATGCCTCCGTCGTCATCGCCTCCCGGCTCCCCCGGATGACCGCCGGCCTGCTGGTCGGCGCCGTCCTCGGCACGGCGGGCGCCGTGCTCCAGGCGGTCAGCCGCAACGTGCTGGCCTCGCCCGACACCCTGGCCGTCAACGCGGGCTCCTACCTGGCGCTCGGGCTGGCCGGCGCCACCGGTCTCTCCCTGCCGATGATCGCCTCCTCCGGCGTCGCCTTCCTCGGCGGCCTGGCCGCCGCGGCCGTCGTGCTCGGACTGTCCGGGCTCGGCACCGGCACGGTCCGGCTCGTGCTCGCGGGCACGGCGCTGATGCTGGGCCTGAACTCCATGACGGAGGGCCTGCTGCTGCTCTTCCCCGAGCAGACCGAGGGCCTCTACCAGTGGAACCAGGGCAGCATCGGCCAGAACGGCTTCGACGGCGTCCTGCAGATGCTGCCCGTCGCCCTGATCGGGCTGGCCGGTCTGCTGCTGACGGCCCGACGGGTGGACGCGCTCGCCCTCGGCGACGACGCGGCCCGCGGGCTGGGCGTCCCGGTCCGGGCCACCCGGGTCACGGTCGTCGTGCTGGCCGCCCTGCTGTCCGCCGCGGCGGTCACGCTCGCCGGGCCGATCGGGTTCGTCGGCCTGTGCGCCCCCGCCCTGGTCCGGCCGCTGGCCCGCCGGTTCCGCGGTTACGCGCGCTCCCGTGCCGCGCTGCCCGCCGCCGCGCTGACCGGCGCGGCCCTGGTGCTCGGCTCGGACGTGCTGCTGCGGTCGCTGGTCGCGGACGACCTCTCGGTGGCCGTGCCCACCGGTGTCGTCACCAGCCTGGTCGGTGCCGTGTTCCTGGTCGTGATGGCGATCCGGATGCGGGACACCGCCTCGGCCGGCGCGCCCGACCGGCTGCGCACCCCGAGCCGTACGGTCTTCCTGGTCACCCTCACCGTGCTCGGCGCCGCTCTGGTCGGCCTGGTGATCGCCGCCGTCCTGGTCGGAGACAGCAAGCTGCTGCTCGGCGACGTCGTCAACTGGGCGCAGGGGCGGGCCGGGCGGGCCGTCACCTTCGTGCTGGACACGCGGGTGCCCCGGGTGCTCGCCGCGCTCGGAGCGGGCGCGGCGCTCGCCCTGGCCGGCACCCTGGTGCAGGCCGTCACCCGCAATCCGCTGGCGGAACCGAGTGTCCTGGGCGTCACCGGCGGCGGTGCGCTGGGCGCGGTGATCCTGGTGACCACCGCGCCGGTCGCCGGTACGTGGGGCATCGCGGGCGCGGCCTTCGCGGGCTCCGCGATCACCGCGGTCGTCGTCTTCGGACTCGCCGCCCGGGGCGGCTTCCGGCAGAACCGGCTGGTCCTCGTCGGCATCGGCGTGGCCTCCGGGACGGCGGCGCTGATCAGCCTGCTGATCGTGCTCACCGACCCGTTCAACGCCACCAAGGCCCTGACCTGGCTGTCGGGTTCGACGTACGGGCGGACCATGCCGGACGTCGTGCCGGTCGCCCTGGCGCTGGCCGTCGGCATCGGCGTGGCCTTCGCCCGGCGCACCGAGCTGGACCTGATCTCGCTCGACGAGGACACCCCGCGGCTGCTCGGACTGCGGCTGGCCCCCGGACGTCTGGGGTTCCTGGTGCTGAGCGTCGTGCTCAGCTCGACGGCCGTGGCCTGCGCGGGCACCATCGGGTTCGTCGGACTGGTGGCGCCGCACGCGGCCCGCGCCCTCGTGGGCCGACGGCATGTGCGGGTGATCCCCGTCGCGATCCTCCTGGGCGCGCTGCTGGTGTGCGCGGCCGACCTGATCGGCCGCACGGTGATCGCGCCGTCCCAGCTCGGCGCGGGGCTGATGACGGCGGTCATCGGCACGCCGTACTTCCTGTATCTGCTGGTGCGCAGCCGCCGGTAGCGGCGCGGGCGCGGGCGGAAATCCGGATGACGGTGCCCGTGCGCCCCCGTACGGTGCCGGGATGGACCGGTACGGCACGGGCGGGGGCCTCGGGCGCCTGCTGAACGTCATCGACGTCGAGGCCACCTGCTGGGCGGGACAGCCGCCGCCCGGTGCGGTGAGCGAGGTCGTCGAGATCGGGCTCGCCGTGGTCGACCTCGTGGCCCGGGAGCGGGTGGAGCGGCACCGCGTCATGGTGCGGCCCGCCCGCTCCCGGGTCAGCGCGTTCTGCACGGAACTGACCGGGATCACGCAGGCCGAGGCCGACGCGGGCATGAGTTTCGCCGACGCCTGCGACACCCTGGTGCGCCTGCACGGCGCGGCCGTCCGGCCCTGGGCGAGCTGGGGCGACTACGACCGGCACCAGTTCGTCCGCCAGTGCGCGGCGGACGGGGTGCCCTACCCGTTCGGCCGGCCGGCCGAACGCGCCCACACCAACGCCAAAGCGGTCTTCGCCGGCGCCCACGGACTGCGCAAGCGGCCCGGCATGGCGCAGGCCCTCGACCTCGCCGGGCTGCCGCTGGAGGGGCGGCACCACCGGGGCGTGGACGACGCCTGGAACATCGCGAAGTTGGTGCTGGGGCTCGTCGAGCGGGGCGCCTGGCCCACGCCCTGACGGCGGCGCCGTCTCCTCGCCGCGACCGCTGTTAGACAGTACGTCAAGTTACTGAACCGTAATGAGCATGGCGCTACCCCCGGTAACCCCTGTCCGGTTACCGTCCCGTGACCCCCCAGGAGCAGCGCGGCCACGGCCCTGACCCCACGGGACCGCGGACGACCGGTTCCGGCCCTTCCCCAGGAGGTTCGCCATGCCCCCACGTCCACGCACCCTCGCCGCGGCGGTCGCCGTCGCGCTCTGCCTCGGCGCCCAGGCCGTCCCCGCCGTGGCGGCCGACGCACCGGCCACCGCCACGGAGGTCTCCCGCGGCATCGAGATCCCCGCCTTCTACACCCCGCCGGCCACCCTGCCCGAGGCCGACGGCGCGCTGGTCCGCAGCGAGCCGCTGCCCCTGGCGCTGAGCCTGCCCACCCTCGGCGGTCCCCTCCCGGGAGAGGCGACCCGCCTGATGTACAAGTCCACCGACGCGGGCGGCGAACCGGTCGCCGTGACCGGCGCCTACATCGAGCCGTCCGCCGAGTGGCGCGGCGCCGGGCCGCGGCCCCTGGTCGCCGTCGCGCCCGGCACCATGGGCCAGGGCGACCAGTGCGCCGCCTCGATGGCCCTGGAGCACCCGCTGCGGTTCAACGGCGAGACGGTCTCGGTGGGGTACGAGGACCTGTCGATCTACCGGCTGCTGCTGCGCGGCGTCGCCGTCGTCGTCACCGACTACGTCGGCCTCGGCACCACCGACCGGCTGCACACCTACGTCAACCGCGTCGACGGGGCCCACGCCGTCCTGGACGCCGTACGCGCCGCGCGCTCCCTCGACTCGGCGTCGGTCACCTCCGACTCCAGGGTCGGGCTCTTCGGGTACAGCCAGGGCGGCGGGGCGACGGCCGCCGCGGCCGAACTCCAGCCGACCTACGCCCCGGACGTGACCCTGGCGGGCACGTACGCCGGCGCACCGCCCGCCGACCTGGTCGAGGTCACCGAGGCGATAGACGGCGGTGACCTGGCGGGCGCGCTCGGCTGGTCGCTCAACGGCTTCCTGCAGAGCGAGCCCGACCTGCGGCCGATCGCCGACCGGTACATCAACCGGGCCGGCGAGGCAGCGCTCGAGGACCTGTCGACGATGTGCGTCGGCGACGCGCTCTTCGCGTACGGCGGCGACAGCAGCACCGCCTGGACGACGGGCGGGCAGTCGATCAGCGACGTCATCCGGGCCGAACCGACCCTGCAGGCGTTCCTCGCCGAGCAGCGCATCGGCGGGCTGAAGCCCGCCAGCCCGGTCCGCGTGGCCACCGGTACCGCCGACGACCTGGTGCCCCACGACCAGTCCCGGCAGCTCGCCGTCGACTGGTGCCGCAAGGGCGCGAAGGTCACCTACGACCCGGTGGTGCTGCCGGGCGTGGGCAGCGGCCTGCTCAACCACTTCGCCCCGCTCCTGGCCGACCAGGGCAAGGCCATCTCCTGGCTCACCGACCGGCTCTCCGGCGAACCGGCCCGCTCCACCTGCTGGAGCATGCCCGTGCAGCCCTGAACCGGCGCGGCCGGGGTGCGGCGGGAGCGTTCCGCCGTGCCCCGGCTCAGGTGGTGATCGGCTCGGTCTCGCTGCAGTTGGTGAACGGCTTCCAGGGACGGCTGCCGTCACCGCCGGGCGCGCCCGCGTAGGCCGGGTTGCCGGTGATGGTCTGGGTGCGCTCCTCATGGGTGACGTCGATGCCGAACAGCTTGAAGCCCGCGTTGAGGGAACCGGCCGAGACGCCGAAACCGATGCCGAGCGAGGCGTTCCACCAGCCGGTGTTCACGTCGTAGTCCAGGCTGCTGATCTGGGCCTTGCCGTGCAGCAGACGGTCGATGGGGCCGGCGTCCGAGGGCAGCGGGCCGACGAGGGAGGACGGTGAGGGGACGCCCTGGCCGGCCGGGTTGTCGCCGCGCCCGCGGATCCAGTCCTCCACCGTCTCGCGGTCGCTGTCGTCGGTGAGGGTGATCTCCGCGATCTCGGTGTGCAGGCGGGTCTCGGTGCTGCCGCCACCGCCGCCGACGTCGATGGTGACGGGCCCGGTGTTGACTCCGGCACCGACGCTGACGCCCGGGCCGCCGCCGCTCTCCTCGCTCGTGGTGATCTTCAGCTTCTCGGGACGGTGCGGCAGCCCCTCCTCGGTCTCCCGGTCGTACGCCTCGGCGTCGTAGGTGACGGCGATCTGCTGCATGCGCGTGGCGCCGGTCTGGTCGCCGGCCCCGGACCTGCCGCTCATCTCGAAGGTGTAGACGAAGGTGATCTTGCCGGCGTCCGGGCCCGTCTTCGCCCGCATCACCACGACGTCCTTGCTCATGGTGCCGGACAGTCCCTGGAGGGAGCCGTTGCCCATGTCCTTGGTGTCGGACGCCGAGCCGATCACCGTCTCCTGCGCCTTCTCGATCTTCTCCGCCAGTTCCTTCGGGGACGCCTTCGGGTTGTTCCTGCGGATCTCGGCGGCGATGTCGTCCTTCAGGGACTTCACCGCCTTGTCGTCCTTGGCGTACTTGCCGCCGAAGCTCACCTCGCCGGAGATCTCCGTGGTGGTCTTCGTGATGTCGACGTCCGGGGCCTTCTCCGGGTCGACGTCCGGCTTCTTCTCGTCCGCGGCGTGGCTGCAGATCATGCCGAGTTCCGCGGAACGGGCTCCCGGCGGACGGCTGCGGCACTTGTGCGCCGCCTTCAGGTACTCGGCGAACTGCTTGGCGTCGGCGAGGTTCGCCTCCAGGTCCGCCTGCGGATCGTCGGAGTCGTGCGCGTCGAACAGCCACCGGCCGCCGCTGCCGCTGCTCCTGACGTAGCTTCCGCCCAGCGAGGCACCGCCGCCCCAGTTCTTCAGGCCCGGGATGTCCGCGCCGATGCTCGCGGTCACGCCGCCGCCCGTGCTGGTGACCCGCTCCAGCATCACGGACCCGTCGGACCACTGCATCACCTTGACCTGCTCGGTGCTGGAGATCTTGATGAACAGGATCTGCACCACGACGGTGTCCTTGGTCTCCTCCGACGAGAGCAGGCACTTGGCGGGCTGGAAGGGGTCACCGCCGGGCGGCAGCGGGTCGTCGGGGCCGGGGGCGCCCTCGGTGTCGTGCCCGCCGCACCCGTCCGTGCCGACGACCCGCTGCACCTGGCACATGATCCGGTCGTCGATCTCCGTGCCGAGGGCGGTGCCCGCGATGGCCAGGACGACGGCGCCGGCCACCGCGACCATGCCCAGGTACTCCACGGCCCCCTGGCCGCCGTCCCGTCCGGCGCGGCCGCCCGCGCGCTCCCGTCCCGCCCCGCCGACCCGCACGCCGTGCCCTCCCGCTCGTCGTCTCCCCGTCCGGTGCCGTGACGGTAGGCGGCGACCGGGGCCCACCGGCAGGGCCCGGGAGCCCATTCCGGTGCCGGGCGGGGCCCAGGACCGGGCGTCCGTCGCCGTGCCCGTACGGGCGGCCGGCCCGCGCCGGACACCCTCGTGCGGGCGTCCACCGCTACCCTCCGCGCCCCCGGCCCGCCATGGCCTGCACCGTCCGGGACGGGAACGGGCACCGGCCGGGCCGCGGCGCGCCCGGAAGCGGGGGCCCACGGCTCCTGCGCCGACGGTGTGACCCGCCGCGCCCGCGGGCAGCCGCTCCGCATGCGCCGGACGATCACCGCGGCGCAGAATTCGCTCAGGCGGAACGTGGCGGAGCAACAGAAAGGCGGCAGCGTGACGAACGCGAGGCCCGACGGCGGGTCCGGTCCTGCGGGCCGGGCGAAGATGCCGAGCACGGTCGCGAACATGCCGCGGCAGGTGCGCGAGGAGCTGACCCGGCGCCTGCGCCGCGGCAGGCGGGCGTTCCGCGAGGAGGACGTCCAGGTCGTCGAGGAACCGCTGCTCAAACGGGCGGTCGGGGCGTCGGCGCTCGGCAACTGCATGGAGTGGTTCGACTTCGGCGTCTACAGCTACCTGGCCGCCACCCTCGGCAAGGTCTTCTTCCCGGACGCCTCCCCGACCGCCCAGGTCATCTCGTCCTTCGCGACGTTCGCCGCCGCCTTCGTCGTACGGCCCCTGGGCGGACTCGTCTTCGGTCCGCTCGGCGACCGCGTCGGCCGACAGAAGGTGCTCGCCACCACGATGATCCTGATGGCGATCGGCACCTTCTCCATCGGCCTGATCCCCAGCTACGCTTCCATCGGCATCGCCGCCCCGGTCCTGCTGCTGCTCGCCCGCATGCTCCAGGGCTTCTCCACGGGCGGTGAGTACGGCGGCGCCACCACCTTCGTCGCCGAGTACTCACCCGATCGGCGGCGCGGCTTCCTCTCCAGTTGGCTCGACTTCGGCACCTTCGTCGGCTACGCGCTCGGCTCGGCGCTGGTGACGGTGCTGAACCTGGCGCTGACCGACGGCCAGATGCTCGACTGGGGCTGGCGCGTGCCCTTCCTGATCGCCGGCCCGCTGGGCCTGATCGGGCTGTACATGCGGCTCAAGCTGGAGGAGTCCCCGGCCTTCCAGCAGCAGCTCGACGAGCACGAGAAGAGCCTCGCGCAGGAGTCCGCGGGCAGCGAGTTCAGGACCATCGTCAAGGACCACTGGCGCCCGCTGCTCGTCTGCATGGGCCTGGTGCTGCTGTACAACGTCACCAACTACATGGTCACCGGCTACCTGCCCACGTACCAGACCGAGACGCTGGGCCGCTCCAGCGGCTTCGCCGATGTGCTGGTGCTGATCGGCATGGTGTGGATCGTGCTGCTGATCACCTTCCTCGGCCGGCTCAGCGACCACGTCGGCCGCCGCCCCCTCTACGCCTGCGGCGCCGTGGCGATGATCGTCCTCGCCGTGCCGTCCTTCCTGCTGCTCAAGGCGGACGGCACCTGGAAGCCGGTCATCGGGGTGCTGCTCCTGGCCACCCTGCTGGCCTGCTTCGCCGCGCCGAGCGCCGCCACCCTGCCCGCGCTCTTCCCGACGGCCGTGCGCTACGCGGCGATGGGCATCGGGTTCAACTTCGCCGTCGCGGCGTTCGGCGGCACCACGCCGCTGCTCACCGAGGCCCTGGTCAGCGCCACCGGCGACGCGCTGATGCCCGCCTACTACCTGATGGTGGCCGGCGCCATCGGCCTGGTGACCGTGCGGTTCCTGCCGGAGAGCGCCCAGGTGCCGCTCCGCGGCTCGCAGCCCATGGTGGGCTCCCGGCGCGAACAGCGGGAGCTGATCACCACCTCGCAGGAGCTCTACACCCTCTCCAAGGAGCGTTCCGAGGCCCGCTGACGGCCGCCCGGTACCCGTCCCCGGCGTGCGCGCCACGGCAGCGCGCCCGACCCCACGGCGACCCCGGCGCACACCAGCGCGCTGCCCACGGCCTGCGCGGCGCCGTAGGAACCGGTGCCGACGAGCGGCGCGGTGCAGGCGGCGGCCACGGGGATCAGACCGGAGAAGAGGGTGGCGCGCTCGGCCCCGATCCGCTGCATGCCCATGTACCAGCAGACGAAGCCGACGACGGTGACCACCGCCGCCTGCCACAGCAGGGCCCCGGTCTCGACCGCGTCCGGCCGCCGCAGCCACCCGGCACCGTCGATCAGGACGCCGGCCAGTGCCGACTCCACCGCCGCGATCCCGCACACCGCGGTGGACAGCAGACGAGGGCCGAGCGGCCGCAGTACGGGCACCGCGAGGACGGCGAAACCCACCTCGCCGACCAGCGCGCACACGGAGAAGGCGATGCCCGCCGCGTCGGTGCGTCCCCAGCCCTGGACGGTGAAGGCGCCCACGGCCACGAACAACGCCCCGAAGAACACGATCCGCTGCGGCCGGCGCCCGTCCAGGAGGGGGACGACCACGGCGACCACGACCGGGGCGCAGCCGACGAAGACGCCGGGGACCGCCGGTTCCGCGGTGCGTTCGGCGGCGAGCACGGCGAGATTGAAGCCGACCATGCCGACGGCCGCGAGCAGCGCGAGCCGCGCCCAACGGCCGGCCCCGAGCGTGCGCAGCCGGGCCCACGCGCCGGGGCCCGCGAACGGGACGAGCAGCAGGAAGGCCAGCGCGTAGCGCAGGAACTGGCCGCCCGCGTACGGGTAGTCGCCGAGCAGGCTGTTGGCGGTGAAGGAGCCTCCGACGAGGAGACAGGCGAGCGCGGCGAGCAGGGACCCGCGCGTGGTGGTGGTGTTCATGGCCATGACCGTAGAAAGCGCGGCGGCCCGTCATGGAGTCCACCGGACGGTCCTCATCGGGGACCAATCGGCCCGGCAGGCCCTCACGCGGTCATCACGGATTCTCCACCGCGTGCATGTCACAGGAATCGGGGTAGTCGGAAGCTCCCGATGCCAACACATCGGGACAGCAAGGGATTTGACAGTCATGAGACGGTCATGAACCGACATGGGAGGAAACACCCCGTGCGCACCATCAAGATGGCAACCGCTGTGGCGACCGCGAGCGTCTCCGTCGCCTTACTGGCCGGCTGCGGCGATTCCGGTGGCGGCAGCGAGCCGTTCGAGGGGCAGAGCGCCGACGACATCGCGGCGAAGGCGGTCGAGGCGACCAAGCAGGCCGACTCCCTGCACATGAAGGGCGACGTGCGCCCGGAGAACGGCGGCACCGTCACCCTCGACGTCTCGGTCGACCAGGAGAAGAACTGCGAGGGCACCATCGGCACCGGCGAGGCCCGGGCGGATGTGCGCCACGCCGACGCGACGCTCTACCTGCGCGGCGACGAGCAGTACTGGCGCGAGGCGCTGCGCCAGCAGCCCGACGCGGCGCAGGGCATGGCGCAGAAGCTCGACGGCAAGTGGGTCAAGATGCCGGCGGGCGACGCCGCGACCGCCGGGGTCTGCGACAAGCAGGGCTTCATCGCGGCCATGGACGAGGACGAGTCCGAACGCCAGGGCATGAAGCGCGACGGCACGACCGAGGTCGACGGCGAGGAGGCCCTGAAGCTGACCAAGAAGACCTCCGCCGGCGAGACGCTCGCCCTGTACGTCGCCACGGAGGGCGAGCCGTACATCCTGAAGAGCACCACCGAGGGCGGCAAGAACCCCGGCAGCGTCACCTTCAGCGACTACAACGAGCCGGTGCGGGCCGAGCAGCCGCCGGCCGGCGAGACCGTCGACCTCAAGGAACTCGCCGGCGGGCAGCAGACCTGACGCCCCCTCAACCGCCCTCGACCGTCTCCCCGCCCTCCCGGTCCGAGGCCGGCCACACATAGGGCAGGTCGTCGGGCACGCCGGGAAACAGCCCGGCGTACGTCTCCGGGTCCTTGCGCACCAGCGCCGACCGGTGGCTGCGGTGGAATGCCTCGTCACCGAGCCAGGGCGGCAACTCGCCGGCCCCTGCCAGCTCCTCCTGGTCCCGCACCGGTTCACCCGGGCGGCACGCGGCGAGTCCGGCTACGAGGGAGGCGGCGACGCCGTCCTGGTGGCCCTGCTCCCGCCACACCCGGCAGATCTCCAGTCCGTACCGGACGAGGGCCTCCTCGTACCCCGTCCACATGCGCACGGCCGGGTGCCGGCGCCAGCCGTAACCCGGCACGGTCAGGCCGCGCAGCACCTGGAGCACCTCGACCCGCTGCTTGCCGAGCCTGCGGCGGTCCAGGGCGAGCGCGGACTCCCGGAAGCCGGGGTGGGGGAGGAAGGTCTGCATGCCGCTCCTGCTCCGTTCAGCCGGGGAACTGGCCGCGCTCGCGCAGGTGCCTGCGGCGTTCGGCGTAGGCGAGGTCGTCGCGCCACAGGCGGCCCGCCGCGGCGCGCATCAGCGGGCGCAGGGCGGGTGCGAGGCGGCGGGCGACGGGGAATCCCGGCCGGTCCGAGGTGGCCAGCACCCCCTCGGTGACCGCGGTGCGCGGCCTGCCCTGCTCGTCCGCGCCCAGGGGCGTGGCGTGGCTCTCCACGACCGACCCGGTGCCCTCGCCGTCGGTGATGCGCATGACGACGGTGCGGGGCTCGGGCGCGGTGAACTCGGCGCGCACGGGCACGACGAGCCGTCCGGTCAGCCGGAAGGAGACGTCCACCACGAACCGGTCGTCCTCGCCGGCGGGCGCGCCGACGACGGTGAGGTCCACGAAGGAGTACGGGTGGAACCAGGCGCCGTGCCAGGGGTCGAGCCGGTTGGCGATCACGTCCTCGGGGTCGCAGACGCCGACCCCGCGCCACACGGACGTCAGGGACTCCGCCCGGTCCGGCCTGGCGGGGACGACGGGAGCGGGTGTCGGCTCCTCCTCCCCCGCGGTGTCCAGCCGTACCCAGACCAGGACGCCGTCGTCGTGGACCGGCAGCGGCTCCCAGCCGGCGAACGGGGAGCCGTCCAGGGCGAGACCGTGCCAGTGGCAGACGAGGGTGCCGCACCGCACCGGGCTGTCGGCCAGCGGGGCGCCGAGGTGGGGGCAGACGCCGGGTCCGCCCACCAGCCGGCCGCCGGCGTCCCGCCAGACGACGACCTCGATGCCGGCGACCGTGCCGGACAGCGGACGGTCGGCCCGTACGGCGGTGCTCGCGCCGAGGACGTACCAGTTGCCGGAGGGGCGGGCCAGGGCGCGTGCGAGGGCGTCGGCGACGATCGCGGGGCGGGCCTCGCGCCAGGTGGGGCGCTGGTGCTGCCAGGGCACGGGGCGGCGGCGCAGCCGCAGGGGGTATCGGCCCCTGCGCGGGCTGGGCGGGTTCGGCCTCATCCGGCCTCCTTCGCGGAACGGGCGTCGGGCCGGGACGGCCCCCGCGGTGTCCGGTGCGCGGCGGTCCCCAGCCGGGCGGCGGCCACCCGGGCGAGTCCGTCGGCGGCGACGGCCGCGCGCCGGCGGCGGGACACCACCGCGCGCCGGTGCAGCACCGCGTACCCGCTCCGGGCGATCGCGTCGAGGATGTTCCGGTAGAGCACGTACGCGGTGCGGATGCAGGGCCGGGCCACCGGGTCCAGCATCTCCAGTCCCGGCGCGGCCTCGCGGTAGACGCCGCGGGTGAGGTCCTCGGCGGCACGCAGCGCCGCGGTGATGCGGGCGTCGGGGCGGCCGGTCCGCCTGCTCCACAGCAGCAGGTCCCGGTGGACGCCGTGCGCGGCCAGCAGATCCGCCGGGAGGTAGATCCGGCCGCGGTCCAGGTCCTCGCCGACGTCGCGCAGGAAGTTGGTCAGCTGGAAGGCGACCCCCAGTGCGGCGGCGTGCGGGGCGGCCAGGGCGCGGGCGGTGACGGTGCCGAGGACGGGCAGCATCTGCAGGCCGATGACGGCGGCCGAGCCGTGCATGTAGGCGCGCAGGTCGGCGTAGGTGGCGTAGTCGGTGACCGTGAGGTCGCTGCGCATGGAGGCCATGAAGTCGGTGAAGTGCGCGGGGTCGATGGCGTACCGGGCGGCGGTGTCGGCCAGGGCCGCGGCCACGGGGTGGGCGGTGGACGGGACCGGGCCGGTCAGCGCCCGCCGCAGTTCCTCCTCGAGCCGGTCGAGTGCGGCGGCCCGTTCGGCGGTGGTCGCCTCGGCTCCCGTGTCGTCGACGATGTCGTCCGCCCACCGCGCGAACCCGTACAGGGCGTGCACGGCGGGTCGGCGGTCGGCGGGCAGCAGCCGGGTGGCGAGGAAGTAGGTGCGGCCGTGGCGGGCGTTGAGGAGCCGGCAGCGGGCGTAGGCGGTGCGCAGGGCGGGGTCGGTGATGCCCGCCGCGTCCAGTTCGCGGCGGGTCATCGGCGCCCGCCTCCCGCCGCCGTGCGGGGCCCGGGTGTCCCGGTGATGCGGGCGGCGGCCAGTTTTCCGGAGAGGAGCACGGTGGGCACGCCGACCCCCGGGGTGGTGCCGCAACCCGCGAGGACCGCGTTGTCCGTGCCGCGCACCAGGTTGCGGGGCCGGAAGGGTCCCGTCTGGGCGAAGGTGTGGGCGACGGAGAAGGGCGTGCCGGCGGCGTGGCCCTGGGCGGTCCAGTCGGCGGGTGTCACCAGGCACTCCTCCTCGATGGCGGCGGCGAGGCCGGCCATTCCCCGGGCTTCGAGGGTGGTCAGCAGCCGGTCGCGGTAGCGGGGCGCGAGGTCGGTCCAGGCACGGGCGTCGGGGCCGGTGCGGGTGTTGGGGCAGGGCGCCAGGACGTAGTGGAGGTGGCGGCCCTCGGGGGCCAGGGCCGGGTCGCTCGCGGTGGGCCGGGTGATCAGCAGGGACGGGTCGCTCATCAGGGTGCCGGTCCTGGTCAGTTCGTCGAAGGTGCGGCGCCAGGCGGCGCCGAAGGAGAGCGTGTGGTGAGCGAGGTGCGGCCAGGTGCGCCTGGTGCCGGCGTGCAGGACGACGGCGGAGGGGGCGTGCCGCAGGGCGACCGGCCGGCGCGGGCGGCGGCCCAGCAGCCGGTGGACGACGGGCAGGTCGGGGGTGAGGACGACGGCGTCGCACGGGATGCGCTCGTCGGCGGTGATCACGGCCGTGATCCGGGTGCCGGACCGGTCCAGCCGGGTGACGTCCCGTCCGAGGCGCAGGTCGGCCCCGGCTCCGGCCGCCGCCGCGGCCATGGCGCGGGGCAGCGCG
This sequence comes from Streptomyces rochei, assembly GCA_002155895.1. Lineage (GTDB taxonomy): Bacteria > Actinomycetota > Actinomycetes > Streptomycetales > Streptomycetaceae > Streptomyces > Streptomyces rochei. The sequence goes on from MUMD01000018.1 coordinate 23,090, forward strand.
TGCATGCCGCCGCGCGGGAAGTACACGCCGGCCACGGTGTCCATGTAGGCGATCACGGCGTAGGCGGCCAGGGCGCGGGCCGGTGCGACACCGGCGTACAGGGCCTGGAAGGAGAAGACCCGCTTCAGCCGTTCGTCCGTCAGGAACCGCCCGATGCGCGCGTCCAGCCGCCCGAACCCGCCGAGGGCCGCGAGCCGGGCCAGGTCGGGGGTGAGCAGACCGAGCGGCGAGTCGAAGTTGGCGTCGATGAACCGCCGCATCTGCACGGCGTGCAGCCGGGTCAGCCAGGTGCGCAGCCGCCGGTACCCGGCCGCCTCCCGGGCCCCGGCGAAGCGTTCGACCTCCGCCTCCATGGCGGCGGCGTCGGTGTGCACGTCGAGGGTGCCGCCGTCGGCGAAGCAGGCCCGGTAGGCGGGGTGCAGGGGCAGCAGTTCGACGTGGTCGGCCAGCCGGGCGCCGACGGCCGCGAACGCCTCGTCGGCCAGGTGGGGCATGGTGAGCACGGTGGGGCCGGTGTCGAGGCGGTAGCCGCCGAGTTCGCGCCGTCCGGCGCGGCCCCCGGGCAGCGGGTCGCGTTCGAGGACGGTCACCCGCCGTCCGGAGCCGAGCAGGTGCAGGGCGGCGGAGAGGCCGGCCAGCCCCGCGCCGACGACCACGACGTGGTCGGTGCGGCCGGTCACCGTCCGCGTCATCGCGGGCCCCCGCCCGTGGGCAGCCGGTCGCGCGACCGGTCCGGGCGGTCGTCGGGGGTGCTGGGGCGCATCCGGGTCCTCTCGTCGTCGGCCGCGGCGGTGGGCCGCGCCGGGTGCGTGGCGCTGGGGGTGTTTCGGCCGGACGGCGCGCCGCGGATGCACGGTGCGTTCCCGGCCGGGCCCCGGGGGCGGGTGACTCGGCGTCATGCCTTCCCCCGTCGGCTCCGGCGCGATGCCGTCCGGGGCCCTGTCGCGCCCGGCAGTCACCCGTCCGGCGGGTGCCCGGCGCCGCGGCGGGTACCCGCGCCGGGCGGTTCAGCGCGCCGCGCATCCGCGGACGGCACGGGGACGGAATACTCCGCCGGAGCCGGGCGGCGACCGCCGCATCCGCGTGGTGCGCCGGCGTCGCGGGTGTGCCCGCCGCGACGCCGGGGCGCGGGCGCGGCGCTCCCCGGGTGCCGGGGACCGGACCGGCGACGGACGGGAAGGAGGCGGTCGGTGGTGGACGCGGACATCGTCGTCGTGGGCGCGGGTGCCGCGGGGCTGTCCCTGACGCACCGGCTCGCGACGCACGGCGCGCACCCGTCCGTGGTCCTGATCGATCCGCCGCCCGGGCCGCTGCGCCCGCCGCAGCGGACCTGGTGCTTCTGGGAAACGGGCCCCGGGCGCTACGACGCCGCGGCGACGGCCTCCTGGGAGTGGCTGCGGGTACGCGGCCGGGACGGGGCGGAGGTCCTGCGGCACATCGCGCCGGCCCGCTACAAGATGATCCGTTCGGACGACTTCGAGGCGCTGGTGGACCGGGACCTGAAGGACCGGCCGGGACTGCGGCGTCTGGAGGCCACCGTCGGCACGGTGACCGCGCTGCCGGACGGGACGGCCCGGGTGACGGCCGAGGACGCGGCCGGCCGGCGGGTGGAACTGCGCGCCCGCTGGGTCTTCGACTCCCGCCCGCTCCGGCGTCTGCCGCCCGCCCGCTCCCTGCTCCTCCAGCACTTCCGCGGCTGGTTCGTCCGGACCGAACGGCCGGTCTTCGACCCGGCGGTGGCCGACCTCATGGACTTCCGCACCCGGCAGCCGGAGCACGGCCTGTCCTTCGGGTACGTCCTGCCGACCGGCCGGCACACCGCACTGGTCGAGTACACCGGGTTCGGGGCGGCGCCGCTGCCCTCCGAGGCGTACGAGCGGGAGCTGGAGGACTACACGCGGCGCGTCCTGCGCACCGGTGCCGTCCAGGTCCTGTCGACGGAGCAGGGGGTGATCCCGATGACCGACGCGGTGTTCGACCGGCGGGTCCCGGGTCTGGCCTCCGTCTTCCGGGTCGGGGGCGCGGGCGGGGCGACCCGGGCGTCGACCGGCTACACGTTCGCCGCCGTGCAGCGGCAGTCCGACGCGATCGCGCGGGCCGTACGGGCGGGCCGCCGGCCGGTGCCGCCGCGTGCGCACCCGACGCGGGCGCGGCTGATGGACGCGGTGCTGCTGCGGGCGCTGGACACCGGCCGGGTGGACGGCCCTGACCTGTTCTTCCGGCTGTTCGAGCGGGTGCCCGCCGGACGGCTGCTGCGCTTCCTCGACGGTCGGTCCCGGTGGTACGAGGACCTCGCGGTCGGGGTGCGCACGCCCGTGCTGCCGATGCTGCGGACGGCGGCCGAACTGCCCCGGCTGCCGCGCCGAACCCGGCCCGACCGCCGGGAGAGTCCACCGAGAGACACCACCGGGGAGTGACCGATGCCCTTGCTGCGCGACGCCGCGCTCACCGCCGCCTTCGACCGCGGCGCCGACCGCTACGACCGACTGGTCGCGCTCAACCCGGGCTACCACGCCCAGTTGCGCCGCTCCGCCCGCCGGCTCCGCCTCCCGGACAGCGGTGCCGGCCGCCGGGTGCTGGACCTCGGCTGCGGCACGGGGGCGTCGACGGCGGCGCTGGCCGCGGTCCTGCCCGCCGCCGAGATCGTCGGCGTGGACGCCTCGGCGGGCATGCTGGAGCGGGCCCGGGCCAAGCGGTGGCCGGACCGGGTGAGCTTCGTGCACGCCCCGGCCGAGGAGCTGGGCCGGGCCGGGGTGCACGGCCCCTTCGACGCGGTCCTCGCCGCCTATCTCTTCCGGAACCTCACCGGTCCGGACGCCGTCCTGCGCGCGGTGCGCGACCTGTTGGCGCCCGGGGGGAGGCTGGCGGTGCACGAGTACGCGCTCGGCGGGCGGCGCGCGGACCGGCTGGTGTGGGACGCGGTGTGCCGGGGCGTCATCCTGCCGCTCGGTTCGGCCACGGGCGACCGGGCTCTGTACCGGCACCTGTGGCGCAGCGTAGCGGCGTTCGACACGGCGCCGACCTTCGCGGCACGGCTGCGCCGGGCCGGTTTCGAGGACGTGCGGGTGCTGCCGCTGCCCGGTTGGCAGACCGGCGTCACCCACACCTTCGTCGGCCGCCGGACCGCCGGTGGGACGGGCGGTGCGCGATGAGCGGGCGGGGCGGACCGCGGCCTCCGGGCCGGGACCGGCGGGCGCGGGCGCTCCCGGCCCGGCCGGGGCGGGAGCGGGTGGCCGGTGAGCCGCCCGCCGTGGCGGTGATCGGTGGCGGCATCGCGGGGCTGGCGGCGGCGACCGTGCTGGCGGAGCGCGGGGTGCGGGTGGTGCTCCACGAACGCGAGCCCGTGCTCGGCGGGCGGGTCTCCGGGTGGCCGGTCACCCTGCCCGACGGCACGTCCGCCACCATGAGCCGCGGCTTCCACGCCTTCTTCCGCCAGTACTACAACCTGCGGGGCCTGCTGCGCCGCTGCGATCCGACGCTGGGCATGCTGACGGGCCTGCCGGACTACCCGTTGCGGCACAGCAGCGGACTGTCCGACGGGTTCCGCCGCATCCCCCGCACTCCCCCGCTGAGCGCGCTCGGCTTCGTCGCGCTGAGCCCCAGCTTCGGGCTGCGCGACCTGCTGGCTCTGCGGCCTGCCGCGGCCCTGCCCCTGCTGGACGTCAGCACGCGCGGCGTCCACGCGCGCCTGGACGACGTCAGCGCCCACGACTTCCTCGACACCCTCGGCTTCCCCGCCACCGCCCGGCACCTGGCCTTCGAGGTGTTCTCCCGCAGCTTCTTCGCCGACCCGCGGGAGCTGTCGGCCGCCGAGATGGCGCTGATGTTCCACATCTACTTCCTCGGCTCCAGCGAGGGGCTGCTGTTCGACGTCCCGCGCGAGCCGTTCCCGCAGGCCCTGTGGGACCCGCTCGCCGGCCGGCTGGCCCGGCTCGGGACCGAGATCCGCACGAGCACACCCGTCCGGTCGGTGCGGCCCGCTCCCTCCGGCGGCCACCTGGTGGCCGACGACACCGGTGTCCGGTCGTACGCCGCCGTGGTACTGGCCCTGGACACCGGCGGGCTGCGGGAACTGGTGGGCCGCTCGCCGGAGCTGGGCGACGCCGCCTGGCGGGACCGGGTGGCCGGGCTGCGGAACGCGCCGCCGTTCCTGGTGTCCCGGCTGTGGCTGGACCGTCCGGTCGCCTCCGGCCGCCCCGGCTTCCTCGGCACCAGCGGGTACGGCTCGCTGGACAACGTCAGCGTGCTGTCCCGGTGGGAGGGCGAGGCGGCCCGCTGGGCGGCGCGCTCCGGGGGGTCCGTCGTCGAACTCCACGCCTACGCCGTGCCGGCGACGGCCGTCCGGGAGGTCGAGGAGAAGCGACTTGTCGACCAGCTGCACCAGGTGTACCCGGAGACGCGACGGGCGCGTGTGGTGGCCGCCCGGCACGAGTGGCGTCAGGACTGCCCGCTGTTCACCGTCGGGCGGCTACCGCGACCGCCCGACGGTGAACAGCGGGCAG
>MUMD01000180.1 GCA_002155895.1 Streptomyces rochei
GTCTCCCGCCGCCACCCTCAGCCGAGGCCCTACGGGCCGCCCCCCGGTCCTGTCCGCGCGCCACGCGGCACCACGCCGAGCGCCCTGGGCTGGCAGCAGGAGGCCGCCCTGCGGATGCTCCAGAACAACCTGGACCCGGAGGTCGCCGAACACCCGGACAAGCTCGTCGTCTACGGCGGCACGGGGAAGGCGGCCCGCGACTGGCGCTCCTTCGACGCGATGGTGCGGACGCTCAAGACCCTCAAGCAGGACGAGACGATGCTCGTCCAGTCCGGCCGCCCGGTCGGCGTCATGCAGACCCACGAGTGGGCCCCGCGCGTCCTCATCGCCAACTCCAACCTGGTCGGCGACTGGGCCAACTGGGAGGAGTTCCGCCGCCTGGAGGCCCTCGGCCTGACCATGTACGGGCAGATGACGGCCGGTTCCTGGATCTACATCGGCACCCAGGGCATCCTCCAGGGCACCTACGAGACCTTCGCCGCCGTCGCCGCGAAGAAGTTCGGGGGCACCCTCGCCGGGACCATCACCCTCACCGCCGGCCTCGGCGGGATGGGCGGTGCCCAGCCGCTCGCCGTCACGATGAACGACGGTGTCGCGATCTGCGTCGACTGCGACCCGCGCGCCATCGACCGCCGCATCGAGCACCGCTACCTCGACGTCAGGGCCGACAACCTCGACCACGCCCTCCGGCTCGCCACCGAGGCCCGGGACCGGCGCCAGCCGCTGTCCATCGGCGTCCTCGGCAACGCCGCCGAGCTGGTCCCGCAGCTGCTCGCCATGGGCGCCCCGATCGACATCGTCACCGACCAGACCTCGGCCCACGACCCGCTGGCCTACCTGCCCACCGGAATCGCCTTCGAGGACATGGCCGACGCCGCCGCCAAGGACCCGGCCGGCTTCACCACCCGGGCCCGCGAGTCCATGGCCCGGCACGTCGAGGCCATGGTCGGCTTCCAGGACGCCGGTGCCGAGGTCTTCGACTACGGCAACTCCATCCGCGGCGAGGCCCAGCTCGCCGGATACGACCGCGCCTTCGCCTTCCCCGGCTTCGTACCGGCGTACATCCGCCCCCTGTTCTGCGAGGGCAAGGGCCCCTTCCGCTGGGCCGCCCTGTCCGGCGACCCCGCCGACATCGCCAAGACCGACAAGGCGATCCTCGACCTCTTCCCGGAGAACGAGTCCCTGGCCCGCTGGATCAAGATGGCCGGTGAGCGCGTCCACTTCCAGGGCCTGCCCGCCCGCATCTGCTGGCTCGGTTACGGCGAGCGCGACAAGGCCGGTGAGCGGTTCAACGACATGGTCGCGAGCGGCGAGCTGGCCGCGCCGATCGTCATCGGCCGCGACCACCTCGACTGCGGCTCCGTCGCCTCCCCGTACCGCGAGACCGAGGCGATGCTCGACGGCTCGGACGCCATCGCCGACTGGCCGCTGCTCAACGCCATGGTCAACGTCGCCTCCGGCGCCTCCTGGGTCTCCCTGCACCACGGCGGCGGCGTCGGCATGGGCCGCTCGATCCACGCCGGGCAGGTCACCGTCGCCGACGGCACCGCGCTCGCGGGCGAGAAGATCCGCCGGGTCCTCACCAACGACCCCGGCATGGGCGTCATCCGGCACGTCGACGCCGGGTACGACATCGCCGAGTCGGTCGCCGGGGAGCGGGGCGTGCGGGTGCCGATGCGCGAGGGCGACGCGGCGCACGAGGGTGGCGACGCGTGAGTTTCCACAGCATGTGGGCGGAGCTGCTGCCGGTCGGCCGCAGCTCCGCCTCCGGCGGCTACCGGCGCTACGCCTGGACCGGGGCCGACGCCGACTGCCGGGCCTGGTTCCGGCAGCAGGCCGAGGCGCGCGGGCTGGCCTACGAGGTGGACCGCAACGGCAACCAGTGGGCCTGGCTCGGCGACCCGGCCGAAGGGGACGCGGTCGTCACCGGCTCCCACCTGGACTCCGTGCCCGACGGCGGTGCCTTCGACGGCCCCCTCGGTGTGGTGTCGGCCTTCGCGGCCCTGGACGAGCTGCGCGGCAGGGGAGCGCGGCTCACCAGGCCACTGGGCATCGTCAACTTCGGCGACGAGGAGGGCGCCCGCTTCGGCCTCGCCTGCGTCGGCTCCCGGCTCACCGCCGGCGCGCTCACCGTCGAACAGGCCCACCGCCTCACCGACGGCGACGGCATCACGCTGCCGCAGGCCATGGAGGCCGCCGGGTACGACCCGGACGCCATCGGCCCCGACCCCGAACGGCTGGGCCGCATCGGCGCCTTCGTCGAACTCCACGTCGAACAGGGCCGTGCCCTCGACCTGTCCGGCGACCGGATCGGCATCGCCTCCGCCATCTGGCCGCACGGACGCTGGCGCTTCGACTTCCGGGGCGAGGCCAACCACGCCGGCACCACCCGCCTCGCCGACCGCCGCGACCCCATGCTGTCCTACGCCGAGACCGTCCTCGCCGCCCGCCGGGAGGCCGAACTCGCGGGCGCCGTCGCCACCTTCGGCAAGATCGGCGTCGAACCCAACGGCGTCAACGCCATCCCCTCCCTGGTGCGCGGCTGGCTCGACTCCCGCGCCGCCGACCAGGCGACCCTGGACACCGTGGTCACCGGCATCGAGAAGGCCGCCCGCGAGTACGCCGCCGCCCACGGCGTCGACCTCGGCGTCGAGCGCGAGTCCTTCACCCCCGTCGTCGAGTTCGACCACGCCCTGCGCGACGAACTCGCCCGCATCCTGGGCACCGACACGGAACTGAGGGTCCCCGTCCTCGGCACGGGCGCCGGACACGACGCCGGAATCCTCTCCGGACGCGTCCCGACCGCCATGCTGTTCGTGCGCAACCACACCGGCGTCTCGCACTCCCCGGCCGAGTACGCCGCCGAGGACGACTGCGTGGCCGGGGTGAGCGCACTCGCCGACGTACTGGAAGGGCTGGCCTGCACGTGACGACCACCGAGCGGACCCGGACCTACTGGCTGGAGCACGCCTGGCTCGGCACCCACGTCGAGCCGGGCGTCGCCGTGGACGTGGGCGACGACGGCCGCATCGCCGCCGTCCGCACCGACGTCCCCGCCCCGCCCCCGGGCGCGGAGATCCTGCGCGGCCTGACCCTGCCGGGACTGGCGAACGCCCACTCGCACGCCTTCCACCGCGCCCTGCGCGGCACCGTCCAGGTCGGCTCGGGCACCTTCTGGACCTGGCGCGAGGTCATGTACTCCGTCGCCGACCGGCTGACCCCCGAGACCTACTTCGACCTCGCCCGCGCGGTGTACGCCGAGATGGCCCTGGCCGGCATCACCACCGTCGGCGAGTTCCACTACGTCCACCACGCCCCCGGCGGCGCCGCCTACGCCGACCCCAACGCGATGGGCGAGGCCCTGATCCAGGCCGCCGCCGACGCCGGTGTCCGCATCACCCTCCTCGACACCTGCTATCTGTCCTCCGGCTTCGGACAGCCGCCCGACACCCACCAGCTCCGCTTCTCCGACGGGACCGCGGACGCCTGGGCCCAGCGCTGTTCCCTTCTCGAGGAACGGGATCACGCGCGGATCGGAGCCGCGGTCCACTCGGTGCGGGCCGTGCCCGCCGACCAGTTGGCGACCGTGGCGCGGTGGGCCGAGGAACGGGGGGCGCCGCTGCATGTGCACCTGTCCGAGCAGACCGCCGAGAACGACGCCTGCCACGCGGCCCACGGGTGCACCCCGACCCGGCTCCTCGCCGACCACGGTGTGCTCGGACCCCGCACCACCGGCGTCCACAACACCCACCTCACCGACGAGGACATCGCCCTGCTCGGCGGCAGCCGCACCGGCACCTGCATGTGCCCGACCACCGAACGGGACCTCGCCGACGGCATCGGCCCCGCGGCCGCCCTCCAGCAGGCGGGCTCCCCGCTCTCCCTGGGCTCCGACAGCCACGCCGTCGTCGACCTGCTGGAGGAGGCGCGCGCCATGGAGCTGAACGAGCGCCTGCGCACCCGCACCCGAGGCCACTGGACCGCCGCCGCCCTGCTGCGCGCCGCGAGCGCCGACGGGCACGCCGCCCTCGGCTGGGACGACGCCGGCACCATCGAGCCCGGCGCCCGCGCCGACCTCGCGACCGTCGCCCTCGACTCGGTCAGGACGGCCGGGCCGCTGCCCAGGCTGGGCGCCGAGACGGCCGTATTCGCGGCGACCGCGGCGGACGTGCGGCACACGGTCGTGGGTGGACGGCACGTCGTACGCGACGGGGCCCACACCCTCGTACCCGATGTGCCGCGGGCCCTCGCGCGGGCCGTGGCAGCCCTGCGCGCCTAGCGACGACCACCGCCGGCCCCCACTCCCGCCCCCACGAGGACACCACGGACCCCATGAGCAGCAGCACCGTCATCACCAACATCGCCGCACTCGTCACCAACGACCCCTCCCTCGGCGACGGCTCCCCCCTCGGACTGGTCCGGGACGCGGCCGTCGTCATCGAAGGCGACCGCGTCGCGTGGACCGGTGAATCAAGCAAAGCACCCGCCACCGACAACCGGGTCGACGCCGGCGGCCGGGCCGTCCTGCCCGGCTTCGTCGACTCCCACTCCCACCTCCTCTTCGGCGGCGACCGCACCGAGGAGTTCAACGCCCGCATGTCCGGCCGCCCCTACAGCGCCGGCGGCATCCGCACCACCGTCGCCGCCACCCGCGCCGCGACCGACGCGGAACTGGAGGCGGGCCTCACCCGCTACCTCGCCGAGGCCCTGCGCCAGGGCACCACGACCTTCGAGACGAAGTCCGGCTACGGACTGACCACCGCCGACGAGTCCCGCGCCCTGCGCGTCGCCGCCCGCCACACCGACGAGGTCACCTTCCTCGGCGCCCACATCGTCGCCCCCGAGCTGGCCGACGACCCCGCCGCCTACGTCGCCCTGGTCACCGGCGAGATGCTCGACGCCTGCGCCCCCCACGCCCGCTGGATCGACGTCTTCTGCGAGAAGGGCGCCTTCGACGGCGACCAGGCCCGTGCCATCCTCACCGCGGGCAAGGCGAAGGGCCTGCACCCCCGCATCCACGCCAACCAGCTCTCCTACGGCCCGGGAGTGCAGCTCGCCGTCGAACTCGACGCCGCCAGCGCCGACCACTGCACCCACCTCACCGACGCCGACGTGGACGCCCTGGCGAACAGCCGCACCGTCGCCACCCTGCTGCCCGGCGCCGAGTTCTCCACCCGTGCCCAGTGGCCCGACGCCCGCCGCCTGCTCGACGCCGGCGCCACGGTCGCGCTGTCCACCGACTGCAACCCGGGCTCCTCCTTCACCTCCTCCGTGCCCTTCTGCATCGCGCTGGCCGTACGCGACATGGGGATGACGCCGGACGAGGCGGTCTGGTCGGCCACCGCGGGCGGCGCCGCGGCCCTGCGCCGCGACGACATCGGCCGTCTGACCCCCGGTGCCTACGCCGATCTGGCCGTCCTCGACGCCCCGAGCCACGTCCACCTGGCCTACCGGCCGGGCGTCCCGCTGGTCCGCGAGGTCTGGCGCCGCGGCGTACGGGCGGTGTGACGCCGGACCGGTCTCAGTACGCCGCTCCGGCCCGCCACCGCTGGTCGGAGCGCGCGGAGTCCGCCCCGACGAGGACGACCGAGACGCCCCCGCCCGGCGTCACCGCCCGGTCGGGCGCGATGCCGGGGCGGACGACCCCGCGCGCGTCCACGACGAACCGCAGGTTCCGCCCGTTGCGTCCGTCGACCGAGTCGCACTCCCAGATCCCGACGCCCCTGTCGACGGAGCCGCGGCTGTCCAGGCAGTAGTCGTCGTCGGCGTACGACTGGACCACACCGCGTCCGGCGTCGACCCGCCACAGCTGGGTGGGGGACGCGTCGCAGGGCGCCGTCACGACGTCCGTGCCCTTCTCCAGGCCGCCGTCGATGTCGAGGCACCGGCCCGAGGCGACGTTCACCACCTGGGCGTACGTGCCGTCCGGCGCCCGGTACGACGGTGCCGACGGCGTGCGCGTCGGCGCCGGTGACGGCCGCGCGGTGTGCGACGCAGACCGGCTCGGCGCGGCGGACGGGGACGTGGCCGGCGCCGAGGGCGAGCGCGTGGGGGAGGAGGACGCCGACGCGGAGACGGTGGCCGTCACCGTCACCGGGGGCGGCCCGGCAGGCGGGCGGGAGGACGCGTGCGCCGCCGGACGGGACGGGGCGTCGCCCGGCGGCAGCAGCAGGAGGAGCAGCGGCGCCAAGGCCACGCCCAGGGCGGCCGACGCCAGGGCGAACCGGCGTGAGGGCGGCCAGGCCCCGGGCAGCGCGAGCGGGGCGCCGCTCGCCGTCTCCTCCGGCTCCCGCCCGGCGTAAGCCGTGCCCGCCCACGGCAGCAGCCCCTCGGCCAGTGCCGTGCGCGGGGCGTCCCGCAGCGTGCACTGCTCCTCGTACGCCTCCGCGCAGTGCGGACAGCGCGCCATGTGCGCGTGCAGGTCGGGACTGTCCCTCGGGCTGTCCGGCCGGATCGACTCCTCGATCAGGCGACGGAAGTCCAGGCAGCGCGGATCGCCGGAGGCGGCCAGCCGGGTCCGCAGGCAGGACCGCGCCAGCGTCCGGAGCGCGGGCGCCGTGCCGTGGGCGACGTCCTGGCCGCCGATGCCGAGCAGCACGGCGGTGCGGTCGGCGGGCTCCCGCTCCACCACGCCGTACCAGAGCAGGCCCTGGACGCGGGACGGCAGCGAGCGGAAGGCCGCCAGCAGGGGCGGGACCGGGCAGCCCGAGCCGCCCGTGTTGAGGACGAGGAGCAGGCCGGGGTCGAGTCCGGCGGAGCGCTCGTCGGCCGCCCATTCGGCCGCGACCTCGCCGGTGAGCAGCAGCAGCCGGTGCCGCCACGGGCCGCCCGGGTCGGTGCCGCGGGCCGCCTGGCGGGCCGCCAGCGTGAAGGCGCGCGCGGCCAGTTGGCGCGCCGCCGACTCCCCGGCCGCGCACAGGCGGGCGTAGGCGAGCACCGACGGCCGGTGGCGGGCGCGCAGTTCGCACAGCGCCGGGTAGGCGGTGGGCGTGTCCGCGTGCAGCAGCTCCGTCAGCCGTGCGTCGGAGGCGCCGGCGTGCACGTCCTCCCCGGTCGGGCCGCCGCCGTCGGTCCAGTCGCCCCGCGCCATCCGTCCGCCTCCTCGTACCCCGCCGCACCACCGGCCGGTCCTGACGTACCGGCCAGTTTGGAGGGTGCTCATAGTGGTGGAACGAGGCGTGGGAGGAAAGAGGTGTCCGCGGGTAACAGGCGGCCTTTCCGTCTCGGCGCCCCGGGGCGGCGCCGGGCGACCCGAAGGGGGGCGGCCCGACTTCGGACCGCCCCCCTGGAGGACAAGCGTCACCCGGTGAGGATCACTCCTCGACCGTGAGCCCCTTGCGCAGCTTCACGAGGGTCCGCGACAGCAGGCGCGAGACGTGCATCTGGGAGATGCCCAGTTCCTCGCCGATCTCGGACTGGGTCATCCCGGCGACGAAGCGGAGGGAGAGGATCTTCCGGTCCCGGGAGGGGAGTTCGGCGATCAGCGGCTTCAGCGACTCGACGTACTCGATGCCCTCGAGGCCGTGGTCCTCGTAACCGATCCGGTCGGCCAGCGCGCCCTCGGCGTCGTCCTCCTCCGGCTGGGCGTCCAGGGAGGAGGCGGTGTAGGCGTTGGACGCCGCCATGCCCTCGACCACCTCGTCCCTGGACAGGCCGAGGTGCTCGGCCAGTTCGGAGACCGTGGGGGCGCGGTCGAGGCGCTGGGCCAGCTCGTCACCGGCCTTGGCCAGGTCGAGGCGCAGCTCCTGGAGGCGGCGCGGGACGCGCACGGACCACGAGGTGTCCCGGAAGAAGCGCTTGATCTCGCCGATGATGGTCGGCATCGCGAAGGTGGGGAACTCCACGCCGCGCGACAGCTCGAAGCGGTCGATCGCCTTGATCAGGCCGATCGTGCCGACCTGGATGATGTCCTCCATCGGCTCGCTGCGCGAGCGGAAACGGGAGGCGGCGAACTTCACCAGCGCGAGGTTGAGCTCGACGAGCGTGTTGCGTACGTACGCGAACTCGTGGGTGCCTTCCTCCAGCGACTCCAGTCGCTCGAAGAGGGTCTTGGACAGGGCCCGGGCGTCCGCCGGAGCGACCTCGTCGTACGCGGGGATGTCCGGAAGCCCGGCGAGCGCGTCGTCGGGGTCGACGACCGCTTCGTGGTGCTCGATGGGATCCAGATGTTCCGGAGGGAGTGTCGACGTCGCTTCTTGGGTACGCGATCCGTCGAGCCGGGGTGACATGATGTCCTCCATCGTTCTCGGCATACGGCTGCCGAAGCCAAATACGTGCACTGCGGTGTGCGGCGCCTCCAAAGCCGGCCGTGTCGGTTTACGTGTCCTACTAGCCCTACCGGGTTTACCGAGCCCACCGCAAGTGTGTTCTGTGTGGGTATGTCCGTTTGTGTGCGGTTGTTCGGGTGTCGGAGTGCGCGGGGAAGGCGTAGTGTTCGAGGGCGTCAGCAAGCAGTCACGACCTCGGGAGAGAGAAACGGCATGGACCGCGGGACGGTCGGCAGTGCCCAGTCGGGCCGGCTTCTGGTGGAGGTACGGGAAGAGGGCCCCAGTGCCGTCGTGACCCCGGCGGGTGAGTTGGACCACCACACCGCCGATCTGTTGCGCGAGCCGCTGGAGGAGTGCCTCGCCAAGGGATTCAACCGGCTCGTCGTCGACTGCTCGCGCCTGGAGTTCTGCGACTCCACGGGACTCAACGTCCTGCTCGGCGCGCGGCTGAAGGCGGAGGCCGCGGGGGGCGGGGTGCATCTGGTGGCCATGCAGCCGGTGGTGGCGCGCGTGTTCGAGATCACGGGGGCCGAAGCGGTCTTCACCCTCCATGACACGCTGGACGCCGCGCTGGCCGGCCAGTCCGACTGAGCTGCTCCTTGTCCGGCCGGTGGCGGGTTCCGTGCGCTCCCTGGGGCGGGCGTTTCCACTCCGTCACGAGTTCCGTGCCGAATACAGGGGTGTTCGGACGGTCCGGTCGGGCAGGAGAGTCCCTGAACTGACTGTGTACGACGTACGACTTCGAAACGTGAACTGGTGAATCGGTGAGGTGAAGCGCTGATGAGCACCACCCGGCCCTACTCGCCGGGCGACCGCGGTCCGGAGCCCAGCGGCGCTTCCGGGGCGTCCGAGGGGGGCGTTCCCGGGTCCGGGGAGTCCGAGGAGGGCGGTGTGTCCGCGGGGCACGCCGCCGTGATCGGTGCGTCCGGGGCGGCCCCGTCGTCCCCGCCCGCCTCGGTGTCCGCGCCCGCGGGCGCGGACACGAACGCTCCCGAGGGCACCCCCGGGGGAGCCGCCGCGGGCGGCGGCGGGCGGCAGGTACGCCGGCTGAGCTTCGACGACCAGAGCGGGGTGGTCCCGCTCGCCCGTGACTTCACCCGCCAGGCGCTGTACGCCTGGGGCTGGCTGCCCTCCGCCACGGCGGACCAGCGGGCGGCAGCCGAGGACGTCCTGCTCGTCGTCTCCGAGCTGGTCACCAACGCGTGTCTGCACGCGGAGGGGCCGGAGGAGCTGTCGATCACCTGCGAGAAGAAGGTGATCCGGCTGGAGGTCTCCGACCGCGGGACCGGTCAGCCGGCACCGCGTACGCCCCATCGCGCCGGGCGTCCCGGCGGGCACGGCATGTTCATCGTGCAGCGGCTGTGCCTGGACTGGGGCGTCGTACGGACGCCGGGGGTCCCGGGGAAGCGCGTCTGGGCGGAACTCGGGGCGCCGGGGTAGCCGTCGGGCCCCGGCGTCCCACACGCCTGTGCGCCTGCCCGCCTGCACGCCTGTCCGCCTGTCCTGATCGGCCCGGCCCGGCCGCGTGGCGGCCGCGGCGGGCGTCGTTCGTCCCGCGTCCCGCACCTCCGGAGCTTCGCACCGCCCCACCCGGCTCGGCCCGCCGAGCGATGACCGTCGGGTTCCGTCCGTATGCCGGGCGCGTGCACCCCTGCTCCCGAACCGGCGTCTGTCCCGGAGGGGCGTCCCCGACCGCCCGGAGGGCTCCGCACAGGACCGGGCTCCCCGTGACCTCCCCTGGGGCCGTTCGGCCCCTCCCCGCCCCGCGCCCGGAGGAGGTATCGCCTGGGCGCGGGGCGGGGAGGGGCCGAACGGCCCCAGGGGAGGTCACGGGGAGCCCGGTCCTGTGCGGAGCCCTCCGGGCGGTCGGGGACGCCCCTCCGGGACAGACGCCGGTTCGGGAGCAGGGG
>MUMD01000181.1 GCA_002155895.1 Streptomyces rochei
ACCGAGGTGCTGCCGCCGGTCACAGGCCGGACTGGCGTGGTGCCTCCGGTCGCTGACCGGACCGAGGTGCTGCCGCCGGTCGCCGATCGCACCGAGATCCTGCCCCCGGCGCCCCGGACCCGCGCGTTCCCCGCGTCCGCGTCGGCCCCGCCGGCGGCCTCCGTGCCGGGCCCCGCCACCGCCTCGCTGCGCGACCCGTGGCAGGACGCCCCGGACAGCCTGGACGCGCCGGCCGGTGAGGCCGCCGACCACACCCACGACCCGCACGAGGTGACGGTCCAGCTCGACGCCGTCCAGCTCGGTGACGGCGTGCTCCGCCGGGCCGACGGCCCTCGGCACGCCACGAAGGGTCCCGAGGGCTCGGACGGGCCGGTCTTCGTCGACGCGTCCGGCCGCCGCAGCCGCCTCTACCGCCGCCTCGGCATAGCCGTCGGCGTCGCCTGCGCGGTCTACGCCGTCGTCATCGTGTCCACGCTGCTGTCCGGCAACTCCAACGCGCCCTGGCTCCCCGTGGACGGCCAGCAGGAGGGCAAGCCGGCCGGGCAGGTCGACACCACCCCGCTGCCCTCCCAGTCGGTGCTGCCCTCCGAGACCGGCGGCGCCGCCCCGGGGACCAGCCCCTCCGCCGGCACCGGCGTGACCACCGCCCCGGGCACCGACGCCACCGCGCCCGGCACCTCCGGCGACGCCCGGCAGCCCGGCACCAGCGCCGACCCGGACCCGTCCCGGTCCCCGGCCGGCACCCGGCCGGGCGGCGACGGCGCCGCGACCGCCCCGGGGCCCTCGCAGTCCAGCCAGGTACCGCCTCCCGCCTCCCCCGACCCCTCGGTCCCGACAGGTGACGGCGAACCCACGGGAGAGCCGACCGGCCCCACCACCGAGCCCACCACGGGCACCGACCCGGGCGTCGACACGAACGCCGACGGCGCGAGCGACCCCGTCCTCGCCGCCGGACCGGACGGCCCCGACACCCCCCGCACGCCCGCACCCCTGTCCCCGGAGAACACCCTCTGATGGCATCCCGCACCCGCCGTCACGGGGCCGCGCGCAGCGCCCGTGAGGGCGTCCGGCGCCGCCGCCTGCCGCTGCGCCTGCTGCTTCCGCTGCTCGTCCTGGTCGCCCTCGCGGCCATGCTCATGCTGCGCGGATACGTGCACAGCGAGATTCTCGCCGACCACCGCGTCCAGCCGCCCGCCGCCACCGACCGAGTCCCGGAGAAGATCCTGGAGGGCGGCCCGGTCATCGACGCCCGCGGCGGCCGCACCGAGAGCCTGAGCGTGCCGGACCACCGGCTGGTCCTCACCTTCGACGACGGCCCGGACCCGACCTGGACGCCCAGGGTGCTGGACGTGCTGAAGAAGCACGACGCGCACGCCGTCTTCTTCGTCACCGGCACCATGGCCTCCCGCTACCCGGACCTGGTCCAGCGCATGGTCGACGAGGGCCACGAGGTGGGCCTGCACACCTTCAACCACCCCGACCTCTCCTTCCAGTCCAAGAAGCGCATCGACTGGGAGCTGTCGCAGAACCAGCTGGCGATCACCGGCGCGGCCGGCGTCCGCACCTCGCTGTTCCGCCCGCCGTACTCGTCCTTCGCCGACGCCATGGACAACAAGTCCTGGCCCGTCACCGAGTACATCGGCAGCCGCGGCTACATCACCGTCGTCAACAACACCGACAGCGAGGACTGGCAGCGGCCTGGCGTCGACGAGATCATCCGCCGCGCCACGCCGAAGAACGGCGACGGCGCCATCGTCCTGATGCACGACTCGGGCGGCGACCGCAGCCAGACCGTCGCGGCGCTGGACCGCTTCCTGCCCGACCTGCAGAAGAAGGGCTACGAGTTCGACAACCTCACCGAGGCCCTGGACGCGCCCAGCGCCATGACCCCGGTGACCGGCGCCGAACTGTGGAAGGGCAAGGCCTGGGTCTTCCTGGTCCAGGCGTCGGAGAAGATCACCGACGGCCTGGTGGCGGGCCTGGCGGTCATCGGCACCCTGGTCATCGGCCGGTTCGTGCTGATGCTGCTGCTCTCCGGCATCCACGCCCGCCGGGTGCGCCGCAAGGGCTTCCGCTGGGGCCCGCCGGTGACCGAACCGGTGACGGTGCTGGTCCCGGCGTACAACGAGGCCAAGTGCATCGAGAACACCGTCAACTCGCTGATGGCCAGCGACCATCCGGTCGAGGTCATCGTCGTCGACGACGGCTCGACCGACGGCACGGCCCGCATCGTCGAGGCGATGGGCCTGCCCAACGTGCGGGTGATCCGCCAGCTCAACGCGGGCAAGCCCGCCGCCCTCAACCGGGGCCTGGCGAACGCCCGGTACGACATCGTCGTCATGATGGACGGCGACACGGTCTTCGAACCGTCCACCGTCCGCGAACTCGTCCAGCCCTTCGGCGACCCCAAGGTCGGCGCCGTGGCCGGCAACGCGAAGGTCGGCAACAAGGACAGCCTCATCGGCGCCTGGCAGCACATCGAGTACGTGATGGGCTTCAACCTGGACCGCCGCATGTACGACGTGCTGCGCTGCATGCCGACCATCCCCGGCGCCGTGGGCGCCTTCCGCCGCTCCGCCCTCGAACCCATCGGCGGCATGAGCGACGACACCCTCGCCGAGGACACCGACGTCACCATGGCGCTGCACCGCGCCGGCTGGCGCGTGGTCTACGCCGAGAACGCCCGCGCCTGGACCGAGGCCCCGGAGACCGTGCAGCAGCTGTGGTCCCAGCGCTACCGCTGGTCCTACGGCACCATGCAGGCCATCTGGAAGCACCGCCGCGCGGTGATCGAGAAGGGCCCCTCGGGCCGCTTCGGCCGCGTGGGCCTGCCCTTCGTCTCGCTGTTCATGGTCCTGGCCCCGCTGCTGGCGCCGCTGATCGACGTCTTCCTGCTCTACGGCCTCGTCTTCGGCCCGACCGAGAAGACGATCGGGGCGTGGCTGGGCGTCCTGGCCATCCAGGCCGTCTGCGCGGCGTACGCCTTCCGCCTCGACCGCGAACGCATGACCCACCTGATCTCGCTGCCGCTGCAGCAGATCCTCTACCGCCAGCTCATGTACGTCGTGCTGCTCCAGTCCTGGATCACCGCGCTCACCGGCGGCCGCCTGCGCTGGCAGAAGCTCCGGCGCACCGGCGTCGTCGGCGCGCCCGGCGGCTCCGTGCCGCGGCAGCGCTCGCAGAGCGGCGACGATCGGAGGCCCGTGGCATGACCCACGGATACACGACCGGTACGGGCCCGGAGCCGGCCGGAGCACCGTACGGCACCTCGTACGGCACGCCGTACGCCGCTGACCCGAACGCGGCGGGGACGCCGTACGCGGTCCCGCAGCAGCGCACCACGGAGCCCCCGGCCGGGCCCGCGGCGGGCGCGGCTCCCGCCCCCGCCCGGAAGCCGGGCCGCGACCGCTACCTCGACCTGCTGCGTTCCATCGCCCTGGTCCGGGTCGTCGTCTACCACCTGTTCGGCTGGGCCTGGCTGACGGTCCTCTTCCCGTCGATGGGCGTGATGTTCGCGCTGGCGGGTTCGCTGATGGCCCGGTCGCTGAAGCGTCCGGCGCTGAGCGTGATCCGCGGGCGGGTGCGCCGGCTGCTGCCGCCGATGTGGGCGTTCGCGGTGGTCGTGCTGGCGATGATGTTCGCGAACGGCTGGAACCCGACCGAGGACCCGGACCACGGCGACACCTGGGGCCTGATCGGGCTGTTCAACTACCTCGTCCCGATCGGCGCCCCGCCCTACCCCTGGCACGTCGGCTCCCAGTCCGGCCTGCTGGAGGACACGTGGGCGGTGCAGGCCGCGGGCCCGCTGTGGTACCTGCGCGCCTACCTGTGGTTCGTCATCGCCTCCCCGCTGCTCCTGTGGCTGTTCCGCAAGGCCCCCTGGCCGACCCTGCTCGCCCCGCTGGGCCTGACCGCGATCGTCGGCACCGGCCTGGTGAAGATCCCCGGTGAGACCGGCAACGCGGTCACCGACTTCGCGGTCTACGGCGGCTGCTGGGTGCTGGGCTTCGCCCACCACGAGGGCCTGCTGAAGCAGATCCCGCGGTACGTCTCCGTGTCCTGCGCGGCCCTGGTGATGGCCTTCGGCCTGTGGTGGGCCTCCAACCACCTGGGACCCGACGGCTGGGACCTCAACGACATCCCGCTGGCCCAGGCCACCTGGTCGTTCGGCTTCGTGGTGATCCTGCTCCAGTACTCCCCGTCCTGGCAGGAACTCCCCGGCCGCCTGGCCAGGTGGGACAAGCTGGTGACCCTCTCCAACAACCGCGCGGTCACCATCTACCTCTGGCACAACCTGCTGATCATGGCGACGGTCCCGATCATCGACCTCGCCTACAAGCTCCCCTTCATGCAGAGCGAACGCGCGGTCGGCGCCCTCGACGGCGCGTACACGATCTGGATGTTCGCCCTGGTCTGGCCGCTCATCGGCCTGATGGTCCTCGCGGTCGGCTGGGTCGAGGACCTGGCCGCCAAGCGCAGGCCGCGGCTGTGGCCGAACGGGACCAAGCGCGCCGCGGGCGGGCGGCC
>MUMD01000182.1 GCA_002155895.1 Streptomyces rochei
GGTCGACCGCGACGGCCGGCGACCCCACGGGCGCGCCGGCCGTCGCGGTCGACCACCAGGGGCGCGCGCACGTCTTCGTGCGCAACACCGGCGGCGGGCTCGGCATGCGGGCCCAGGCGCAGAAGGGTGGCTGGGGCCCGTGGCGCGACCTCAAGGGCGCCGAGCTGCGGGACGCGCCGGCCGCGGTGGCGGGCAAGGACGGACGCGTGGAGGTGTACGCCGCCGCGCCCGGCGCCCTCCTGTACTGGCGTCAGGAGCGGCCCGGCACCGAGTTCGCGCTGCACGAGACGGTGCCGGCCGCGGTACGCCCGGGCACCCTGCGGGCGCTGGCCACCTCCGGCGAGCGCACCACCGTCCTGTTCACCGACGACGACACCGGCGAGCTGTGCGCCTGGCGCTGCGGGGAGAAGCCGGTGCCGCTGGCGCCCGCGGCCGGGCCCGGACCCGTCGCCGCCGTCCGCTGCGTCATCGACGGCCACGACTGCACCCTGGTCGCCCAGCGCTCGGCGGCCGGTGGGCGGGTCGCCTTCGCCGCCTACCCCTCCGAGCAGGAGGCGATGGGCGCGCAGTGGACGGAGTCGGGCCCGGCGCTGCCGGCCGACGCGCGCGTGTCCCTGGCCCTGGACGCCGACGGCCGGGTGGTCGCGGCGAGCCTGTCGCCGTCGACCGGGCAGCTGCTGCTCACGCGGCGCAAGGACGAGGCGGGACTGGCGCTGGAGGCCTGGCGAGCGGTGTGAGGGAACCCCGGGGCACGAGCCGGGAGGCTCCCCCGGGGTACGTCAGGAGCCGCCGGTCGCGGGGGACTTCTTCGCCGACTCGGGAATCTCCTGGTCGCCGCGGATCGCCTTCCACAGCGTCGACGCCTGCGGCTCGGCGGGGACAACCCGGTTGGGGTCGGTCTTGTCGTAGGCCACCGGGAGCATGATCGTGTCCATGGTGGAGGGGTCGACGCCGTTCAGGCTGCGTCCGAAGTCCGCCAGCGCGGTGAGCGAGGCGAGTTCGGAGTCGGTGGTGAGGGCCGCGGTCAGCGTGTCGGCGATCTTGTAGGTCTTGGTGGGGCTGCCCAGCAGGTCCTGCTTCTTGATCTCGCTCAGCAGGGCCATCATGAACTCCTGCTGGAGGCCGATGCGCCCCAGGTCGCTGCCGTCGCCGACCCCGTGCCGGGTCCGGACGAACTGGAGGGACTCCGTCCCGTTCAGCTTGTGCGTGCCGGCGGCCAGGTCGAGCCCGCTCGACGGGTCGTGGATGTCCTGGTCGACGGTGACGGTGACCCCGCCGATCGCGTCGACCAGATCCTTGAAACCGGCGAAGTCGATCTCCACGTAGTGGTCCATGCGGACGCCGGACATCTTCTCCACCGTCTTGACCACGCAGGCCGGACCGGCCTGCGAGTAGATGGAGTTGAACATCACCCGCTCCGCCGAGGCCATCGAGGAGCCGTCCGCCTTGGTGCAGTCGGGGCGGGTCACCAGGGTGTCGCGCGGAATGCTCACCGCGACCGCCTCGGAGCGGCCCTCGGGTATGTGCATCACCAGCGCGGTGTCCGAACGGGCCCCGGCGACCTTCCCGGTGTTCAGCTCGGCGTTGTCGCCCGCGCGGGAGTCCGAGCCGAGAATCAGGACGTTCTGCCCGGAGGTGGGCAGCTTCTCGGGACGGTCCTCGCCGATCGCCTTGTCGATGTCGACGCCGTTGATGTTGCCGTCGAGGCCGGAGTAGAGCCAGTAGGCCGTGCCGCTCGCGGCCACCACGACCACGGCCAGAGCGATCAGGACCTTCCGTCCCGTACGGCGGCCCTTCGCCCGGCCCCGCTTGCGTCCTCTGCCGCCGCGCCCGGACGGCGTGTCGGAGTCGGTGCGCCGGGGCGTCGAGACGTGGCTCATCCTGGTCGAGTCCTCGGTGGTCGTGCCCCTCGGGGGCGGTGGTGTGGCGGAGGACTCGGGTGGGGGGAGGGCCGGTCCGTGTGCTGCCCGATCGATCCCGCACTATAAGCGGATGATCGACCGATCATGCATGGGATGTGAGTCATTTGTAAACATGAATCGAACAAATAGTATGCGGTCATGACTTGGCTGATCACAGGCGGAGCGGGCTTCATCGGAGCCCACGTTGTCCGCGCCATGCTGGACGCGGGCGAACGTGTCGCCGTGTACGACGACCTGTCGACCGGTGACCCGGCGCGGGTCCCCGACGGCGTGACCTTCGTCAAGGGCTCCGTCCTCGACCCGGACCTGCTCCGGAGCACCCTGACCGAGCTGGGCGTGTCCGGAATCGTCCACCTCGCCGCGAAGAAGCAGGTCGGCGAGTCGGTCGAACGTCCCCTGTACTACTACCGCGAGAACGTCGAGGGGCTGCGCACCCTGCTGGAGGCGGCCGGCGACGCGCACGTCCGGCACTTCCTGTTCTCCTCCTCGGCGGCGGTGTACGGCATGCCGGACGTGAACCTGGTCACGGAGGACACCGACTGCTCGCCCGTCAATCCCTACGGCGAGACCAAGCTGGCGGGGGAGTGGCTGGTGCGTGCCGCGGGCCGGGCCCATGGCATGACGACGGCCTGCCTGCGGTACTTCAACGTGGCCGGAGCCGCCGACGAACAGCTGGCCGACTCCGGAGTGTTCAACCTCGTCCCCATGGTGTTCGAGAAGCTCACGCAGGGCGAGGCGCCCATGATCTTCGGTGACGACTACGACACCGCCGACGGCACCTGCGTGCGCGATTTCATCCACGTCCAGGACATCGCGTCGGCCCACCTGGCCGCCGCGCGCGCCCTCACCACGCGGGAGCCCGGCCGCGACCTCACCGTCAACATCGGCCGGGGAGAAGGCGTCTCCGTACGGGAGATGATCGCCCTCATCGGCGAGGTGACCGGCTACGGCGACCGGGCCGCACCCGTCTCGGCACCGCGCCGGGCCGGTGACCCGGCGCGAGTCGTCGCGTCCGCCGACCGCATCCGTGACGAACTCGGCTGGACGGCGCGCCACGACGTGCGCGCCATGGTCGAGTCCGCCTGGGCCGGATGGTGCCGGCGGCACCCCGAGGCGCGCCGCTGACCGACGGACACGATCCGCGGCCGGGGCGCGCTGCTCCGACCGCGGGTCCGGTCGACGCCCGCGGCGGTCGGCCTATCATGCAGCGGCCGGCCCCGGGGGCGACCCGTGCCGAGGACCAAGGAAGGACAGGACGGACCATGCGGGCCAGCACCGTGGGCGACAGCGGGCGTCAGCAGCGTGCCGACGACGGCGCGCCCGGCGTCGTCGGCCGGCACCCCGCCGTACGGTCCGGGCCCTGGCTGCTCCAAGGGCACGACGGGCGGCTCATCGCCTTCGCCCTGGTGGACCAGGCGGTGCTGCGCTGGACCGAGGCTCGGCCCGGAGGCCCGGTGTGGCTGGGACCGGACGTACTGCCCGCCAAGGGACTCACCCACCTCACGGTCGTCCAGGGCCGCAACCGCTACGCCCACCTCCTGGGCCGCCGGGCACGGGGCGGCGACGAGCGCCCTCTGTCCGTGGACCTCGTCTACGCGATCCAGTACCAGGCCGGACGCCCGATGAGCGAGTGGCGGCCCGTCGGCAATCCGCACGCCAAACGCGAGCGCACCGCGCTGATGGGGGCGCCGACCGCCGCCGTGAGCACGACGGGCATCCTGCACGCCTTCGTGCCCACCGCGGAGGGGCGAGTCGCCCTCCGGCGGGAGGACGCCAAGGGCAGCTGGGAAGCGTGGCGCGACCTCCAGGTCGCCGCCGCGCTGGACACCCCCGCGGCGACGGCCCTCACGACCGGGCAGGTGGAGCTGGCGGCACCCGCTCCCACCGGCGTCCTGACCTGGTACCAGCCGCAGCCCGGGGCCGCTTTCGAACGCGGGCCCGACCTCGGCGTGGTCCCGCTGCCCGGATCCATGACGGGGGTGGAGACCTCACCGGGCCGGGTCACCCGCTACCTGACCGACCTGCAGCGGGGCGGGATCGTCGCCGTGCGGGCCGGGGAGTGGCCGATCCCCTTGGGCGGCGACCCCGGTGACGGCCGGCACGCGGCACTCGCCACCACCCTCGACGGATACCCCTGCACCGTGCTGGCCCACCGTGACGCCGCCGGCCGGATCGTGCTCGGCGTGTGCGTCGCGGAGGACGAACGCAACGGTGTGTGGTGGACCGACACCGGCACCTCCTGCCTGCGCGACCCCGTACTCGCCCACGACGGAGACGGGCGCGTCGTCGTACTCGCCCTGGCCCCGGACGGCTCCCTCACCCTGGCCCGCCAGGAGGACGGACCGGGGCTGACACTGAGCGACTGGACACACATATGACCGCGCCGGGGCCCGTTCCCGGGCCGAAGGGCGTGAGGGAATGACACGAAGGTCGGACCGCAGACCACCGGCCGCCGCATCGGAGGGAGCCGGGCGGGGCCCGGACCAGGTGGTCGCCGTCGTCGTGCCCGAGCCCGCGGGTGCCGTCGCCCTGGTCGAGTTGCAGCCGCCCGGGGCGCGGATCGCGGTGGTCTGCAGGAGGCCGGGTGCCAAGGACGCGCGGGCCGCCCTCGACCGTGCCCTCGGCCGGGCCGCCGACCGGGGCTGCGGTACGACCGGCACGGTCAGAGTGCTGCGGGAGGGCGATCAGGACCCGGTCACGGCCCTCCTCGACGAACTGGGCGACATCGGGCCCGACCGGCTGCACACCCTGGACCCCGATCCCGAGCACGTCTCGTTCGACGAGGCGAAGGGCATACCGCTGCACGACGAGCCGGCCGACGAGGCCGAGCTGGCGTCGGACGCGCTCGCGGCGGCCCGGGCCTGGCAACGGGAGACCGGGCGTCCCTTGCGCGTCGACTGCCTGCGGGCGAAGGCCGACCCACGGCTCGGGCCGTCCGCCGCTCGCCGGTACCCCATGCCGGTCAACTGGCTCTCCACGGGGTTCGACGGCCGTCTGACCGCCTTCCTGCCGACGGCGGCCGGTGTGGTGAGCCGCTGGGAGCGGGCTTCGGGCGGCCCGTGGAGCGGGCCGCAGACCGTGGAGGGCAGCGGCCTGGTGCCGGGGCTCACCGTGGTGCGGGACCCCTATGGGCTGCCCCATCTGCTCGGGCTCAGCAGGACCGTGCGCACCGGTGGCGAGGTGACCGTCGACGTCGTGTACGCCGCCCAGTACCGCACGGGGGAGGTCACTCCGTGGCTCTCGCTGGGAGGTCCCAATGCCGGTGCCTGGCGCAAGGAGCGCGAGGTCGGCTTCCCCACGGCCGCCTTCGACACGGCGGGGAACCTGTTCGTGTTCGTCCGGAACTTCGGGCACAGCATCAGCTACCGCTGCCGGTCCACCGACGGTGACTGGAGCGGGTGGCAGCACCTGGGCGGTACCCGGGTGGCCGACGAACTCGTCGCGGTGACCGCGGCGCACGGGGGCGTCGAGGTCTTCGCCCGCGCCCGCGACAGCGCGACGGCGGTCCGTCGGCACCCGGGCCCGGGTGCCACCTGGGCGGAGGACCGTACGGCGCCGTTCGCCCCGGTTCCGGGGAGCCTGGCCGCGGGGCCCGAGCCCGGGACCGTACTCTTCCGCGACCTGCACTCCGGCGAGGCCCGTCTCTGGCGCCCGGGTGAGCCGTTCACCCACGCCCTCGGGGACACCGACGGGACCGGTGCGCCGGCGGCGGTACGGGGGGTGCGGACGGACGGTTGGCCCTGCTCGGTGCTCGTGCGCTCCGGTCCCGATGGTGGCTGCTCGGTGGGCGCGTATCCCGAGGGCCGGCCCGACGCCGGGGTGTGGTGGCAGGACCTGGACACCGGGGGCGGCGGCGCGGTGGCCGCCGCCGTGAGCCGGTCCGGCCAGCTGGCCGTGGCGTCCTGGGGGCCGGGTCGGGAGCTTCGGCTGGCACGCCGCGGCGGCGACGAGGACGGCCTCCGCTTCGGACCGTGGCAGCGGATTCCGGACTGACGGCCGAGGCCGGCTTTTCCCCCACCCATCAAGTGGATGTCTTGATTCCGTCGTTGGCTCCGGCGCGGCCGCGTCGCCCTCGTCCCTTTTGCCGACGATCACGGAGAGTGTGCCCACGGCTATGGTCCAGACCTTCTTACGTCTCGCAGCGTGAGAATCGTAAAAGGTTGTATGAAGAACGTGTGATGAAGGTCGCGACGTATCGGGCATACCTGCACGTCGACACAGTCTTAAGGCGTTGTTAAGGTTCCATTCGCACTTGTGGTGGACATGTGAACTCGTTCACTCGCGAGTTCCCTGCGGCGCACAGAAACAGCCACGGGGCGTGGTGTCCTGTTTGTCGTGTGCTGAGGGGTTATGGCCAAGCTGTCATTGCGGGCTGTCCAGAAACTGACCTGCAAGAAGCGGGACGCGTGGTGGA
This sequence comes from Streptomyces rochei, assembly GCA_002155895.1. GTDB lineage: Bacteria > Actinomycetota > Actinomycetes > Streptomycetales > Streptomycetaceae > Streptomyces > Streptomyces rochei. Next base: position 6,337 of record MUMD01000182.1, read on the forward strand.
CCGTCTTCCTGGTCGATCCCGTGGCCACCCGGATGCTGCTGGTGTTCGCGCGGTTCAGGTTCATCACGCCCGACCGCGTCACCTGGGCCGCTCTGTTCATCGGCCTGGCCTCGGCCGGCTTCTTCCTGAAGGGTGACCGCCAGTCCCTGCTCATCGGTGCCCTGCTCTACCACCTGAGCTTCATCTTCGACTGCATCGACGGCAAGCTCGCGCGGCTCAAGGGCAACGGCAGCGTGTTCGGCGGCTGGCTCGACTACGTCTTCGACCGCATCCGCGTGCTGTTCTGCGCCCTCGCGCTGATGGGCGGACAATTCCTGCGGACCGATGACGAGCGCTACCTGCTGGCCGCCCTCGTCGTGGTCTTCCTCGACATGCTGCGCTACGTCGACGCGCTGCAGATCTACAAGATGCGCATGTCCATGCGCACGAAGATCGAGAAGGTCACCAAGGAGCGCGCCGAGGAGGAGCGCGCTGAGCGGGAGGCCGCGGCCCGCGCCGAGGCTAGCCAGGGCGCACCGGTCGTCTTCATGGAGGACCTCCTGCGCGACAACCCCGGCGCGGAGGCCGAGACCCTGCGCGCCGAGGCGGGCACCGGCAACGTCATCGACCTGCACGAACAGTTCCGCGGGCAGTTCCCCTGGTATACGCGGGTCCGCCGGGCCATGCTGCGCACCCGCATCCGGCCGCACCTCATCAGCGGCATCGAGTTCCAGATGTTCATCTTCATCGTCGGCCCGCTGGTCGGTGAGCTGCTGTGGACCACGGCCGTCTCCGCGGCCCTGCTGATGGCCTTCGAACTCGTCATCATGTACAAGTTCTGGCTCTCCACCCGCGACTTCACCCGCGTGATGGAGGACCTGGACCCCACTCCGACGACCGCGGGAACCATCGCGCCCCACCTGCACCGGGGCCGACACCGCCGCGACGCGCAGGACGCCCTGCTGGCCGACGAGCGCTACCGGGAACCGGAACCGGAGGACGACCCCGGCTTCCGGCCCTACCCGCGGCCCAACCACTTCACCCCCCACGCGCACGATGCCCAACCGCAGGATCACGGACTGGCCGCCATCCCCAGGCCGCCCGGGGACACCATGCCGCTCGCCCGGTTCGGGTCCGCGGACTCCCGAGGGCACCGCGGGGCCCCGGGGGCGTGGGGGAACTCCAGATGAGAGCAGTCGCAGGACAACCGCAGATGCAGCAGATCCAGCAGATGCAGGACGGTGACAACTCCTGGGTCACGGTGGTCATCCCCGCGTACAACGCGGCGACGACGATCGGAAAGGCCCTGCAGTCCGCCGTCAACCAGACGTACGAACTGGTCGAGGTCATCGTCGTCGACGACGCGTCGACCGACGGCACCCTCGAGGTGGTCGCCAATTTCGCGGGCAGCAACGACCGGGTCCGGGTGCTGCGCCGGAGCCACAACAGCGGCGGCGTCGGAGCGCCGCGCAACTGGGGCATCGCCCAGGCCGCGGGCCGGTGGGTGATGTTCCTCGACGCGGACGACGAACTGCCGCCGCGCGCCTGCGAGTGGTTGGTCGCGGGCGCGCTGGAGACGGGCAGCGACATCACCGCGGGCAAGGCGCTGCGGGTCAACCGGGGCACCGGCGTGTCCGAGCCCTGGGCCCCCGAGGTCTACGCCATGGGACGTACGGTGCCGAACCTGGAGGAGTTCCCGTCCCTGCTCACCGACCCCATCGCGGCCGCGAAGCTGTACAGCGTGGAATTCCTGCGCTCGGCCGGCGTCTGGTTCCCGGAGGGCGTCTTCTACGAGGACACCTACTTCTCCACGGTCGCCTACACCCTGGCCCGAGGCATCACCATCCTCACGGAGCCGGTCTACCGCTGGATGTGGGAGTCGGACGGCGCGTCCATCACGGGCCGCACCGGTGAGCTGCGCAGCATCACCGACCGCATCGCGGTCCACCGGGCGACCGACGCCTTCCTCCTGGAGCGCGGCCTGTGGTCGCTGAAGGTCCGCAAGGACTCCAAGTTCCTCGGTCACGACCTGCGCCTGTACATGCGGGCCCTCGCCGAGGGGGACGCCGAGTTCCAGCAGCGGTTCGCGAGCATCGTCAGCGCCTATCTCTTCACGATCAGTGACGAGGCGTTCGATCTGTGCGGCCCGGTGGACCGGGTACGGGCCTACCTCCTCATGTACGAGGAGATCGAGGCGGCGCTGACCACGCTGGACTACACCCAGCGCAAGAGTGTGTTCTCCTCCCACCTGGTGGAGGAGGACGGCCGGGTGTACTGGTCCGCCGACCACCTGCACCTGCCCGCCGCCCGGCGCATGCTGGACGTCACCGAACTGGGCCTGGCCGCCGCGTCGGTCTCCCAGATCCCTCTCTTCGCCCAGCTCGACAGCTGGCGGGTGCAGGGCACCCGGCTGACCTTCGAAGGCGAACTGGTCAACCGCTTCGGACGCATCTCCGCGGACGACTCGGTCACGCTCTCCCTCGCCGTGCGCAACCGCCACACCAAGACGGACGTCATCGTCCCCATCGGCGATGTGTCGGTGGACGAGCGCTTCGTCACCTTCGCGGGCGAGGCGGACCTCGCCCGCCTGCTCGGCGACGAGATCGCCGACGGCGTGGTGTGGAACGTCTCGGTGATCGTCGAGTGGAACCGCAGCCGCTCGCGGTCCTCCCTGAACGTGCGCGACATCGCTCTGGACGGCCTGTCCTTCACGCGCAACGGCGAGGAGTTCGAGGGATATCGCACCGTCAGCGGGAATCTGGCCTTCCGGTCCGCCGCGGCGGGGCGCCGTACCTTCGAGTCGGAGCAGAGCGACCCGAGCGCCCCCTGGATGTGGTGGCGTGACCGGATCCATCCGCCGGTGCGCTCGCTCACCCACCGCTTCGACCTGGCCGTGGTCGTGCCCTGCTACAACGTCGCCAAGTACCTGGACGACTGCCTCGGTTCGCTTGCCGCCCAGCGCGACTTCCCGCGCATCCAGGTCCTGCTGGTCAACGACGGTGCCACGGACGAGACACCTCAGATGCTGGAACGTTTCGCCAGCTATTACGCCAACGTCACCGTCATCCACCAGCGCAACGGTGGTCTGGGCAACGCGCGCAACACGGGCCTCGACCAGGTCGTGGCCCCCTACGTCACCTTCCTCGACTCCGACGACATCCTCGGTGAGGACGCCCTCGCCGCGATGCTCGAGGCCGCCCGGCGCGACGGCTCCGAGGTGGTCATGGGCGACCTGATCAACTTCCCCGACCGTCCCTACGGACCGTGGAAGAACTACTTCGGCAGCGGTGACCGGGTGTTCCGGGACTTCGCCGAGATACCCGACATGATCTTCAGTGGGTCGGCCTGCAACAAACTCTTCAGCACCGGCCTGCTGCGCGCCCTCGGGCTGCGCTTCGGTGAGGGCGTGCACTTCGAGGACGCCTGGCTCACCCTCCCGGCGATGCTCCGCTCGACCTCCATCAGCCTCGTCGACCGGCCCGTCTACTGGTACCGGGGCCGTCCCGACGGCTCGTCCATCATGGACTCGCTCTGGAGCAAGCCCGCCAACTACCGGGACCACCTGCGCCTCAACCACTTCCTGCTGAACTACAGCGCGGAGGAGCGTCCCGAGATCCGGCGCATGTTCCACCGCTACGTGACCCGCACCTACAAGGGCTTCCTGTGCAACGCCCGCAACGTCATGGGCCGGTCCCAGCTGGCCGAGATGTTCCCGGACATCCACCGGCACTACGCGCAGGTCCCCGACGACGTCATCGTCGAGTTCGTCACCAGCGCCGCCCAGCAACTGGACCACTACGCCGCCAAGACCGGCAACTTCGAGCTCTTCTGCGACCCGGACACCGCCCTCGCGGCGGCACCGCTGGTCGTGGAGGTCGACGACGAGGGCTTCTTCCGCACCTTCCCCGGTGGCTCGCGCCCCAGCAGCGCGGCGCGGGTCAACGATCCCAACGTCGTGGTGGAGAGCGTACGCACCCGTGACGACGTGCTCGTCGTGGAGGGCTGCATGTCCTTCCCCGGAATGGACCTCAGCGGCCCGATGGGCAACCGCATGGAGCTCGTCTACCAGCGCAAGGACACCAAGGTCACCGTGGAGCTGGTCCAGGTCTACCGACGCGACCTGTGGAATGCCCGGCGCGGTCGTGATCTCTACGGCGGCTTCTACGCCGAGATCCCTGCCGCGCACCTGGCCGAGAGCGGATTCGGCGTCGGAGACTTCCGGCTCCGTGTGCACCGGGCCGACGGAACCAGGCACCGCAACGTGGTGATGAAGGCACGCCTGCCGTTGCACCGGCTCAAGGGCCCGGGACGGATCGGCCGGTACCACTACATGCTCACCATCGGCGCCCGCGACGCCCTGCATCTGCGCCTCGTCGGCTCGGGCGGCGCGGCACGTCTCCGGCACGCCCTGTGGCGGGCGGGACGCGAGCTGCGCATCCTCAAGACCCGCAACCCGGGCTGGCGGATGCGCCTCGCGTACTGGCTGACCTACCCGTTCCTGCACGGGAAGGAGATCTGGCTGATCGGCGAGCGCTCGGACACCGCGCAGGACAACTCGTACCACTTCTTCAAGTGGATCAGGCAGAACCGCAAGCGCCGCAAGGCCTACTACGTCATCGACGGGGCGTCGGCCGACCACGCGAAGGTCGCCCCGTACGGCCGCGTCCTGCAGCGGGGTTCCTTCAAGCACCGGGTGTACCTGCTGCACGCCACCAAGCTGATCGGCTCCTACGACTCCGAGTCGTACCTCGTTCCCGAGGGCTACACGAAGGCGCTCTTCCTGCACCGCTTCGGCGAACTCGTCCGGTACCAGCGGGTCTTCCTCCAGCACGGCGTGACCTACAACGACGTCACGGTCGGTGCCGACCAGCGCATCTCCAGCTACGACCTCCTGGTGACGGCCGGCCGTCAGGAGCGCGACTTCATGGCCGAGGAGGCCGGTTACGGCGACCGTGCCCAGCCGTTGGGCTTCCCCCGCTTCGACGCTCTGCGGCGCGAACCGCGGGACAAGCCGCGCATCCTGCTCATGCCGACCTGGCGGCAGTGGATCGTCAGTGCCTCCTACAAGAAGTCCGCCGGTCCGGCCAAGACCAGCTTCACGCAGTCCGAGTACTACCGTTTCTACAAGTCTCTGCTCTCCGACCCGCGCCTGGGCCGTGCCCTCGACCACTTCGGTGTGGACCTGGAGTTCTTCCCGCACTACGAGATCCGTCCGTACCTGCACACCTTCCAGTTCTCGTCGCCCTCGATCCAGGTAGCCGATCCGCACTCGCGGAACGTGCAGCAGGCGATGAAGGAGTGCTCGCTGATGGTCACCGACTACTCCTCGGTCTTCTTCGACGTGGCCTACATGGGCATCCCGCTCGTCTACGTCCCGTTCGACGAGGAGGACTTCTACGGCCGCCACTACAAGCGCGGCTACTTCAACCTCTCCCAGGACGGCTTCGGACCCGTCTGCCGCACCGTCGACCAGGCGGTGGACGAGATCATCGCCGCCGTCCAGCGGGGGTTCACCGTCGAGCCGGTGCACCGCGCCCGGGTCGAGGAGTTCTTCGTGCACCGGGGCGACGGCAACTGCGAGCGTGTCTATGAGGCGATCGACGCGCTCGGGACCGCGTCCGCGGCCGAGCTCGCCCCCGCGGGGCCCATCGGCGCCCTGCAGGCGGCGACGCCGCAGGAGAGGTGGATCGATGCGGCCTGACGGCAGCCCCACGCGCATCTTCCTCGCCGGGGATTCCAGCGTCTGCGACCGGGAGGCCGGCCGAGCCCCGATGACCGGCTGGGGCCAGGCGCTGCCGTTGTTCTTCACCGACGACGCGGAGGTGGTGAACTGCGCGCGTGCGGGAGCCAGTACCCGGACCTTCGCCGAACGAGGCCGGCTCGCCTGGATCCTGGACCGTCTGCGCCCGGACGACTACTTGGTCGTCTCCTTCGGACTGATCGACCACAAGCCCGAGAAGGAGTGGCGCACCGAGGCGTTCCACGACTTCCAGTGGTATCTCAGGCGGTTCGTCGACGGGGCTCGCGACCGCGGTGCCCATCCGGTCCTGGTCAGTCCGCACGAGCGCTGCACCTGGGACGAGCACGGCAACCTCCGCCACGTGTTCGGGGAGTACCCCATGGTCATGCGTGAGCTCGCCGCCGAGACCGCGACCCCGTACCTCGACCTGTACGCCCAGAGCCTCGCATGGTGGGCGCAGCTCGGACCGCAGGGCACACGTGATCTCTTCATGTACCTGGCACCAGGGCAGTACCCCAACTATCCGGAGGGGATCGAGGACAGCACCCACCTGCGGCCCGAGGGTGCCGTCGCCTGCGCCCGCTTCGTCGCGCACCAGTTGGCCGCGGGGCGGATCGTCCCGGAGCACTGGGTGACCGCCCTCGACGTACCGGCGTTCCCGCCGCAGGCGCTGGGCTGGTTGGACGACCACGAGCACGCGGCGCGGGTCGGGGCCCGGACCAACGGGCAGGGGGACACGCTGTGAGCGGTGATCCGCAGCCCGAGCAGTTCCTGTTGTCGCGTGTGCACGGTGTGCAGCAGGACGCCCCGCACATCCGGCTCACGGTGGAACTGACGGCCAGCGCGGACCCCGCGCTGCCACTGGCGCCCGGTCAGGAGGTGCGGTTCGCGGTGGCCCTGCACCCGGAGGGCCCCGGGCACCGCTACTACGGCTATGTGATGGCCGAGCCCTTCGACCGGGTGGCCGACGTGGACCGGCTGGGAGGAATCAGCCTGCTCCCGGTGGGGGACCGGTACGCCACGTCCACCGAGGCGGGAAGCGGCCGGGTCGCCCGGTTCACGGCGGTCGTCCGCAAGGCCGTCGCCCCCGGAGCCTTCCTCATCCCGCAGGTGCGGGCGGGGATCATCGCCTACGGCGGGTCGAGTCTGAGCAGCAGCACCCACTCGGTCAAACAGCTCGGCTACCGCGTCGCCTCCCTGCCCGCCCAGGGACGCGTCCTGCGGGTCGCTCCCGGCTACCGGGGCGTGCTGCGCGGACTCACCGACGGACTGGGCGAGCGGGTGCTCCTGGCGGGAGTCGGCCCGGCCGTGCGCGGAGTGACCGCCGTCGAACCGGACGGCGCGGTCGTCTACACGCCCTTCGCCGGTCAGCAGGGCTACGACCGCTTCACCTATGTCCTCGACGACGGCGACGGACGTCTGACGCGTGGACAGGTGACCGTCTTCATCGGCGATCCCGGGGCACCACCCGGCGTGCTCCGAGGATGAGAGAGGGCCCCCGCCCACGGCGGAGGCCCTCTTCACGTACCGGCAGGCTCCGGGGTCACGCCGGGACCGAAGCCACCCCGGGCTCCAGGAACCGCTTCCCGTTCACCCGCTCCGAGACGCCCTCGCGGTCCAGGTACGGCGTGATGCCGCCCAGGTGGAAGGGCCAGCCGGCGCCGGTGATCAGGCAGAGGTCGATGTCCTGGGCCTCGGCGACGACGCCCTCGTCGAGCATCAGGCCGATCTCCTGGGCCACCGCGTCCAGGACGCGGGCGCGGACCTGCTCCTCCGTCAGGACGGTGTCGCCCTGCTTGAGGAGCGCGGCGACCTCCGGGTCCAGCTCGGGCTTGCCGCTGTCGTAGACGTAGAAGCCGCGCTTGCCCGCCTCGACGACCGCCTTGAGGTTCGGGGAGACGGTGAAGCGCTCCGGGAAGGCCCGGTTCAGGGTCTCCGAGACGTGCAGGCCGATCGCCGGGCCGACCAGCTCCAGCAGGACCAGCGGGGACATCGGCAGGCCGAGCGGCTCGACCGCCTTCTCCGCCACGTCCACCGGCGTGCCCTCGTCGATGACGTTCTGGATCTCGCCCATGAAGCGGGTCAGGATGCGGTTCACGACGAACGCCGGGGCGTCCTTGACCAGGACCGCGGTCTTCTTCAGCTTCTTGGCGACGCCGAAGGCCGTGGCCAGCGAGGCGTCGTCGGTCTGCTCGCCGCGGACGATCTCCAGCAGCGGCAGGACCGCGACCGGGTTGAAGAAGTGGAAGCCGACGACCCGCTCGGGGTGCTTCAGCTTCGACGCCATCTCGGAGACGGAGAGGGACGAGGTGTTCGTCGCCAGGATCGCGTGGGCCGGGGCGACCGCCTCGACCTCCGCGAAGACCTTCTGCTTGACGCCCATCTCCTCGAAGACCGCTTCGATGATGAAGTCGGCGTCGGCGAAGCCCTCGGCCTTGTCCAGGACGCCGGTCACCAGGGCCTTGAGACGGTTGGCCTTGTCCTGGTTGATCCGGCCCTTGCCGAGCAGCTTGTCGATCTCGGCGTGGACGTAGCCCACGCCCTTGTCGACGCGCTCCTGGTCGATGTCGGTCAGCACGACCGGCACCTCCAGGCGGCGCAGGAAGAGCAGCGCGAGCTGGGAGGCCATCAGGCCGGCGCCGACGACGCCCACCTTGGTGACCGGGCGGGCCAGCGACTTGTCGGGGGCACCGGCGGGACGCTTGCCGCGCTTCTGCACCAGGTTGAAGGCGTAGATGCCGGAGCGCAGTTCGCCGCCCATGATCAGGTCGGCGAGGGCCTGGTCCTCGGCGTCGTAGCCCTGCTGGAGGTCGCCGTTCTTGGCGGCGGCGATGATGTCCAGGGCGCGGTAGGCGGCCGGGGCCGCGCCGTGCACCTTGGAGTCGGCGATGAAGCGGCCCTTGGCGACGGCCTGGTCCCAGGCCTCGCCGCGGTCGATCGCCGGACGCTCGACGGCGATCTCGCCCTTGAGGACGGACGCGGTCCAGATCAGCGACTGCTCCAGGAAGTCCGCGCCCTCGAAGATCGCGTCCGCGATGCCGAGTTCGTAGACCTGCGCGCCCTTGAGCTGCTTGTTCTGGTTGAGGCTGTTCTCGATGATGACCGAGACGGCCTTGTCAGCGCCGATCAGGTTCGGCAGCAGGGTGCAGCCGCCCCAGCCGGGGACCAGGCCGAGGAAGACCTCGGGGAGGGAGAAGGCGGGGAGGGCCGCGGACACCGTCCGGTAGGAGCAGTGCAGGCCGATCTCCACGCCGCCGCCCATCGCGGCGCCGTTGTAGTACGCGAAGGTCGGCACGGCCAGCTTCGCCAGGCGCTTGAAGACGTCGTGGCCGCCCTTGCCGATGGCCAGCGCGTCCTCGTGCCGCTTCAGCAGCTCGACGCCCTTGAGGTCGGCGCCGACCGCGAAGATGAACGGCTTGCCGGTGACGCCGACGCCGACGATGTCGCCGTCCGCGGCCTCCTTCTCGACCTGGTCGATGGCGGCGTCGATGTTCGCCAGCGACTGGGGGCCGAGCGTGGTCGGCTTGGTGTGGTCGTGGCCGTTGTCCAGGGTGATGAGCGCGAAGCGCCCGGCGCCCAGGGGGAGGTCGAAGTGGCGCACGTGGGCGCTGGTGACGACCTCGCCGGGGAACAGCTCGGCCGCACCCTTCAGCAGCTCTGCGGTGGTGCTCACTTGTCCCCCTCGAAGTGCGGGTTCTCCCAGATGACCGTCGCGCCCATGCCGAAGCCGACGCACATGGTGGTCAGGCCGTAGCGGACGTGCGGCTGCTCCTCGAACTGGCGGGCCAGCTGCGTCATCAGACGGACGCCGGAGGAGGCCAGCGGGTGGCCGAAGGCGATGGCGCCGCCGTACTGGTTGACGCGCGCGTCGTCGTCGGCGATGCCGTAGTGCTCCAGGAAGGCGAGGACCTGGACGGCGAAGGCCTCGTTGATCTCGAAGAGGCCGATGTCGGAGATGGAGAGCCCGGCCTGCGCCAGGGCCTTCTCCGTGGCCGGGATCGGGCCGTAGCCCATGACCTCCGGCTCGACGCCCGCGAAGGCGTACGAGACCAGGCGCATCTTGACCGGCAGGTTGTTCTCGCGGGCGAAGTCCTCGCTCGCGATGAGGGAGGCGGTGGCGCCGTCGTTCAGGCCGGCCGCGTTGCCCGCGGTGACCCGGCCGTGCACGCGGAACGGCGTCTTCAGACCCGCCAGGTTCTCCAGCGTGGTGCCCGGACGCATCGGCTCGTCGGCGGTGACCAGGCCCCAGCCCGTCTCGCCGCCCTCGGGGTTCGTCCGGCGCACGGAGACCGGCACCAGGTCGGCCTGGATCTGGCCGTTGGCGTACGCCTTGGCGGCCTTCTCCTGCGAGCGCACCGCGTACTCGTCGGCGCGCCGCTTGGTGATGCTCGGGTAGCGGTCGTGCAGGTTCTCCGCGGTCATGCCCATGAACAGGGCGGACTCGTCGACCAGCTTCTCGCTGACGAAGCGCGGGTTCGGGTCGACGCCCTCGCCCATCGGGTGGCGGCCCATGTGCTCGACACCGCCCGCGATCGCGACGTCGTACGCGCCGAAGGCGACCGAGCCGGCCACCGTGGTGACGGCGGTCAGGGCGCCCGCGCACATGCGGTCGATGGAGTAGCCGGGGACCGAGGTGGGCAGACCCGCCAGGATGCCGGCGGTGCGGCCGATGGTCAGGCCCTGGTCACCGATCTGCGTGGTCGCGGCGACCGCGACCTCGTCGATCTTCTTGGGGTCGAGACCGGGGTTGCGGCGCAGCAGCTCCCGGATCGCCTTCACGACCAGGTCGTCGGCGCGGGTCTCGTGGTAGATGCCCTTCGGGCCCGCCTTGCCGAACGGGGTGCGGACGCCGTCTACGAAGACGACGTCCCTGACGGTACGAGGCACGATGGCTCTCCTCCAGGGTGCGGGATGGCACTGCTGCGGCACGCATGCACTGAGCGCGCGCTCAGCCCCATGCTACTTGTGGGTAACGTAGCTGCCCAGTCCCCCCGGCGCGAGCGGCGAACGTCACACCGCTGGAGGCGTCCTCGACCCGCGCCTTCCTACGACGCGCCCTCGGTCAGCGCCCTCACGAGCACCGGTGTCACCTGTTCCACCTGCCAGGGCCGGGCCCCGTGCCCGGCGAGGGCCGCGCCCACCGACTCCTCGTCGAGGGTGGCCGGCGGTTCCCAGCACACCCTGCGCACCGTGTCCGGCGTGATCAGGTTCTCCTGCGGCATGTTCAGCCGCTCGGCGAGGGCCGTCACCGCCGCGCGCGCCGCGGTGAGCCGGGCGGCGGCGGCCGGGTCCTTGTCGGCCCAGGCACGCGGGGGCGGCGGACCGGTCACCGGCTGGCCGGGCTGCGGCAGCTGCGACTCCGACAGGGCCCGGGCCCGGTCGACCGCGGACTGCCACTGCTCCAGCTGCCGGCGGTTGACCCGCCCGAAGCCGTTCAGCGCGGCCAGCGCGTGCGCGTTGGGCGGCAGCGCGAGCGCCGCCTCGACGATGGCGGCGTCCCCGAGCACCTTGCCCGGCGAGACGTCGCGGCGCTGTGCGATCCGGTCCCGGGTCTGCCACAGCTCGCGGACGACGGCGAGCTGGCGGCGGCGGCGCACCTTGTGCATGCCGGAGGTGCGGCGCCACGGATCCTTGCGGGGCTCGGGCGGCGGGGCGGAGGCGATCGCGTCGAACTCCTGCCGCGCCCACTCCAGCTTGCCCTGCCGGTCCAGCTCCTTCTCCAGCGCGTCGCGCAGGTCGACGAGCAGCTCGACGTCGAGCGCGGCGTACCGCAGCCAGGGCTCGGGCAGCGGGCGGGTGGACCAGTCGACGGCGGAGTGGCCCTTCTCCAGGACGAAGCCCAGCACGTTCTCCACCATCGCGCCGAGGCCGACGCGGGGGAAACCGGCCAGTCGTCCCGCCAGCTCGGTGTCGAAAATGCGGGTGGGGACCATCCCTATGTCGCGCAGGCACGGCAGGTCCTGGGTGGCCGCGTGCAGCACCCACTCGGTGTCGGCGATCGCCGCGCCCAGCTCGGAGAGGTCGGGGCAGGCGACCGGGTCGATCAGCGCGGTGCCGGCGCCCTCGCGCCGCAGCTGCACCAGATAGGCGCGCTGGCCGTAGCGGTACCCGGAGGCGCGCTCGGCGTCGACGGCGACGGGGCCGTGCCCGGAGGCGAAGGAGGCGGTCACCTCGGCGAGGGCGGTCGCGTCGGCGATCACCGGCGGAATGCCCTCGCGTGGTTCCAGCAAGGGGGTCGGCGCCTGACTCGCAGAAGATCCGGCGTCGTCCGGAGGGGCGCCTCCGGTGGTTCGCAGTGAAGGGTCTGCTGCGGTTTCGTGGGCGTCGGTCACCTGTCAAGGGTATCCGTGGATCGACCGCGCCCGCCGACGGAACGTTCCGTCGGCGGGCGC
>MUMD01000183.1 GCA_002155895.1 Streptomyces rochei
GTGGCGTGATCACGCCACCGCGCATCAGGCCACCCTCGGCCGGGCCGCTCCCTTGTGCCGGGCCGAGTCGACCAGTCCCCGTACGGTCGTCAGCCACCCGGCGGCGACGATCGCCGCTCCGACCGCGAGACCCAGCGTGCCGTTGAGCGGCAGCACGATGCCGACCGCTCCACCCAGCACCCACGCCACCTGGAGCAGGGTCTCCGAACGCGCGAACGCCGAGGTGCGCACCTGCTCCGGCACGTCCCGCTGGATCAGGGCGTCCAGCGACAGCTTCGCCAGCGCCTGCGCGAACCCGGCGACCGCCGCCAGGCACGCCACCAGCACGGTGCTGAAGAACACCGCCGCCGTGACCGCCGTGCCCAGCACCACGGCGAGGACGGTCACGATGATGATCTCCGGCGCACGCGCGCGCAGCCACGCCCCGACCGCCGTGCCCAGCGCGTTGCCCGCGCCGGCCGCGACGCCCACGATGCCCATGGAGACGGCCGCGCTCTGCCCGGACAGCGGGTGCACCCGCAGCAGGAACGCCAGGAAGAAGATGAGGAAGCCGGTCAGGCAGCGGACCGCGGCGTTGGCGGCCAGCGCGTGGGTCACCGCCGGGCCCACCGTGCGCAGCCCGGGGCGCTTGACGGGCTTGCGGTGCGGCCCGTGCAGGTGCCGCTCGTCGGCGGCGAGCAGCGCCCGGTCCTCGCCCCGCGCCGAGTCGACCTTGGGCGGCAGGGTGAAGGAGAGCACCGTCCCCGCGACGAAGATCACGAAGGCGCCGTACAGCGGCCAGCGCGGCCCCACCGCCTGGAGGCCGGCCGCGATCGGCGCGGCGACGCCGGTGGCGAGCAGTCCGCACAGCGTGACCCGGGAGTTCGCCTTCACCAGGGAGAACCGCGGGGGCAGCAGCCGCGGCACCACCGCGCTTCTGACGACGCCGTAGGCCTTCGAGGCGACCAGCACCCCGAGCGCCGCCGGATACATCTCGATGCTGCCGCTGATCACCGCCCCGGACAGCACCAGCGCCAGCAGGGCCCGGGCGCCCATCGCGGCCGCCATCGCGGCGCGCCGGCCGTGCGGCAGGCGGTCCAGCAGCGGGCCGATCACCGGGGCGAGGAGGGTGAACGGGGCCATGGTGATGGCCAGGTAGAGCGCGACCCGTCCGCGCGCCTCGTCGGTCGGCACGGAGAAGAAGACGGTGGAGGCGAGCGCGACGGTGATCATCACGTCGCCGGCGCCGTTCACGCCGTGCAGTTCGATCAGCTTGCCGAGGCCGGACTCGCCGGCGCCGTGCGCGTGCGTCGCCTTGCGGATGCCGCGCGCCGTCCCGGTCACCGGCAGGCGCAGGGCCCGGCCGACCGCACGGAACCGGGAGCCGGGACCACGCCCCCGGCTCCCGCCCTTGAACTCCGTCCGTGCGGCTGCCACCCCGTCATAGTGCCCCGGAAGCCGGGGCCATAGCGTCCTTACGGCACGTATGGCGGCGATCGAGTCGGGTGACACCCGTGTCGCGGCGGGCCGGCGCCACCGCGCGACGCGCGGCCGTACCCCGCCGAAACTCCCGTCGGTGTAGGCCCAGCGCACGGGAACAGGTAGCGTGCGTAGCGCGCCGTGGCGAACGTTCTCGGCCGCGCGCCGTACGGCCATCCCGCAGAATGGATGACGTAGGTGCGCCCGAGCGCGATCGGGCGCGGACGTCGACGCGGTCCCCAGGTCCGCTCCGTCCGCCCCCTCGCAGGCAGTGGCGCACTCGTGAGACGGCGTATGGAGAGAAGCGATACCTGTGAGCGCAGCGACAACGCGAAGCCGCACCCCTGACCGCCTGTGCGCCGAGGCTGTCGACCTCGCCCGGTCCGCGGCCGAGGAGGCCGCCGCCCCCGGTGTGGTCGGCGAGCACGAGGGGATGGTGTCGGAGGGCGACCGGGTCGTCACCCACTACTTCGCCTGCAAGGAGCTGGGGTACCGCGGCTGGCGGTGGGCCGTCACCGTCGCCCGTGCCTCCCGCGCCAAGATCGTCACGGTGGACGAGGCGGTGCTGCTGCCCGGCCCGGACGCTCTCCTCGCCCCCGAGTGGGTGCCCTGGAGCGAGCGGCTGCGGCCCGGCGACATGGGCCCCGGGGATCTGCTGCCGACCGACGCGGACGACCTGAGGCTGGAGCCCGGCTGGACCGGCGAGGACGAGCCGCCGCCGAACTCCGCGGTCTCCGACGAGATGGCCGCCCTGGTGGAGGCCGAGGACGCGGAGGTCACGGCGGGCCCGCCCGCCGAACTGCCGGCCGTCCCGGCCCGCGGCACCATCTCCGCGGTCGCCGAGGAGCTGGGCCTGCGCCGCTCGCGGGTGCTGTCCCGGTACGGGCTGCACGTCGCCGCCGACCGCTGGGAGGAGTCCTTCGGGCCGAAGACCGCGATGGCGCAGGCAGCCCCCGCCTCCTGCGTGAGCTGCGGCTTCCTCGCCCGGATCGGCGGCTCGCTGGGGCAGGCCTTCGGCGTGTGCGCCAACGAGTTCTCCCCGGCCGACGGGCGGGTCGTGTCGCTCGCCTACGGGTGCGGCGGGCACTCGGAGGCGGCGGTGATGCCGAAGCCGCCGCGGGTGGCTCCGCCGGTGATCGACGAGACGCGGGTCGATCCGTTCCCGCTCAGGCCGGCGGCGGATTCCGGGTCGGTGTCGGTGTCGATGGCCGAGGACGACGCGGCGGATCTCGGGCACTCGTAGGTCCTGCGCAGCTTCTCTCGCAGGTCCCGCGCAGGCCCCGCGCAGCCCCCTCGTAGGTCCGGGGAGCGGTGCGCGTCCGCGGGTGCGGGCGGGGCGTGGCCCGCGTCCCCGCAGGCCGCGCTCCCGGCGCCTTTCGGCCCGACGGCCTCGTCCTCGATCGCCGGGCGGGCCGGACGAGGCGGTACCTTCGTGGTCCGTCGATGAGGAGAGTCACCGTGAGCATGTTCGTGCAGCCGGCCGCCGAGGGCGCCGACCCGTTCGGCACGGCACGTCTGCGGCGCGGGGTGCTGGACGCCTGGGCCACCAGCCCGGCCCGGTTCCGTGAGGACGCCAACGCCGAGGAGGATCTCGTCCTCGGCGGCTACCGCGACCGGCTCGTCGTCGAGCTGGCGCAGAACGCCGCCGACGCCGCCGCCCGGGCGGGCGTGCCCGGACGGCTCCGGCTCACCCTGCGCGACGGCGTCCTGGTCGCCGCCAACACCGGTGCCCCGCTGGACGCGGCCGGCGTCGAGTCGCTGTCCACGCTGCGCGCCTCCGCCAAGCGGGACGCCGGGCCGGGCGCCGTCGGCCGGTTCGGGGTCGGCTTCGCCGCCGTCCTCGCGGTCACCGACGAGCCCGCCGTCGTCGGCCGGCACGGCGGCGTGCGCTGGTCGCTGGCCGAGGCGCGGGGGCTGGCCGGTGACACCGCCCTGCACAGCCCCGGTCTGGGCGACGAGATCCGGCGGCGCGACGGGCACGTCCCGCTGCTGCGGCTGCCGTTCCCCGCCGAGGGCAGCGCCCCGAGCCCCTACGACACGGCCGTCATCCTGCCGCTGCGCGACACGGCCGCCGCCGACCTCGCCGAACGGCTCCTGAACGCCGTGGACGACGCCCTGCTCCTCGCCCTCCCGGGCCTGGAGGAGGTCGTGGTCGAGACCGGGGACGAGACGCGCACGCTCGCCCGTCGCAGCGAAGGCCCCCTGACCGTCGTCGAGGACTCCCGGGAGGGCACCACCCGCTGGCGCACCAGTGCCGCGCACGGCCCGCTCACCCCCGACCTCCTCGCCGACCGGCCGGTCGAGGAGCGGCTGCGCCCGCACTGGTCGGTGACCTGGGCGGTGCCCGTGGACGCCGACGGCGGCCCCGTCCGCCCCCGCACCGGCCCCGTGCTGCACGCGCCCACGCCCAGCGACGAACCCCTCGGCGTGCCCGCCCTGCTCATCGCGTCGTACCCGCTGGACTCCACCCGCCGGCACGCCGCGCGCGGTCCGCTGACCGACTTCCTGACCGAGCGGGCGGCGGACGCCTACGCCGGACTGCTCGCCGACTGGCGCCCGGTCGGCGCCGGCCTGGTCGACCTCGTGCCCGGCCCGCTCGGCAAGGGCGAACTGGACGGCGCGCTGCGTCGGGCGATCCTCGAACGGCTGCCCCGCACCGCCTTCCTGCCGCCCGCCGTCCCGCCGCGCGAGGACGACCCCGACCTGCCCGAGTCCCTGCGCCCCCGCGACGCCGAGGTGGTCGAGGGCGCGGGCGCCGACACCGTACGGGTCCTCGCGGAGGTGCTGCCGACGCTGCTGCCCGCCGGGCTGGAGCGCCGGGTGGAGCTGCGCACGCTGGGCGTGGCCCGGGTGCCGCTGACCGACGCGATCGACCGGCTGGCGGGGCTGGAGAAGGCCCCCGACTGGTGGCGGCGGCTCTACGACAGCCTCGCCGGGGTCGACCCCGACCGGCTGTCCGGGCTGCCCGTGCCCCTCGCCGACGGCCGCACGACCATCGGCCCCCGGCAGGTGCTGCTGCCCTCCCCGGACGCCGCCTCCCTCGACCCGGAGGTCCTCACCCGCCTCGGTCTGAAGGTCGCCCACCCGGACGCCGCCCACCCGCTCCTGGAGAAGCTCGGCGCCCTCCCGGCCACCCCGCGCGCGGTGCTCACCACCCCGCAGGTCCGCGCCGCCGTCGCCGCCTCCCTGGACGACGAGGGCGGCACGAACTGGGAGGAGGACACCCTCGACGCCGACGAACTGGCCGACACCGTCCTCGGCCTGGTCCGCGACGCCGGACTCGAACCCGGCGACGAACCCTGGCTCGGCGCCCTCGCCCTGCCCGACGAGGACGGCGAACTCTCCCCGGCCGGCGAACTGGTCTACCCCGACGGCCCCTTCGCCCGGGTCATGCGCGAGGACGAACTCGCCGCCGTGGACGCCGAACTGGCCGAGAAGTGGGGCCCGGAGCCGCTGGCCGCCTGCGGTGTCCTCGTCACCTTCGCCCTGGTCCGCGCCACCGACGTCGTCCTCGACCCCGACGAACTGGAGCCCCGCGAGGGCGACTTCGCCGAGCCGGACGACCCGGGCCTGCTGGACGCCGTGGACGTGTGGAGCGAGGACGTCCTCGACCGCTTCCCCGACAGCCCCGTCCCGCCGGTCGCCACCGAGATCGTCGCCGTGCGCGACCTGGACCTGGTGGACGACGACCGCTGGCCCGAGGCCCTGGCCATGCTCTCCCGGCCGCCGCTGCGCGACGCCCTGGTCCAACCGGTGCGCATCCTGCTGCACGACGGCACCCACGAGGTCGTACGGCCCTACACCGCGTGGTGGCTGCGCGGGCACCCCGTGCTCGGCGGACGCCGCCCGGCCGGTCTGCGCGCGGCGGGCGGCGACCCGCTGCTGCGCGGCCTGTACGACGAGGCCGACGCGTCCGGCTTCGAGGACGAGCAGGTGCTGCGGGCGCTGGGCGTACGCACCTCGGTGGCCGCCCTGCTCGACGAGCCCGGCGGCGCGGCCGAGCTGCTGGACCGCCTCGCCGACCCCGACCGCCCCGTCACCGCCGCCCAGCTGCACGCCCTCTACGGCGCGCTGGCCGACCTGGACCCGGAGCTGGTCACCCTGCCGGACGAGGTGCGGGCCGTGGTCGACGGGCGGGTGGAGGTGGTGGACGCCGCCGGCGCCGTGGTCGTCGACTCGCCCGACCTGCTGCCCTTCACCGCCGGCGTCCCGCTGCTGCCGGTGCGCCCGGCCCGTGCCGCCGAACTGGCGGAGCTGTTCCAGGTGCGGCGGCTGAGCGAGTCCGTCACCGGCCGGGTCGACTCCGAGGGCACCGAGCACGAGGTGCCGGAGTCCGTGCGGGTGCTGCTCGGGGCGCGGACCCCGGCGTCGTACGTGGAGCACGAGGAGCTGGTCGTCGACGGTGTGGAGATCGACTGGCGGCTGACGGACGACGGGGTGCTGCACGCCGCGACCCTGGAGGGCGTGGCCGCGGGGCTCGCCTGGGCGGCGGGGCAGTGGCCGCGGCGCTTCGAGGTGGCGGCGCTGCTGGAGGACTCCTCGCGCACGGAGGAGCTGGCCAGGGACCGCTGGTTCGACTAGCGGTCCGCGATGACGGCGGACGTCCCTCCCCCGTGAGCGGCTCCGCCGTCGACAGGGCCTAGGCCGGAAGGCGCCGGTCCACCCACCTCCACGCCAGCTCCAGAACGGCCGCCGCCCCCGCCGCGATGCCGACGGCCGCCCACGGCATGGTCACGCCCACCAGCTTCAGCGCGAAGAAGTCCTGGAGCCACGGCACCGCCAGGACCACCACGAACCCCAGGCCCATCGCCGCGACCAGCCCCACCCGCCACCAGGTGTAGGGGCGGGCGACGATCGCCAGCACCCACATCGAGACCAGGAACAGCGTCAGCGTCGCCACGCTCGTCTCCGCGTCCAGCGCCCCGGGCCCGGAGTAGTGCTGCCGGGCCACGAGGTACGTCGTGAAGGTCGCCGCCGCGGCCACCACGCCGCCCGGGATCGCGTACCGCATCACCCGGCGCACGAAGTGGGGCCGGGCCCGTTCCTTGTTCGGGGCGAGGGCGAGGAAGAAGGCGGGGACGCCGATGGTGAGCGTGGAGAGCAGGGTGAGGTGGCGGGGCAGGAACGGATACTCGACCTGCGAGCAGACCACCAGGATCGCCAGCAGCACCGAGTACACGGTCTTCACCAGGAACAGGGTCGCGACCCGGGTGATGTTGCCGATGACCCGGCGGCCCTCGGCCACCACCGACGGCAGCGTGGCGAAGCTGTTGTTCAGCAGCACGATCTGTGCGACCGCCCGGGTGGCCTCCGAGCCGGAGCCCATCGCCACGCCGATGTCGGCGTCCTTGAGGGCCAGGACGTCGTTGACGCCGTCGCCGGTCATCGCGACGGTGTGACCGCGCGACTGGAGGGCGCCCACCATGTCCCGCTTCTGCTGCGGGGTGACCCGGCCGAAGACCGTGCCCTCGTCGAGCGCCCCGGCCATCTCCTCCCGCCCGGCGGGCAGCCGGCGCGCGTCGACCGTGGCGCCGGACAGCCCCAGCTTGGCGGCCACCGCCCCGACCGACACCGCGTTGTCGCCGGAGATCACCTTGGCGCGGACGTCCTGGTCGGCGAAGTAGCGCAGGGTGTCGGCGGCGTCCGGGCGCAGCCGCTGCTCCAGGACGACCAGGGCGGTGGGCGTGACGCCCTCGCTCACCCCGGGGTCGTCCAGCTCCCGGGTCGCGCGGGCGAGCAGCAGCACCCGCAGGCCCTGCTCGTTGAGCCGCGCGGTCTCGGCGAGGGCCGGGTCGTCCTCCGCCAGCAGCACGTCCGGCGCGCCCAGCAGCCACGTACTGGAGGTGCCGTCGCCCTCGCTGAAGGCGGCGCCGCTGTACTTGCGGGCCGAGGAGAAGGGCAGCGACTCGGTGCAGCGCCACTCCTCGGGGGCCGGGTACGCGGCGATCACCGCCTGGAGGGAGGCGTTCGGGCGCGGGTCGGACTCGCCGAGGGCGCCGAGCACCGTACGCACGTACTCCTCGTCGGCGCCGTCGAGCGGGCGGAGCCCGGTGACGTCCATGCCGCCCTCGGTGAGGGTGCCGGTCTTGTCGAGGCAGACCGTGTCGACCCGGGCCAGGCCCTCGATGGCGGGCAGTTCCTGCACGAGGCACTGCTTGCGGCCGAGCCGGATCACGCCGATCGCGAAGGCGACGGAGGTCAGCAGGACCAGGCCCTCCGGGACCATGGGCACGATGCCGCCGACGGTCCGGGCGATGGAGTCGTCCAGCTCGTCGTTCTCGGCGAGGAGCTGGCTGAGGATCAGGCCGATCGCGGTCGGGACCATCATCCAGGTGACGTACTTCAGGATCGTGGAGATGCCGGAGCGCAGCTCGGACTGGACCAGGGTGAAGCGGGACGCCTCCTCGGCGAGCTGTGCGGCGTACGCCTCGCGGCCCACCTTGGTCGCCTGGAACGCGCCGCCGCCCGCGACCACGAAGCTCCCGGACATCACCTGGTCGCCGGGGCGCTTGACGACCGGATCGGCCTCACCCGTCAGCAGCGACTCGTCGATCTCCAGCCCGTCGGACTCGACGCACACCCCGTCGACGACGACCTTGTCGCCGGGTCCGATCTCGATGACGTCGTCCAGCACGATCTCGGAGGTGCTGATCTCGGCGGACGTCCCGTCCCGGCGCACGGTCGGCCGGACCTCGCCGATCAGGGCCAGGGAGTCCAGCGTCTTCTTCGCACGCCACTCCTGGACGATGCCGATGCCGGTGTTGGCGAGGATCACGAAGCCGAACAGGCTGTCCTGGATCGGCGCGACGAACAGCATGATCACCCACAGCACGCCGATGATCGCGTTGAAGCGGGTGAGGACGTTGGCGCGGACGATGTCGGTCAGGGACCGGCTGCTGCGCACGGGCACGTCGTTGACCTGGCCGCGCGCCACCCGTTCGGCGACCCCGGCCGCCGTCAGGCCGGTCGCCGGGGTCGGGGTGTGGACGGGGCGCGCGGAGTCGAGTCGGTCGTCCGCGTCGAGATGCGTCATGCATTCGACGGTACGTGCGGTTCTGGGGGCTCACCCGCCGAAGGTGCGGAAGTTCCGACCAGGGGATGAGGGGAGGACGGGCCGCATGATGCCCCGGTACTACGGGGTGGCGGCCGTGGGGCCGTACGGGGCCGGGCCCGGGTCCTCGGGGCGGTGCGGGTCCGCCGGGCCGCGCAGGTCGCCGAGGTCGCGCCGGAAGGTCAGCCCGGCGCGTCCGTCGAGCAGCGTCTCGCCGGTGCGGACGAAGCCGGTGCGGGTGAGCACGGCCCGCGAGGCGGCGTTGTCGACGGTGGCCGCGGCCCGCAGCGCGGTCAGCCCGTAGGCGCGGGCGGCGAGGGCGCAGACCTCCCGTACGGACCGGGTGGCCAGGCCCTGCCCGGCGGCCCGCTCCGCGATCCGGTAGCCGAGGTCGGCGACGCCCTGCTCCACGTCGACGAGGTTGACCCGGCCCAGCACCTCGCCGCCCGTGCCGACCAGCACGTGGAAGTGGCAGACGCCGGCCTCCTGCTCGGCCAGCAGTGCGTGGATCCGCTCCTCGAAGTGGGCGAAGTAGTCGTCGCCCCGGTCGGGCACCCGGGCGGCGAACCAGGCCCGGTTCTCCCGCTCGAAGGCGAGCAGGGCGGGGATGTGGTCGGCCCGCAGCCGCCGCAGCTCGGGCACGGCCGTCAGTCCGCGTCCCGCGCGGCCCGCTTGAGGGCGGCGTCGCGGCCCCGCACGTACCAGATGCCGATCAGGCCCAGTCCGCCGCCGGCCAGGCAGGTCCACACCCACCAGGTGTGTCCGTGCTCGTCGAACCAGCCGTAGAAGGGCAGCTGCGCCAGGAAGAGGACGAACCAGAGGACGGTGCCGCCGACGATGGTCGGAACCACGGGGCCCTCCAGGGGCTCCGGCGCCTCGTGCGTGGGTGTCCACTTCGTCATGCGTACAGCTTACGAGGCACCCGGCGGCGGGCCGAGGGGCCCCGCGCCACCCCGGGTCTACGCGCGGAGATAGCGATCTCGGGCTCATACGTTCATACTGAATCCGTTTGTCTCTGACCGCTTTCATTCGTAGAAAACACCAACAAGGCCGTGGGGGAACCTGTTGGTGATGAGGTCCACGCATGCCCACCTCGGCCTCCGCCAAGGTCCCCCCGTCCCCCGAGTCGCCGGAAGACCGGCGGCCCCCGCAGAACGGCCTGGACCGTTACTTCAAGATCTCCGAGCGCGGCAGCACCCTGTCGCGTGAGGTCCGCGGCGGCTTCGCCACCTTCTTCGCGATGGCCTACATCATCGTGCTGAACCCGATCATCCTGGGCAGCGCGAAGGACATGTACGGCAACCAGCTCGACAACGGTCAGCTGGTCACCGCGACGGCCCTGACGGCGGCGTTCACCACGCTGCTGATGGGCGTCATCGGCAACGTCCCGATCGCGCTGGCCGCCGGTCTCGGCGTGAACTCCGTCGTCGCCCTCCAGCTCGCCCCGCGGATGTCCTGGCCGGACGCCATGGGCATGGTGGTGCTGGCCGGTTTCGTGGTGATGCTGCTGGTCGCCACCGGCCTGCGCGAGCGGGTCATGAACGCCGTGCCGTACGGCCTGCGCAAGGCGATCGCCATCGGTATCGGCCTGTTCATCATGCTGATCGGCCTCGTGGACTCCGGGTTCGTCACCCGGATGCCGGACGCCGCCCAGACGACCGTCCCGCTCCAGCTGGGCACCGGCGGGCACCTGCTCGGCTGGCCCGTGCTGGTCTTCGTCCTGGGTGTGCTGCTCACCCTGGCGCTGATCGTCCGCAAGACGCCCGGCGCGATCCTGATCTCGATCGTCGTGATGACCGTCGTCGCCATGGTCATCAACGCGGTCGCCGACGTCCCGTCCTGGGGTCTGACCACCCCCGAGTGGCCCGGCAACCCGGTCGCCACCCCGGACTTCGGTCTGGTCGGCGAGGTCAGCCTGTTCGGCGGGTTCGAGAAGGTCGGCATCCTGACCGGCGTCCTCTTCGTGTTCACCGTCCTGCTGTCCTGCTTCTTCGACGCGATGGGCACGATCATGGCCGTCAGCGACGAGGCGAAGCTGACCGACGGCGAGGGCCAGATGCCGGGCATCAACAAGGTCCTGTTCGTGGACGGCATCGCGGTCGCCACCGGCGGTGCCAGCTCGGCGTCGGCGACCACCTGCTTCGTGGAGTCCACGGCCGGCGTCGGCGAGGGCGCGCGCACCGGCTTCGCCAACATCGTCAGCGGCGCCCTGTTCGCCCTGGCCCTCTTCCTCACGCCGGTCGCCACGATGGTGCCGTCCCAGGCGGCCACCCCGGCACTGGTCGCGGTCGGCTTCCTGATCCTGGCCGGCTCGATCAGGGAGATCGACTGGGACGACTTCACCATCGCCATCCCGGCCTTCCTGACGATGCTGATGATGCCGTTCACCTACTCGATCACCAACGGCATCGGCATGGGCTTCATCGCCTTCTCGGTACTGCGCCTGGCCGTCGGGCGGGGCCGCGAGGTCCCGGTCACGATGTACGCGGTGTCGGCGGTGTTCGCCTTCTACTACCTGATGCCGGCCCTCGGCCTGACGTGATCCTCGCGGGGCGCGCTCACGTGACCCCGTAGAACCGTTCCGTCTCCTCCACGGCGGACTGGAACCGCTCGTCGAAGTCATCACGGATGAGCGTCCGGACGACATAGTCCTGGACGCTCATTCCTCTTTTCGCCGCATGGTCACGGAGCCGGTCGAGCAGCTCCCCGTCTATCCGCAGGCTGAGCACGCTGGTCCCCATGGGCACGAGGGTCACCCCCACCCGCCGGGTGATGCTCCGATTTCCGGAAACGACTCACTCGTACGGGTGAACTGCGGGTTTCAGTGGCAGGCGTCACGGGCACGCGGGCGGTTGTGCGGTGGTATTTCGCCAGACTAATGAGTTACGCTAAGGAACATGCCGGACCTCAAGCATGGCGACGACGCCGCCGCCGTGAACTCCCTGCGCTCCGCCGTGATGCGGTTGTCCCGTCGACTCAAGCACCAGCGGGTCGACGAGTCGCTCAGCCCGACCGAGATGTCGGTGCTGGGCACCCTGTCCAACTGCGGCAGCGCGACCCCGGGCGAGCTGGCCCGCAAGGAACACGTCCAGCCGCCGTCGATGACCCGCATCGTGGCGCTGCTGGAGGCGAAGGGGCTGGTCCGGCTGGAGCCGCATCCCGAGGACCGGCGCCAGAAGGTCGTGACGCAGACCGAGCAGGCCGTGGTGATGCTCGAGGAGAGCCGCCGCAAGCGGAACGCGTTCCTGGCCACGCTGGTCGAGGGACTCGACGAGGACGAGTGGGCGACCCTGCGTGCCGCCGCGCCCGTGCTCGAGAAGCTGGCGCACGTGTAGGCAGCACCGACGAGGAGGCGAACCTTTTGAGTACGGGACCCGGAGCAGCTTCCGTCCCCGCACCTGACGGCCACGACGATCCGACCACCCCCGACGCCCCTCGCAAGTCCTCGATGTTCTCCTCCCTGAAGGTGAGGAACTACCGCCTGTTCTTCACGGGCCAGGTCGTCTCGAACATCGGCACCTGGATGCAGCGCATCGCCCAGGACTGGCTGGTGCTCAGCCTGACCGGCTCCTCCGCCGCCGTCGGCATCACCACCGCCCTGCAGTTCCTGCCGATGCTGCTCTTCGGCCTCTACGGCGGCGTCCTCGTGGACCGCCTGCGCAAGCGCCCCACGCTGCTGGTCACCCAGTCGTCGATGGCCGTCACCTCGCTGTTCCTCGCCGTCCTCACCCTCACCGGCCACGTCCAGGTCTGGCACGTCTACGTCGCCGCCTTCGCGATGGGCCTGGCGACGGTCGTCGACAACCCGGCACGTCAGTCCTTCGTCTCCGAGCTGGTCGGCCGGGACCAGCTGCAGAACGCGGTCAGCCTCAACTCCGCGAACTTCCAGTCCGCCCGCCTGGTCGGTCCCGCCGTCGCCGGCCTGATGATCACCGGCGTGGGCACCGGCTGGGCGTTCCTCGCCAACGGCCTGTCCTTCGTCGCGCCGCTGAGCTGCCTGCTGCTGATGCGCGCCCGCGAACTGCACGTCGTCGCGCGCGCCCCGCGCGGCAAGGGCCAGCTGCGCGAGGGCCTGCACTACGTCGCCGGCCGTCCCGAGCTGATCTGGACGATCGTGCTGGTCGGTTTCATCGGCACCTTCGGCTTCAACTTCCCGGTCTTCCTGTCCGCCTTCGCCGACGACGTCTTCCACGCCGGGGCCGGCGCCTACAGCCTCTTCAACACCCTCATGGCCGTCGGCTCGCTGGCCGGCGCCCTGCTCGCCGCCCGGCGCGGCACGGCCCGCCTGCGCGTGCTGATCGCGGCGGCGCTGGCCTTCGGCGCCCTGGAGATGGTGGCGGCGACGGCACCCGAGCTGTGGCTGTTCGCGCTGCTGATGGTCCCGATCGGCGTCTTCAGCATGACGGTGAACGTCACCGCCAACACCAGCATCCAGATGTCCACCGACCCGGCCATGCGGGGCCGCGTCATGGCCCTGTACATGATGGTCTTCCTCGGCGGCTCCCCGGTCGGCGCCCCGATCGTCGGCTGGGTCACCGACGCGTACGGCGCCCGGGCGGGCTTCGCCGCGGGCGGCGCGGTGGCGGCGACAGCCGCGCTCGTGATCGGCCTGGTCCTGGCCCGCGTCGGCAACCTGCGCCTGTCGGTCGGCTGGCACCGGGGGCACCCGCAGGTCCGCTTCGTGCCGCGGGAGCGCCGGGAGGAACTGGCGCCGGCGGCGTAGGGGGCCGGGCGGTACGGGTCTGACAGGGTGAGGGCATGAGACTCTTCGCCGCCGTACTGCCCCCCGAGGACGTCACCGCCGCCCTCGCCGCCGAGGTGGCCGCGCTGAGGAAGCTGCCCGGCGCGGAGGGGCTGCGCTGGACCGGGCGCCCCGGGTGGCACCTCACGCTCGCCTTCTACGGCGAGGTGGACGACGACCTCGTACCGGACCTCTCGGCCCGCCTGGAGCGGGCCGCCCACCGCACCGCGCCCTTCGGGCTGACGCTGCGCGGAGGCGGTCAGTTCGGGCACGGGCGGGCCCTGTGGGCGGGGGTGGAGGGCGACCTGGCGACGCTCCGGCTGCTCGCCGACCGCGCGGAGTCGGCGGGGCGGAAGGCGGGCGTCGAGAGGGGCGAGCACCGGCGCTACAAGCCCCACCTGTCGGTGGCCCGCAGCCGGAACGCGTACGACGTGCGGCCGTACGTCGAGGCCCTGGACGCCTTCACCGGCCCCGCCTGGACGGTGACCGACCTCGCGCTGGTGCGCAGCAACCTGCCGAGGTCCGGGGTGCCGGGGGAGCAGCCCCGTTACGAGACGGTCGCCCGCAGCCCGCTCGGCGCGTCCGGTTAGGCTCGGGGGCGTGGACCCGAAGACCCGTAACCGGATCATGGCCGGTGTGCTCGTGCTGATGCTCGTGGTGGTGGCGGTGGCGGCGGCCCTCGGCTGACCGGGCCGTGGGTGCCGCCGCCCCGCTCACCACGTCACCGTGCTGCCCGCCGGCCTACCAGGCGAACGCCTCCGGCGAGGGCCCCGGCCCCGGGAAGATCTCGTCCAGCCCGGCCAGCAGCTCGTCCGACAGCTCCAGCTCCACGGCCCGCAGCGCCGACGCGAGCTGTTCGGCCGTGCGCGGGCCGACGATGGGGCCGGTGACGCCGGGCCGGGTCAGCAGCCAGGCCAGCGCGGCCTCGCCGGGCTCCACGCCGTGCTTGTCGAGCAGGTCCTCGTACGCCTGGACCTGGGCCCGCTTCGCCGGGTCGGCCAGGGTGTCGGCGGCCCGGCCGGAGGCGCGGCGCCCGCCCTGGACCTCCTTCTTGATGACCCCGCCGAGCAGTCCGCCGTGCAGCGGCGACCAGGGGATGACACCGAGGCCGTAGTCCTGGGCGGCCGGGATGACCTCCATCTCGGCGCGGCGCTCGGCCAGGTTGTACAGGCACTGCTCGCTGACCAGGCCGATGGTGCCGCCGCGCCGGGCGGCGGTCTCGTTGGCCTGGGCGATCTTGTAGCCGGGGAAGTTCGACGACCCCGCGTACAGCACCTTGCCCTGCTGCACCAGCGTGTCGATGGCCTGCCAGATCTCGTCGAAACCGGTGGCGCGGTCGATGTGGTGGAACTGGTACAGGTCGATGTGGTCGGTCCGCAGCCGCTTCAGGCTGGCGTCGACCGCCCGGCGGATGTTCACGGCGGAGAGCTTGTCGTGGTTGGGCCACGCCTCGCCGTCGGCGCCCATGTTGCCGTACACCTTGGTGGCGATGACGGTCTTGTCGCGCCGGTCGCCGCCCTTGGCGAACCAGTTGCCGATGATCTCCTCGGTGCGGCCCTTGTTCTCGCCCCAGCCGTACACGTTGGCGGTGTCGAAGAAGTTGATGCCGGCGTCCAGCGCCGCGTCCATGATGGCGTGGCTGTCGGCCTCGTCGGTCTGCGGACCGAAGTTCATCGTCCCGAGGACGAGCCGGCTGACCTTGAGTCCTGTGCGTCCCAGCTGCGTGTACTCCATGGTCCCCAAGCCAACGGCTTGGAGTGCGCTCCAGGCAAGCGGGTCGGGTCGGTCAGTCGCGGGGGAAGTCGGCTGTTTCGAGAGTGAGGCCCAGGTGCGTGTTCGTCATGTCGACGACTCCGCCGTACTCGATGGAGGTGTCGGTCACGTAGACGCCGTCCTTGGGCTGGGTGAACAGACGGCACCTGCGTGCATAGGGGTCAGCGATGAGATAGACCGGTACCTCCGCAAGGGCATAGGCGGTCTTCTTGGCTTCGTAGTCGTTCCGCGCCGTGCCTCTCGAAATGACTTCGGCGACGAACTCGACGTCCTCGTAGCGCCACTTGCCGTTGTCGTCCTTCTGCGCCCCACTTTTGATCTTGGCGACGTCCGGACAGAACCCGTTCTCGTAGCCGGGGAAGTCGATGCGGACGTCCGAGAAGATCCTCGCCTGACGCCGTCCGAAGTGATCTTCCAGGGCCCAAAGGATTTCGAGGATGGTTTCCCAGTGAATGTCCCGCTGTGGCGCCATGTAGACGACCCCCCCGACGATCTCGACCTTGTAACCCTCGGGGACGGGCATCTTCTCGAGTCGCTCGAACATCTCGTCGAGTCGACGCGTGTTGTCGCTCTCGGCCATCGCGATCCTGTCGTCAAGGACGGTCATCGTGGCGCTCCTCCCCGGCCGTCCCACGGGCGGGAGCAGCCGCGCGGTACAACGATACGCACGGCGACCTGGACACGGGAGGACGCGCATATGCCAGAGCGGGACCGGGACCGCACCGACCACCTCGTCACCCTCGTCCGGCACCACCTGGGCGACGAGGACGTGCTCGGCGTCTACGCGCACGGCTCCGCCACCCTCGGCGGCCTGCGCCCGCACAGCGACCTCGACCTGCTCGTCGTCGTACGGAACCCCACGACGCACGCGCGACGCGCCGCACTCACGGAGGAGTTGCTGAAGCTGTCCGGCGGCGAAGGGCGCCGCCCCGTCGAACTGATCGTCGTCGTCCACGGCGACGTCCGGCCGTGGCGCTACCCGCCCCGCCGTGACTACCTCTACGGCGAGTGGCTGCGCGACGCCTACGAGCGCGGCCACGTCCCCGGGCCCGAGGACGACCCCGACCTCGCCCCGCTCCTGACCATGGTGCTGCGCGCCGACACCCCGCTGCACGGCCCGCCGCCCGCCGTCCTCCTCGACCCCGTCCCGCACACGGACCTGCGGCGGGCGATCGTCGCCGGGGTTCCGGAGCTGACGGCCGAGCTGGAGTCGGACACCCGCAACGTCCTGCTCACCCTCGCCCGGATCTGGAGCACGCTCGTCACCGGCGAGATCCGGTCGAAGGACGCGGCGGCCGACTGGGCCCTCGCGCGGCTGCCCGCCGGGCACCACGAGCCCTTGGCCCACGCCCGCGCCGTGTACCTCGGGCACGAGCGCGACGAGCGCTGGGACGACGGCGTGCGGCCCTGCGCCGGGCACATGGTCCGGGCGATCCGGGCGGCCTACGATGATGCGGCCGAGTAGGGACCGCCCAGCCCCCACCCCTCGTCCATCGCCTGCGCGAACGCGCCCGCGATGCGGTGCTCGCCGCTCGCGTTGGGATGCGTGCCGTCGTAGGTGTCGACGTGGAAGTCGTACGCCCGGGGCGGCGGGACCAGCAGCAGCGGGGAGGCCGGCTCGTCGAGGGCGGCCACCGTCTTCGCCAGGAGTTCGTTGAAGCGGTGGACCTGCCCGGCGAAGGTCTCGTCGGCGTCCACCCGGATGTTGTGCAGCACCGGCATCACGGCCATGCGGACACGCGGGTTCGCCGAGCGGGCGTCCGCCACGAAGGCGCGGACGTTGTCGGCGGTCTGCTCGGCGTTGGTGTAGAAGCCGAGGTCGATGAGGCCGAGCGAGACCAGGAGCACGTCGGCGCGGCAGGACCGTACCGTCTCGCCGATGATCGGGGTCATGTGGTGCCAGCCCTCGCCCCAGCCGGCCAGGTGGGCGCGGGGGAAGTCCGGCTCGGCGTAGGCGTACGAGGTCGGCTCGTCCGTCGACGGGTCGTGCAGCGTCTCGCGCGGGCCCACGAAGGTGAAGGGCCTGCCGCAGGAGTCGCGCAGGTGCCGCCACAGCCGGTAGCGCCAGGTGTGTTCGCCGGCGCTCCCGATCGTCATGGAGTCACCGACGAACATGAACCTGAGCATCCGCTCATCATGGACGATGGGTCCGTCCGGCGCGATGTGAGCCCGGCCACGCAGCGTGACGGCCGGGGTGAACGGCCGCACGGGATGGCAGGCTTGGCGCATGCGCCGATCTTTCGCCCTCCTCGCCTCGGCCCTCCTCGTGGGCGCGTTCGCCGTGCCCGCCTCCGCCGCCGACGGGGACGACGGGAGCGACGGCTTCACGATCAAGGACCCGCGCATCACCGAGTCCAGCGGCCTCGCCGCCTCCCGCCTCCACCCCGGCGTCTACTGGACGCACAACGACCAGGACACCGGCCCGTACCTGTACGCGGTGGACGGCTCCACCGGCGAGACCGTCGCGCGCGTGGCGCTCTCCGGCGTGGGCACGCCGCGCGACGTCGAGGCGATCTCCATCGGGCCGGGCAACAAGATCTTCGTCGGCGACATCGGCGACAACCTCGGCGGCACCTGGCCGTACGTGTGGATCTACGAGCTGCCCGAGCCGACGGAGCTCAAGGACCAGACGGTCAAGGCGACCCAGTACGTCGTGAAGTACGCGGACGGCGCGCGCGACGCCGAGTCGATGGTCGTTCACCCGAAGACCGGGCGGGTCTACATCGTCGACAAGAACGAGGACGGCGGGCACCTGTACGAGGGCCCGGCGAAGCTCTCCGCCTCCGGCACCAACGTCTTCCGGCCCACCGTCCCCGTGGAGCTGTGGGCCACCGACGCCGCCTTCTCCCCGGACGGGAAGACGCTCGCCGTGCGCGGCTACCTCGGGGGTGTCTGGTACGACTGGAACGGCGGGAAGATCCAGCGCAAGGGGCGGATCAGCGTGCCGCTGGGGCAGGGGGAGTCCGTCACCTACACGCCCGACGGGCGGAAGCTGCTGCTCGGGATGGAGGGCGCCGGCAGCCCGGTCAAGGCCGAGGACGCGCCCGGTGGGAGCGGCGGGTCGGGCACCGGCGGCTCCGACGCCTCGGGCGAGGGAGCCGACGCTGCGGGCGGCGACACGCTCAAGGTCGGGGCGGTCGGACTGCTCGTGGCCTGCGCCGTCCTGTTCGGCCTAAGACGGCTGTTCCGCCGTCGCTGACCCGTCGGCGGCCGGCCCGTCGGCCGCGCGCCGCGCGGCCACCAGCACCTCCAGCCCGTCCAGGATGCGCTGCAGCCCGAAGTCGAAGTGGTCGAAGCCGGTGCCGAAGGCGTCCTCGGAGAGGGAGGCCAGCACGGGATAGCGCCCGCTGGTCATGGCCTTCACCAGCACCGGTTCCTGGGCCTGCCAGAACTGCGCGTCGGTGAGGCCCGAGGTGCGTTCCGCCTCCTCCTGGTACACCTGCGTGCGGGCGGCCCCGACGACGTACCCGTCGATCAGGACGATCGCCGAGACCAGCTCGGGGTCGGTCAGACCCATGGGCTTGATCCGGGCCAGCACCTTCTCCATGCCGTCCAGCGCGCTCGGGCCCAGGATCGGACGGGACTGGTTGACCTCCAGCAGCCAGGTGTGGCGGCGGTAGAGGGCGAGCGTCGCGTGGCCGAGCGCCTCCAGCGCCGCACGCCAGTCGCCGTCGCCGAGGTCGCCGGGGTCCTCGGAGGGGCGCTGCACGCGGTCCAGCATGAGGTCGAGGAGTTCGGCCTTGCCGGGGACGTAGCGGTACAGGGACATGGTGCCGGTGCCCAGTTCGGTGGCGATGCGGCGCATCGAGACCGCGCCCAGCCCGTCCCGGTCGGCGACCTCGACGGCCGCCTCCACGATCCGCTCCAGCGTCAGCCCCGGCTTGGGCCCGCGGCTGGGCCGCCGGCCGGTGTCCCACAACAGTTCCAGGGTGCGGCCGACGTCACCGCTGCCACTGGTCTCCGTACCGCTCGCCATGGGGTCAGTCTAGGTCCGCGCCAGAAAACTGAGTACGGTGTACGCGCAATCGGGTACGGTGTACTCAGTTAAGACCTGGAAGGGGGACCGTCCATGAGCGACGGACACGCGGTACGGGCCGAGGGGCTGGAGAAGCGGTACGGCGACAAACGCGCCCTCGACGGCTTCGACCTGGCCGTCCGCGAGGGCACCGTGCACGGGCTGCTGGGGCCGAACGGCGCGGGCAAGACCACGGCCGTGCGCATCCTGTCCACGCTGATCCGGCTGGACGGCGGGCGGGCCGAGGTCGCCGGCCTCGACGTCGCCCGGCAGGCGCGCGAGGTACGGGCCCGGATCGGCCTCACCGGCCAGTACGCGGCGGTGGACGAGGTGCTGACCGGCCGGCAGAACCTGGAGATGTTCGGGCGGCTGTTCCACCTGGGCGGCGGGCGGGCCCGCGCCCGGGCCGTCGAGCTGCTGGAGCAGTTCGACCTGACCGACGCCGCCGACCGGGGCGTCGGCAAGTACAGCGGGGGCATGCGGCGCCGCCTCGACCTCGCCGCCTCGATGATCCTCGCCCCGGCCGTGCTGTTCCTGGACGAGCCGACGACGGGCCTCGACCCGCGCAGCCGGGGCGAGGTCTGGGACTCGGTCCGGGCGCTGGTGGCGAGCGGCACGACGGTGCTGCTGACCACGCAGTACCTGGAGGAGGCGGACAAGCTGGCCTCCCGCATCACCGTCATCGACCGGGGCCGGGCCATCGCCGACGACACCCCGGACGGGCTG
Organism: Streptomyces rochei; assembly: GCA_002155895.1. GTDB lineage: Bacteria > Actinomycetota > Actinomycetes > Streptomycetales > Streptomycetaceae > Streptomyces > Streptomyces rochei. The sequence continues at coordinate 19,765 of MUMD01000183.1, forward strand.
AAGAACCTGGTCGGCGGCGACCGGATCGAGGTCGTGGTGGCCGAGCGGGCCGACATCCCGAGGGCGGTGAAGGTCGTCGCCCGCGTCTGCGAGGGCGAACCCGAGGCCGACGAGGACGCGTCGCGCGTGCACGCGCCGGTCACCGACCGGGTGGCCGCGCTGACCGAGGTCGCCCGCACCCTCCAGGACGAGGGCGTCGCCGTCGAGGACATCGGGCTGCGCAGGCCGAGCCTGGACGACGTGTTCCTGCGCCTGACCGGACACCGCACGGACCGCACCGGCACCCCGGAGAAGGAGGCGGTGGCGGCATGAGCGCCCTCGACCCGACGACGGCCCCGGCCGCCGAGCACGGCCGGCTGTACTGGCTGCTCGCCGACTGCGGCAACATCGTCCGCCGCGGCCTGACCCACTACCAGCGCCAGCCCGTCAACATCGCCTGGCAGCTGGGCTTCCCGATCCTGTCCGTCCTCCTCTACGGCTATGTCTTCGGCAGCGCGATGACCGTGCCCGGCGGCGGGGACTACAGGGACTTCCTGATGCCCGGCATGTTCGTGATGACCATGGCCTTCGGCTTCATCAACACCGCGACCGTCGTCGTCCACGACTCGACGAAGGGCGTCATCGACCGCTTCCGCTCCATGCCGATGGCGTCGTCCGCGGTGGTCGCCGGGCGCGGGGTCACGGATCTGGTCGTCGCCTGCGCGGAACTGGCCATCATGATGCTGACGGCACTGGCCATGGGCTGGCGGCCGGACGGCGGCTGGGGATTCCTGGCCGCGTTCGGGCTGCTGCTGTGGCTGCGGTTCGCGCTGATCTGGATCGGCGTGTGGCTGGGCCTCCTCGTCCCCAACCCGGAGGCGGCGGGCGGCCTGTTCGCGGTGGCGTTCCCGCTGACGATGATCTCCAGCATCTTCGTCGCCCCGCAGCTGATGCCCGACTGGCTGGGCTGGGTGGCGGCCTGGAACCCCATCTCCTCCACGGCGGCGGCCGCCCGCGAGCTGTTCGGCACGCCGGTCGGCGGCGGCGGCTCCTGGGTCGAGCGGCACGCGCTGCTGATGGCGGGCGTGTGGCCGGTGATCCTCACGGCGGTCTTCCTGCCGCTGGCGGTGCGGCGCTTCCAGCGGCTCAGCAGGTAGGCGCGGGGGAGCAGAGGTCCGCACGCACGGAGGGGCGCCCGGCGATGTGCCGGGCGCCCCTCAGCGTCGTACGACGGCTGTCGCTACAGCTTCTCGATCACGTAGTCGACGCACTTCGTCAGCGCCTCGACGTCCGCCGGGTCGATCGCCGGGAACATCGCGACGCGCAGCTGGTTGCGGCCCAGCTTGCGGTACGGCTCGGTGTCCACGACGCCGTTGGCGCGCAGCACCTTGGCGACGGCGGCGGCGTCGATGTCGTCGGAGAAGTCGATCGTGCCGATGACCTGGGACCGCTTGGCCGGGTCGGAGACGAACGGGGTGGCGTACTTGGCCTCCTCCGCCCACGCGTACAGGCGGGACGAGGAGTCCTTGGTGCGCGCGGTGGTGAAGTCCAGGCCGCCCTGGCCGTTCATCCACTCCAGCTGCTCGTTGAGGAGGAACAGGGTGGCCAGCGCCGGGGTGTTGTACGTCTGGTTCTTGCGGGAGTTGTCGATCGCGGTCGGCAGCGAGAAGAACTCGGGGACGTGCCGGCCGGAGGCGTGGACGCGCTCGGCGCGCTCGATCGCGGCCGGGGAGAAGACGCCGATCCACAGGCCGCCGTCGGAGGCGAAGGACTTCTGCGGGGCGAAGTAGTAGACGTCGGTCTCGGCGATGTCGACCGGCAGGCCGCCGGCGCCGGACGTCGCGTCGACCAGCACCAGGGAGCCCTCGTCGGCGCCGGCGACCCGCTTGATCGGCATGGCGACGCCGGTCGAGGTCTCGTTGTGGGTGAACGCGTACACGTCCACGCCGGCCTCGGCGTGCGCCTCGGGGTGCGTGCCCGGGTCGGCGGAGACGACCGTCGGCTCGGCCAGCCAGGGCGCCAGCTTGGCGGCCTTGGCGAACTTGGAGGAGAACTCGCCGAAGGTGAGGTGCTGGGACTTGTTCTCGATCAGACCGTGGGTCGCGATGTCCCAGAACGCCGTGGAGCCGCCGTTGCCGAGGACCACCTCGTAGCCGTCGGGGAGCCGGAACAGCTCGGAGATGCCCTCACGGACCTTGCCGACCAGGTTCTTGACGGGAGCCTGGCGGTGGGAGGTGCCCATGAGGGACGTCCCGGTTGCGGCCAGGGCGTCCAGCGCCTCCACCCGCACCTTGGAGGGACCCGCGCCGAATCGACCGTCCGCGGGCTTGATGTCAGCAGGAATCTGGATCTCAGCCACGTGCCGGAGCGTATCCCGTCGGCCAAACCGGACGGGAACATGTCCGTCCGATGAGACGAGATCTCCGTCCTGCGGACCTGTGCCAAGCCACAAGGCTCATGCTGGAGGACATGACCGATCTGGAGGCAGCACTGCGCAGGGCCGTCGGCGGCGAGGTCGGATTCGACGTCACGTCCCGGGCGCTGACCACCATGGACGCGTCCAACTACCGCCGGGTGCCGCTGGGCGTGGTGGCGCCCAGGGACGCCGACGACGTGGCGGCGGTGCTGGAGGTGTGCCGGGCACACGGGACGCCGGTCGTCGCGCGGGGCGGCGGCACGTCGATCGCGGGTCAGGCGACCGGCACCGGCGTGGTCCTGGACTTCACCCGGCACATGAACCGGCTGATCGACCTGGACCCCGGGACCCGCACCGCCGTCGTCCAGCCCGGCCTGGTCCTCGACCGCCTCCAGGAGGCCGCCGCCCCGCACGGTCTGCGCTTCGGCCCCGACCCCTCCACCCACAGCCGCTGCACCCTCGGCGGCATGATCGGCAACAACTCGTGCGGCTCCCACTCGGTGGCGTGGGGCACGACGGCGGACAGCGTGCGCGAACTGTCGGTGCTCACCGCGCGGGGGCGGTCCCTGCGGCTCGGGGTGGACTGGGCCGGGGCGCCAGCGGGCCTGCGCGAGCTGGTGTCCGGCGAGGCGGCACGGCTGCGCACGGGCTTTCCCGACCTGCCCCGCCGCATCTCCGGCTACGCGCTGGACGCGCTGCTGCCGGAGCGGGGCGCGGACGTGGCCCGCTCCTTCTGCGGTTCGGAGGGCACGCTGGGCGTGCTGACGGAGGCGGTGGTGCGGCTGGTCGAATCCCCGCGGGCGCGGGCGCTGGCGGTGCTGGGATACGCCGACGAGGCCGGGGCGGCGGAGGCGGCGGCCGGGCTGCTGCCGCTCGCGCCGCTGACCGTGGAGGGCATGGCGGTGGACCTGGTGCCCTCCACGCGGGGGCTGCCCCGCGGCGGGGCGTGGCTGTTCGTCGAGACGGGCGGCGACTCGCCGGCGCAGGCGCGGGCGCGCGCGGAGGCGGTGGTGCGGGCGGCCGACGTCGTGGGCGCGCTGGTGGTGACCGACCCGGCCGGTCAGCGGAGGCTGTGGCGTGTCCGGGAGGACGCGAGCGGCACGGCGACCCGGATGCCGGACGGGTCGGAGGCCTGGCCCGGCTGGGAGGACTGCGCGGTGCCCCCGGCCCGGCTGGGCGCCTACCTGCGGGACTTCAGGGCGCTGCTGACCGCCCACGGCCTGCGCGGCACCCCGTACGGGCACTTCGGTGACGGCTGCATCCACGTGCGCATCGACTTCGACCTGATGACGGACGCCGGAGTCGCCCGCTTCCGCCGCTTCTCGGAGGAGCTGGCGGATCTGGTCGTCGCGCACGGCGGCTCGCTCTCCGGGGAGCACGGCGACGGGCAGGCGCGGGCGGAGCTGCTGCCCAGGATGTACGGCGAGGAGACGGTCGCCCTCTTCGCACGCGCCAAGGGCGTCTGGGACCCGGACGACCTCCTCAACCCCGGCATGCTGGTCCGCCCCGCCCCGCTCGACACCGATCTCCGCTTCTCCGTCCTGCCGCGCGAGCCGGTCGACGTCGCGTTCGGCTACCCGGCCGACGGGGGTGACTTCTCGGCGGCGGTACGGCGCTGCGTCGGCGTCGCCAAGTGCCGTACGACGTCGGTGACCGGGTCGGGCGTGATGTGCCCCTCCTTCCGGGCGACGGGGGACGAGGCGCACTCCACGCGGGGTCGCGCCCGCCTGCTGCACGAGATGCTCGCCGGTGAGGTGGTGACCGACGGCTGGCGCTCGACGGAGGTCCGGGACGCCCTCGACCTGTGCCTGTCCTGCAAGGGCTGCCGCTCCGACTGCCCGGTCGAGGTCGACATGGCCACCTACAAGGCGGAGTTCCTGCACCACCACTACGCGGGGCGCCGCCGCCCGGCCGCCCACTACACGATGGGGTGGCTGCCGGTGTGGCTGCGCTGGGCGGCGCGGGCGCGGGTGGCGCCGGTCGTCAACGCGCTCGCCTCCGTGCGGCCGTTGGCGGCGGTGGCGAAACGGCTGGGCGGGATCGCGGGGGAGCGGGACGTGCCGCGGCTGGCCGGGGAGACCTTCAGCCGGTGGTGGCGCGGGCGCGGGGGGCCGCGCGCCGAGGGGGAGCCGGTGGTCCTGTGGCCCGACACCTTCACCGAGCACCTGTCGCCGTCGGTGGGCCGGGCGGCCGTACGGGTGCTGGAGGCGGCGGGCCTGCGCGTGGTGCTGCCGCCGACGCTGCGCACCCGGGGGCGGGGCCTCGCCGACGGCCGTACGAGGTCGGCGACGGCCCTGCTGACCGCCCGCCGGGGCCGGGTCTGCTGCGGACTGACGTACGTGTCGACGGGCCAACTGGACCGCGCCCGCGCGGTGATGCGCCGCACCCTGGACCTGATGGAGCCCGTGCTGGAGACCTCGGCACCGGTCGTCGTCCTGGAGCCGAGCTGTGCCGCCGCGCTCCGCACGGACCTGCCGGAACTCCTGCACGACGACCCGCGGGCGGCCCGCCTCGCCGCCCGTGTGGTGACGTTCGCCCAGGCCCTGGAGCGGCACGCCCCCGACTGGAGACCGCCCGCCGTCGGCCTCCCCGCGGTCGGCCAGACCCACTGCCACCAGCACGCGGTCCTCGGTGACGCGGCCGAGCGCCGGCTGCGCGAGGCGGCGGGCCTGACCGGCGACCTGGCCGGCGGCTGCTGCGGCCTCGCGGGCAACTTCGGCTTCGAGGACGGCCACTACGAGGTCTCCGCCGCCTGCGCCGAGGAGCAGCTGCTCCCGGCGGTGCGCGAGGCACCGGAGGGGGCGGTGGTCCTGGCGGACGGCTTCTCCTGCCGGACCCAGCTGGAACAACTGGCGGGGGTGCGGGGGCGGCACCTGGCGGAGGTGCTGGCGGAGCGGCTGGAAGGGGCGTGACGCGGTCTACGGCCGGTGGAACGCGACCTCGGGGTGGGCCGCCGTGGGGCCGTCGAGCAGCGGCTGCGGGATGCCGCGCAGGTGGAGGTCGAGGAAGGCGCCCACATGGTCGCGGGTGATCTCCCAGCTCCGCTCGGCCGGGAGCGGGGTCGGGTCCGGCAGCCCCAGCCGCTTCCCCAGCCAGGGGAGATCGGTGAAGGAGAAGTGCCCGGCCCCTCGGACGGTCAGCCAGCGCTTCCAGCCGTGCAGACGGTCCCAGGCGCCGTCCCAGTCGGTGATGTCACCGCCGGGGGTGTGGGTGTTCTCCGCGCCGAGCATCATGAACGGCCGCCGGCCGATCCCGGCCCCGGCGTCGTCGACGAAGAAGTTGCCGTCGAGATCGACGCCGGCCCGCACCCGGCGGTCGACGGCCATGGTCGCCGCGGCCGCCGCCCCGCCCATCGAGTGACCGGCCGCCGCGATGCGCCGTGAGTCGATCACCCGGGACAGCGGCCCCGCTCTCCGGTCGTCCGTCAACTCGTCGATCACGAACGACAGGTCGGCCGCCCGCCCGCGCACGACGGCCGCCTGCTCCGGGCCGGGGTCGACCTCCTCGCAGGCCACACAGGGCGGGACGCGGCCCCCGGGGAACTCCGTACCCACCGACTCGTGGGCGTGGTCCACGGCGGCGACGACGTACCCGCGAGCGGCCAGGTCGTCGGCGAGCGAGGTGAGCGTGGCGCGCGGCATCCCGAACCCGGGGGACAGCAGCACCAGCGGGAAACGGCCCCGCGCCGGGGCGGCCCCGACCCGCGCGTGGGTACGGGTGCCGGCCAGGGTGGAGGCCGGCACGACCCCGCCGAGCTCCCTGGCCTCCAGCAGCAGCCGCGCTTCCTCGACCGTCATGTACGGCGCGGGCGTCCCCGTCCCCGCCGAGCGGGCCGGGTAGGACACGGACACCATCAACTCCCGCCCCCGCGCCGTCGGCACCCAGGGGTCGGTGCGGTCCCGGTCGACGAGGTGCAGGGTGCGACGCCCCACCGGGTGGGGACCGGCGGGACGGGGCAACTCCGGCGCGCCCGCGCTGGGCACCTCCTGGGCCGCGTGCCGCGCCCGATGCGTGGCCGACGCGGGCGCGGCACCCAGGAGCGGGACCGCCAACGCGCACGTCAGCAGGGCGGCCACCGCGCCCTTGCGTGTTCTCGAGATCATGCGTCGAAGCTAGATCCCGACCGGGCCCAATACATCAGCCCGGCGCGCCACTTGGGGTACGACCTGAGGACCATGCCGGAGGGCGGCGTGATACCGAGGGGTGAGCGGACCGAGGCGGCCGCAGCGGGCGTGCCCGCCGTGACCGGAACCGCGCCGGGCGTCCGGAGCGTGATCGTTCCCATGGACGTTCCGGGTGATGACGGGGCAGGGGCGCGGCGACGCGTCGGCAGGCGGTGGTGGGCGGGCGCGGCCGGTGCGGGTCTCGTCGCGTCGGCCGTCCTCGCGGGTGCGGTGATCGCCGCCGACCCCGAGACCGGCCTCGCCGCGCCGCACGCCTGCCGGACCTCCGTGCACGGGTCCGCGCCCGCGTCCCAGCGGCCCGCCACGGGCCCCGCAGCGGCCTCCGCCGCCGACTTCGACGGGGACGGCCACCCCGACCTGGCCTTCGGCTCGCAGGGGGACGTGGCGGGCGGGGCCGGCGGTGGCAGCATCCAGGTGGCGTACGGGGCGGAGGGCGGGACAGGGCCGGCGCGCTGTCAGCACCTCACGCAGGACGACCCCGGCATACCGGGGAAGAACCGCGACGAGAGCTTCTTCGGCTCCGACGTGGTGGCCCGCGACTTCGACGAGGACGGGTACACCGACCTCGCCGCCGCCGTCTTCGACGGGAAGCCGAGCGTGATCGTCATGTGGGGTTCGGCGGACGGGCTCTCCCGGGCCGTCCGGGTGCCGGGCACGGACACCAGTCACGTCTCCTGGGACGACGACCCGATCCTGGACGAGCAGCTCGCCGCCGGTGACTTCGACGGCGACGGCCACGCCGACCTGGTCTTCGGGCTCGGCTCCGACAAGGGCCTGCTCGAGGGCCCCTTCGAACGGGACGGCACCCCGGCCCGGACGGCCGCCGTCCCGGCCCCGAGCCGGCCCGCGGGGGACGTCGACGGCGCGAGCTACGGCGATCTCGTCGCCGGGGACCTCGACGGCGACGGCGCCGACGAACTGGTGACCTTCCACTACGACTGGTCCCCCGACGCCTCCTGGCCCCGCACGCGCCGTCCGGTCGGCCTGTTCCGGGGCGGCCCGGACGGCCTCACCCGGGCGGACGGCGTCGACCTCCCGGACGCGGCGACGGGGGCCGTCGGCGACGTGGACGGCGACGGCTACGGCGACCTGGTCCTCAGCCCCCGGGGCGGCGACGCGAGCCGCAGCTCGGTGACGGTGGTGTACGGGTCGGAGTCGGGGCCGGGGAAGCGCAGGACGACGATCGACCGGGACACGCCGGGCGTGCCCGGCGAGGAGCCCCAGGACGAGGACGCCGTGTTCGTCTCCCTGGACACCGGGGACGTGAACGGCGACGGGTACGCGGACGTGGTGGCCGGGGCGTCGCGGTGGGGCCCGTACGTCGAACCGGGTCCCGAGCAGGTGCTGTTCCTGGCGGGCGGCCCGGAGGGACCGACCGGCGAGGGCGCCCGGGTCTTCGAGGGCGGTGACCTGTCCGGTTCGCACGAGCGGGCCGGGTTCGGCGCGGAGGTCGCCCTCAGCGACCTGGACGGCGACCACCGCGCCGAGCTGGTGGTGGCCGAGCCGGGCGGCGACACGGCGGACGGCTCCGTGTGGCTGCTGCCCGGCACGGACGACGGGCCGTCCGCCGGGGGCGTCACCCGGCTGTCCGGGGACACCTTCGAGGACGACGAGAGTCTGGACCTGCTGATGGGCGGCGGCGGGATCGCTCGCTAGGGCAGGCCCTCGGGGCGGCTCCGGGCGGCGCCGGGACCGCTCAGGGGCGAGCCCCGGCCCCTGCGGCACCGGGCGCCCCCCTCGCGCTCTCCCTTCCGGCACGCCCCCGGCGAAGGCGGCTCAGGGCGCCGTCTCGCCCCGCACCAGGGGGTGGCACACCGGCTGGACGTCCTCGGGCAGGTCGTCCGGGTGGCACCAGCGGGCCTCCAGGATCTCGAACGGGTCGACGCGCAGCTCGCCGCCGAGCAACCGGGCCTCGTAGGCCACCTCCAGCCGGGTGCGCAGGCCGCTGTTCAGCATGACCAGGCGGCCCACCTCCACCTCGAGATTCGTCTCCTCGCGCACCTCGCGGACCACCGTCCGCCGGAAGTCCTCGCCCTTGCGCGCGAAACCGCTCGGCAGGCCCCACTGGCGGCCCGGCGGCCACATCCGGTGCTTCAGCAGCAGCACCCGTCCCTCGTCGTCGCGCACCACGCCGGTCACACCGACCACGTACTTCGTGTGCAGCAGCCACATCACACGGCTCTGGACCGGGCGCAGCAGGCGCCACAGGCGGGCAACGAGTCGTCTCACACGGCGGACGCTACCTTCTCGCCGGGCGCGCCCCTCACGGGGAGGCCGCCCACGGAGCGGATGTCCGTTGACAGCGGCGTTCCCCGCCCGCGACAGTTGCATGGCAGGAGTACGCGCCTGTCCCGGTCCATTACTGTGGACTGTGCCGTACAGCTTGATGAACGAAGTCGACCGCACACCGACCCGCAGACCGTCCCGGAGCCCCCGTGAGTACCCCCAGCGCTACCCCCGGCAC
>MUMD01000184.1 GCA_002155895.1 Streptomyces rochei
CCCCCACCCCGGGCGACCCCCCACCGGCAAAACCCGAGGAGACTCATGTTCGGGCTCTTCCGCACCAGACCTGCCGCTCCGGCCGGCGCCGCGCGTCCGTGTCCGCAGCCGCCGCCCGCGGCGCACCACCCGCGCAGGACTCCCGAGTGACCCTCGGGTGACAGACCAGGGGGCGTTGCGGGCCTCCACGAGCGGCCCGCAACGCCCCCTCTCCACGTCAGCCGCGCACCGTCCCGAAACGGACGGCGTACGCGCTCCCCGGATGCAGGGCCGCGAGCATCCGCTCCCCCTCGGCCACCACCTCGTCGCGGCGGGCCCCGGTCAGGGGGCCGAAGGGTTCGACCACGAGAGCGTCGTCGTCCAGCCGCCACAGCCCGGCCACGAAACCGTCGACCAGCAGGACGCGGTAGGCCGTGTTCTTCGCCCAGGTGCGGCCCTTGTACGCGGGCGGCACGAGGCGGGTGCGGTCGGCGTGGGAGAGGAGCAGGTTGTCGAACTCGGGCAGGAAGCGCGGCGGCGCCGGCGTCTCCGGGTCGGGCCGGGGCGCGTCGGGCAGGTCGAACAGCTCGGTGCCGTCCGGGGCCCGGAAGGTGACGAGACGCGGACGGAGCCGTTCGAAGGCGTCCCTGAGGCGGGTCAGGCCCGCCCAGGTCTGCATGTCCTTGACGGAGGCGGGCCCGAAGGCGGCGAGGTAGCGCAGCACCGTGTCGTCCGGGGCCGGGGCGGGCATCGCGGGGCGGCCCAGCCAGTGCTCGGCGGTGGTGAGCGTGACCTGGCCGCTCCTGCCCCACAGGCCGCGCGGCGTGACCTGCACCAACGGCAGTCGGCAGCGGGCGGCGACGGAGAGGGCCTGCGGGTCGGCGTCGGGCCACTCGGCGAGCAGCGCCTCGCGCAGCTGCCCCATCGTGCGGGGCTCGGCCTCGACCAGCTCACGGGCGAGGACGGCGAGCCGGTCCAGGTCGACGCCGACGAGTCCCTTGCGGAAGGCGCCCAGTTCCCGGTCGCGGGCGGCCTGCACCAGCGGGCGCAGGGTGAGGCAGTCGTCGGCGGTGTGGGTGTGGAGGGTGGAACGCAGGGTGACGAGGCGGGCGACCCGCCGGTCGGCCATCGGCGCGGACAGGTCGTCGGGCGTGAACCCGTCGAGGCGGGCGGCGAGCGCGTAGTACGGGGGCTTCACGTTCTGCGCCTGGAGCCCGACGAGGTGGGCGACGGCGGCCTCGGCGGACAGCGACGCGCGGCGCAGCAGCAACTGGCGGGCCAGGGTGGCCCGGTTGAGGGCGCGGAGGCCGAGGACGGGGGCCGACGTGGTGCGTGCCTTGGTCGTCATGCCGTGCACGGTAACCGCGGTCGCGGACGGCCGGTGACCGCGAGCCCGCACAGCGCGCCGGGGCCTGTCGGTTCAGTCCGCGGGTCGGGTCAGAACGGCCCCGGCTCCGCCGGCTCGGGCGCGAACGGCTTGGGCTCGAGCGGTCCGGGATCAGGGGGGGCCGAGCGGTCTCGGGGTGGGGTCGGCCTGCGTCGGGGGAGCCCGTCATCGCGCACGCTTCTCTCGGCGAAGCCGGGCCCCGACGTGGACGTGTGTCGTCAGCGGGTACGGGGCCAGGGAGCGTCGGGCCTCGTCGAGGGCGGCATGCGAGACCCCTTCCAGGACGCGCCCCGGTGCGGCGCCGGGTTCCAGCCGCAGCCGTACGCGGGCCCGCGACCGCTTGGGTCCCGCGAGCAGCGTCACATGCGCGCGGGAGACTCCGGAGGCGGCCTCGGCTCGGCGGGCGACGGCGTCGGCCAGAGCGCGGGAGCGCAGCGTGAGGAGGCGCCCGGCCAGCGGGAGGCGGCGGTGGCCGCCGGAGCGTACCTGCGCCAGGAGCCAGGTGAGGCTGAGCAGCAGTGCGCAGGCCGTGCCGGCGATGACCACCGGAGTCCACCAGCCCTGGTCGCGGAGGTCGGCGAGAGTGGACCGGTCCAGGAGCACGGTGCCGGCGGCCGGGCGAGGCCACCACCCGGGCAGCCGCTCGGCGACGGGGCCGGCGGTGCCGGCGAGCCATGCCCCGCCGCCCAGCAGGGACGCTCCGGCCAGGGCGAGCAGGACGCGGTTGACCGCGGTGCGCAACGGGTTCACTGCTCCCTCTCCTTCGTGGCGTCCGCTCGGCGGACCGGAACCGCGGGCGCCTCCGGCGTCCCGGGTGTCTCCTGTGACCCGGCACCTTGGAACGTCTCCGGTACCCCCGGCACACCCTGCCTCGGCTCGGAGGACTCGTCCGGCCGCTGGTCCGGCGGGGCCGGCGGGCGCCAGTGAGGCTCCGTGCGCAGGGCGACTGTGAGCTTCAAGGGGCGGCTCAGGCCGAGGGCGGTGAGGGTCGTGTCGGTCGCGGCGCGGACGGCGTCGTGGGCCGCACGCCGGTCGCCGAAGCCGAGTCGGGCCCGCAGCCGTACCCGCCGTCTGCCGCAGCGCACCCGGACGTCCGTCACGCCGGGCACGGCTGCGGCGGCGTCCCGCACGAATTCGGCCACGGCCGAGCGGTCCAGCACCGCCCGCTGCCGGGGGTGTCCCGGCACCGGGCTCATCGGGAGCACGCCACGCAGTCCCGGGGTGAGCGCCAGCCACAGCAGCCATGCGCCCAGGACGGCCGCGACGGCACCGACGGCGACGACCGTCCCGTCGCCCGGCCCGTGCGCCGCCGGCCAGTCGACCACGCCCGTGCGCCACGGGGCCGGACGTCGGCCGGCGAGGTGCACGGCCAGGAGGTCGCCGAGGAGCACGCCGCAGCCGGCCGCCGCGGCCACGGCCACCAGCGCGGCCGGGACCCGGCGTGCCGACCAGGGGCGCCGGGCCCGGCCGGACGGCCGGTCACGGTCGACCGAGGGCGCCGACGGGGCCGCCCGGTCCGGGGCCAGCGATTGGACACGGACGCTCGCCGAACGCACGGTGAGGCCGCTCAGCTCGGCGACCCGCTCCGCCATCCGGCCGCGGACCCGCTCCCCCGCCTCCCCGAGCCGCGCCGGGTAGGGCAGCCGCACGTCGACACGGACGTCGGCGCGGCGGCCGTCGACCGCCGCCGTGCCGTGCACGACCTGAGCGTGCCGTCCGACGAGGTCGGCCTCACCGGCCGCTCGTTCGGCGATCCGACGCACGGCCCGCTCGGCGACGACGGTCCTGCCGCGGTCGGCCGGCACCGTGCGTGCGGAACCGCCCGGGGCGGGTGCCCCGCCGGACGCCTTCCGCACCGCCGCGCCGGACGCCGCGGTCCCCTGCCTCTTCGGTGCCCCGGTCACCGCGTCCTCCGGTCGCCGGGAGCCAGGAACGCACGCCAGTCCGTGCCGTTGTCCACCAGGCGCCCCAGGACGCCGCCGACCGCGCCCAGCGCGGCCACGAGCAAGAACGCCCCGAAGCCGCCGAACCAGCCGGCGAAGGCCAGCGCCATGCCCACCAGCATGCCGATCGCCGCTCTGCTCACCACGCACCTCCGCCTTCGCGAACCCGTCCCTTACTCCACGCGCGCCTCGGCCGGACGCTCCGGGTCCTCGTCGTCCGGCAGGTGCACATCGTTGACGGTGATGTTGACCTCGACGACTTCCAGACCGGAGATGCGCTCGACCGCGTCGATCACGTTCTCCCGCACGTCCCGTGCGAGGTCGGCGATGGGAACCCCGTACTCGACGACGAGGTCCAGGTCGATCGCGGTCTGCCGTTCGCCGACCTCGACCTTCACGCCGCGCCCCACGTTGGGCCGGCCCCCGGGCACCCGGTCGCGGACCGCGCCGATGGTGCGGGACAGGCCGCCGCCCATGTCGTACACGCCGGGGATCTCCCGCGCCGCCATGCCCGCGATCTTGACGACCACGACGTCCGCGATGGAGGTGCGGCCCCGCGTGCCGGCCGGTTCGGTGACCCCGCTGGAGCCGCCGTTCACGGTGGTCGCGCCGCCGCCCTGCGCGCTGCCGTTCCGCTTCTCGGTCGTGGTCGTGGTCGTGGTCGCCTGCGGTGTCGTCGTCATGGTGTCCTCCGTCAACCGTTGGTCGTTCGATGCTTCCGGACGTTGGACACGGGCGGCCGTACGACGTTACGCGGCCGCCGAGAATTTCTTCCCCCGTCTTTCCGCGTAACGCACGCGGTGGTCGGCGTGTCCAACCGGGGAACCCGTTGCGGGACCGTGGGACGAGGAAGGGAGCGCACGTGCCGGGGGACGACGAACTGCTCGCGGTGCGGGCCGCCGAGGGCGACGAGGACGCCTTCGAGGCGCTCGTGCGCCGGCACGCGCCCGGGCTGCTGCGGCTCGCGGGGCGCATGCTGGGGAGCCAGTCCGAGGCGGAGGACGCCGTGCAGGACGCGTTCGTCAGCGCCTGGCGCAGGCTGCCGGAGTTCAGCGGCCGGTCGGCCTTCACCACCTGGATGCACCGCATCGTCGTCAACCGCTGCCTGAACATGCTGCGCTCCCGACGCCCCGTGACGGACCTCGACAGCGTGCCCGAGCCCGTCGCGCCGGATCACGTCGCCTCCCCCGCGCGGGCCGCCGAGTCGCACGCCGCCGCGGCGGAGCTGGGCCGGGCGCTGTCCGCACTCTCTCCCGAGCAGCGGGTGTGCTGGGTGCTCAGAGAGCTGGAGGGCCTGTCGTACGAGACCATCGCGGAGACGGTCGGGATCAGCTCCGAGGCTGCCCGCGGCCGGGTCTTCCGCGCACGACGCTGCCTGACGGAGGCGATGACCGCATGGCGATGAACACCGGGGCGGAGCTGCCCGGGACCGGCACCGGGCCCGGCGGCACGGACGGCACCGCCGACGACGAACGGCTGGCCTGCGGACGGCTGCTGTCGAAGGTGTGGGAGAGCCGGGACGACGGGAGCGACGACCCCCATCTGCGCTCCTGCCCGCACTGCGCGGCAGCCGTGCGGCAGTTGGACCTGCTCGGCGCGGCCGTGCGCGAGGCCTCGCGCGGTGAGCGGGAGCCGGACCGGGACGCCGGGGCGCTGACCGCGCGGGTCATGGACGTGGTCCGGCTCGAGCTGCGGCCCGGCCGCCCACTTCCCCTCGGGGAGCGCGAGGAGGACCTGTGGGTGCGCGAGGCGATGGCCGCCAAGGCGCTGCGCGCCGCCGCCGAGACCGTCCCGGGTGTGCGCACGGGCTCCTGCCGCATCCGGCCGGGCGAGTCCGGCGGCGTGCCCACGCGCGGACCCGTCCAGGTGCGACTGGAGGTCGTAGTGCCGCTCGTGCCGGGGCTGCGTGAACTGGCGGAGGAGATCCGCCGACGGGTGCGCGGGGCCGCGGACGAGGCCCTGGGGCTGCCGGTGGAGTACGTGGACGTACACGTCACCGACGTGGCCGACACGGCCGGAGCGGACGAGACATACCCCGTGGAAGAAGCCGAGGCGCACGAAACGTACGCACTGGAAGAAGGAGAGGGACGATCGTGACCGCTGCCGCCACCGGCCGTGACCCGCTCGCCGCCACCGTCGCGCGGGTCACCGCCGAGGTGCCCGGGGTCGCCTTCCTGCGGCCGGGACTCGCGGAGTTGATCCGCGGCTCCGCCCGGACCGGGGCCCCTGCCACCGCGGGCCGGACGCCCGCGGGGGTGCGGGTGACCCGGGGCTCCGGGGCGGGCCCGTGGGAGGTGGACGTCCAGATCGTCGTCCACCGCGACCACCGCGCGCTGACCGTCGCCCGCGCCGTACGCGACGCGGTGACCGCCGCCCTGGCGGAGAGGGCGCCCGGTGCGCAGGTGACGGTCACCGTCACCAACGCCGTGTGAAGCGGACGCCGGACACGGGGTCCGCCGGTGATTGCCGCACCCCCCGCGGGGCACCCGTGCGCACTGTGCACGGACGAGACAGGATCCTGGTGACCGGCTGGTTCAGCTTCCTGCACGGGGAGGCGACCGCCGGGGACGTGCTGGCGCTGCGGCGGGTCGAGGAGGTGCTGCGGGAGGCGGGCCTCGCGTACGACGTCGTGTGGAGCCCCGGTTTCCGGGCGGAGGGGACGCATTTCGAGGACCTGGACCCGGCGGCGTACTCGCGGCTGGTCTTCGTGTGCGGGCCCGCGCACGGGTGGCAGGTCGAGGAGCTGCACCGGCGGTTCGCGCACTGTGTGCGGATCGCCGTCGGCGTCTCCGTGATCGACCCCGGCTCCCCCGCCGTCACCGGTTTCCACCGGGTGCTGGCCCGGGACGCCGAGGGCACCGGCCCGACGCTGGACCTCGCCGCCCGCGCGCCCGCGCTGCCCGCCCGGCCGGTGACCGGGGTCGTCCTCACCCACGGCCAGCACGAGTACGGCGGACAGCGGCGGCACGAGGAGGTCGCCGCGGCGCTGACCCGCTGGCTGGCCGGCAAGGACTGCGCCCGCCTGGAGCTGGAGACCCGGCTCGACGCGCACGACTGGCGGCTGTGCGGCACGCCGGCCCAGCTGGAGGCCGTACTGACCCGGCTGGACCTGGTCGTCACCGACCGGCTGCACGGGCTGGTCCTGGCGTTGCGGGCCGGGACTCCGGCGCTGGCCGTGGACCCGGTCGAGGGCGGCGCGAAGGTGACGGCGCAGGCCCGGGCCTGCGGCTGGCCGGCGCTGGTGGCCGCCGAGCGGCTCACGGAAGAGGCGCTGGAGCACTGGTGGCAGTGGTGCCTCACCGGCGGCCGGAGCGAGGCCGTGCGGATCGGCGCCGCCTTCCGGTCGGCGGACGCGGAGGCCGACGCGGCGGACGGTCTGGTGGCGGCGCTCGGGGCGCGGCCGGTCGGTTAGCGCCGGGTCGGCGCGGGCACTCGGTGGACCGTCGGTCCGCCGCCGGGAGGAGACATCGTGAGCATCGACCGACTCCCCGAGCACGAGCAGCGCGTCCTCGACGAGGTGGAGCGGGAGCTGAGCCGGGACCGCCGGCTGGAACGGCGGCTTCGCACCCTGCGCCTCAGCCGCTGTCCCGACCTCACCCGGTTGGCGGCCTACCGCCCGCGCACCTCGACCGTCCTGCTGCTGCTCGTCCTGTCGGTGACCCTGCTGGTCACCGGCATCGCGACCGCCTCGCCCGGCGTGATCTGGGCGTTCGCCGCGGTGTGGCCGGTGACGCTGTTCGCGTCGTTCCGGCTGCTGTGCCGGTGGACCGAGGGCTGAGGCGGCGTCCGGGTCTCGTCGCGGACCCGTCCTGGCCTCGTCCCTGACCCGTCCGGGAGTGTGGACCGGCCCCGCGTCCCCTCGGCGCGGGGCCGGTCCGTGTGGGGGTGGTCCGTCGGCGGCCGGTCGGGCGGGGCCGTCAGCCGGTGTAGCTGCGGGCCGTGGAGTCCCGTTGGGCGGGTTCCAGCGAGCGCAGTCGGGCCTCGACCTCCGGCGGCAGCACCCGGCGTTCCCGCAGTACCCACGGCAGGGCGGCCGTCGCCTCGGCGAAGGCGCGCAGGGACGCGGTGTCGCGGGGGACGGTGCGGGCCAGGTGGAGAGTGCGGCGCAGGGCCGGGCCGGCCGGGCGGCGCAGCCAGGTGAACCACAGGGTGTTGCGGATGCCGTGCGCCCGGCGCAGGGTCGCGTCCCGCACCGTGGACGGGTGGTGGTGGATCGTCAGGTGATCGGCGTACGTCAGCCACCAGCCGTCCGCCGCCAGGTCGGCGGCGAGCAGTTCCTCCTCGCCGCCCAGCCACAGCCGCGGGTGGAAGCCGCCCGCGGCCCGGAAGGCGTCGGTGCGCAGCACGGTCGCGGCGGCGAGGAAGGACCCGAGGGCCGGGCCCGGGAGCCAGTCCGGGCGGGGCACGGGCGAGTCGCGCAGCTCCTCGACGATGGGGTCCTCGGTGCCGTCCGGTTCGACGAGGATGCGGGCGGTGACCGTCCCGACCGCCGGGTAGCGGTCGAGCAGGTCGGCGGCCCCGGCCAGGGAACCCGGCGCCCACCAGGAGTCGTCGTCGCTGAACGCCACGTACGGGGTGTCGAGGGCGCGGACGCCGTGGGTGCGGGCGAGGGCGCCGCGGTTGACGGGCAGGGTGATCACCCGGACCCGCGGGAAGTCCCGGGCGAGCATGGCTGCGGTGTCGTCGGTGGAGGCGTTGTCGACGACGAGGACCTGGGGCCGCTCCGGCAGGGCGAGCAGGTGGCGGACGGTGACGGCGAGGCTCGCCGAGCGGTTGCGGGTGGCGATGACGACGCCGACGGGGGCGGGTGCGGTGCGTTCGGCGCGGGCCCGTTCCCGGGTGGTCGACGGGCCGCGGTCGGTGGCGTGGTTCATGGTGCGGGTGCCTCTCCCAGGGCGTCCAGGACGTCGAGCGCGTCCAGGACGTCGTCGGTGCCGATCCGCAGCAGCGCGGGGTCGGTCTCGGTGCCGTGCGGGTCGCCGTCCGGACCCGGGTGCCACAGGGCGCGGTGGCGGGGGTGGTCGGGCGGTCCCCAGCGGCTGGGCGGTACGGGGCCGAAGAGGGTGACGGAGGGCGTGGCGTGGGCGACCGCGAGGTGGGCGATGCCGGTGTCGCCGCTGACGACGGCGCGGGCGCCGGCCACCAGGGCGGAGAGCCGGTCGTAGGGCAGGCCCCCGCCGAAGACGTCCGTGTCGGGCAGGCGGGCGAGCTTGGCCAGCCGAGCCACGAGGTCGCCCTCGTCCGCTCCCCCGGTCACGACGACCCGGCGCCCGCGGGCGCGCAGGGCCTCGGCCACGGCCGCGTAGCGTTCCACGGGCCAGCAGCGCGAAGGGGCGCCGGCGCCGGGGTGCAGGACGACGGCGCCGGGCGCGGGGGACGGTGCCGTCGGGCGCGGCAGCCGCAGGTCCGCCGGGTCGGCGTCGATGCCGTACGCCGCCAGCAGCCGGCACCACCGGTCGCGTTCGTGTTCCTCGGCGTACCAGGGCGGTCCCTCGATCTCCGGTGTCCCCGGGTGCGCGAACGCCATCAGCTTCCCGGGGCACAGTCCCGCCAGGAGCCGGTGGCTGGGCGGCCCGTTGCCGTGCAGGTCGACGGCGACGTCGGGCGGCGGGCCGGTCCAGTCGAGGGCGCGCGGGACGGCACGGCCGGGTTCGGCGGCGGGCAGCAGCCGGTCCACGGCACCGGTCGCGGCGACCACGGGGGCCAGTTCGGCCGGGGTGGCCAGCACCAGTTCGTGCGCGGGGTAGGCGCGCCGCAGCGCCCGCAGCGCCGGTACCCCGGCGAGCAGGTCGCCGAGCCCGAGGGCCCGCAGCACCAGCACCCGGGGGCGCGGCCCGGCGCCCTCCTCCGATCGGCCCGGCGTGCCGTCGCGCACCGGCTCGTCGGCGCCGCGCGCGCCCGGCGGGTGCGCCGCCCCGCCGGTGGGCGGACGCGCGGCGTCCCCCGTGCCGGGACGGCCGGCCCGGGGCGGAGGGTCACCCGGTACGGCCCGGCTCGCGGACGCGGCGGGTCCGGCACCGTCCGTGCCCGTGGCGCCGTCGCCCACCGACGCCCGCCCCGGAGCCGGCCCGAGGGACGCCCGGTGGGTGCCGGCGGGGGGCGGGGACGACGGCGCGCCGGCGCGGGACGGTGGTGCCGGGGCGCGGTCACGGGCCGCCGGGTCCGGGGTGCCGTGGGTCATCGCACGCCCTCCGCCGCGCGTTCCATCAGGGCCGTCGAGGAGCGGCCGTCCAGATAGGGCAGGAGGACCGCCTGGCCGCCCCACTCCTCGAGCAGGGCCGCCTCGGGGAGGTCCGCGCCCGCGTAGTCGCCGCCCTTGACCCACACGTCGGGGCGCAGGTCGCCGAGGAGGCGTTCGGGGGTGTCCTCGTCGAAGACGGCGACCGCGTCGACGCAGGCGAGGGCGCGCAGGACCCGCACGCGGTCGGCGAGGGGGTTGACGGGGCGGCCCTCGCCCTTGCGGCGCTGGACGGAGGCGTCGGAGTTGACGCACACGACCAGGCAGTCGCCGAGCCGCCGGGCGGCCTGCAGAAGGCCGACGTGTCCGGCGTGCAGCAGGTCGAAGCAGCCGCCCGCGGCGACCACCGTGCCGTGCTGGGCGCGAATCCGGGCGGCCAGGGCGTGCGGGTCGTCGGTGTCGGACGGGGCGGCGTCCCGCGGGCCGTCCCCGGCGGGCGGCAGGGCACCGGCGCCGCCGGCGGCGACGAAGGCCGTGGCGGCGCCCACCGCGCCCTCGACCGCCTCTCCCACCAGCGCCCCGTCGGCGAGCAGCCCGGCGGCGGTGGCGGCGAAGCGGTCGCCCGCGCCGCAGGAGTCGCCGTGGTGGGCGGCGGGCGCGGGGACGAGGAGGGGGTGTTCGCCGTAGGAGAGGAGGGCGCCGCGGGAGCCGAGGGTCACGGTGACCGCGGCGACCCGCCAGTCGCGTACGAGGGCGGCGGCGTGGTGCGCGGCGGCGCGCAGGCCCCCGCCCGGGTGGCCGTCGCGGGGCGCGAAGCCGTGGGCCTCCTTCTCGGCGGGGGTCACCAGCCGGGTGCCGGGTACCGGCGGACCGCCGCGCGGGTGCGGGTCCCAGACCAGCGGCGGGCGGGCGGCCAGTTCGTCGCGCAGGACGTCGGCGGCGCCCCGGCCGTAGTCGGAGACGAGGACGGCCCGGGCGGAGCGCAGCACCGCGCGGGCCTCGTCGGTGGCGGCGCTCGCCCGGCCGCCGCCGCGGTCGAGGCGGACCACGGGCCGGTCCTGGGCCAGGACGCGGGTCTTCTCGGGCAGGGTGCCGGTCAGGGGCAGCGGGACCAGGGTCAGCCAGGGCTCCAGCAGTTCGCGCAGGGCCCGGCCGGCCGGGTCGTCGCCCAGCCCGGTGATCAGGGTGACCTCGCGGCCGTCCCGGGCGGCGAGGTACGCGGCGAGGGCCGCGCCGCCCGGACGTACGCGTTCGGCGCACTCGGCGACGACCGGCACCGGTGCGTCGGGGGCGAGCCGGTCGGCGGAGCCGGACAGGTCGCGGTCGAGCAGGGCGTCGCCGACGACGACCAGGGGTGCCCTGCCCGCGCGTCGTCCGGCCCCGCTCCCCGTCGGGCGTCCCCTCGTGCGTCCCGTCACCTCGCCGTCCTCCGTCCGTTCCCGGACACGCCCCTCTCCAGGGCCGCGTCGAAGGCCGCGCAGATCATGTGGACGGCGACCAGGTGGATCTCCTGGACGGTGGCGGTCGAGGCGGCGTCCACGCACAGCGACTCGTCGCTGCCCGCCATCAGCGGATTGGGGGCGCAGCCGGTCAGCGCCCACACCCGTACGCCGGCCGCGCGGGCCGCGTCGGCGGCGGAGAGCAGGTTCGCGCTGGCGCCGGACGTGGAGAGCAGCATCAGCACGTCGCCCTCGCGGCCGTGGGCGCGGACCTGGCGGGCGAACACCTCGTCGACGCCGTAGTCGTTGGCGATGGCGGTGGTGGAGGAGGTGTCGGCGTGGAGGGCGATGGCGGAGAACGGCGGGCGGTCGTCGCGGTAGCGGCCGACGATCTCGGCGGTCAGGTGCTGGGCCTGGGCGGCGCTGCCGCCGTTGCCCGCGGCCAGCAGCCGGCCGCCGCCGCCGAGGGCGGCCGCGAGCCGTTCGCCCCAGCGCTGGGTGACGTGCGCGTGGGCACGGAACGCCCGCAGGGCGTCCTGGAGTTCGTCGCAGTGGTCCACGACGGGCGGGTGCACGGTCATCAGGCGACCTCCTTCGACAGGGCGTGGTCGGCGAGGGTCAGGCGGTACACCTGTTCCGCGCCGTCGGCGACGCGCGCCCACGTGTAGTGCCTGAGGACCCGTTCGCGGCCGTTGCGGCCGTACTGGCGGCGCAGCCGTTCGTCGGCGAGGAGTTCGCGGGCGGCATCCGCGATGGCGCCGGGGTCCTGCGGGGTGACCAGGCGGCCGGTGGTGCCGTCGGCGACGGAGTCGCGGTGGCCGCCGACGTCGGTGGCGAGGACGGGTACACCGCAGGCCATCGCCTCCAGCGGGACGATGCCGAAGGGCTCGTAGACGGGGGTGCACAGCACCAGGTCGGTGCTGCGGAGCAGGGCGGGCATGTCCTCGGGGTCGACGGCGCCCAGCAGCCGGACGCGGTCGGCGACGCCGGTGCGGTGCGCGAGCGCGGTCAGGCGCTGGGCCTCGGGGTCGGCGTCGAGGCCGCCGGCGGGCGGGCCGCCCGCGATGAGGAGTTCGGTGTCGGGGATGTCGGCCAGGGCGCGGATGGCCTGGTCGTAGCCCTTGCGCGGCACGAGCCGGCCGCAGGCGAGCAGCCGGTGGCGCTGCTTGCGGTCGGGGGTGCGGCCGGTGTCGGCGGTCGGGCTGAAGTGTTCGGCGTCCACACCGCAGGGCACGACGGACACCTGGCGGGGCGGTACGCCCATGTCGCCGAGTTCCACGACCTCGTCGGTGCAGGTGGCCAGGACCCGTTCGCAGGAGCGGCCGATCTGCCGTTCGATGCCGATGCGTTCGTAGGGGCTGGTGTCCCGCATGCCCTGGTGCCGCCGCTTGACGGTGCCGAGGGCGTGGAAGGTCTGCACGAGCGGGATGCCGAGGGGCCGGGCGCCGATCTGGGAGGCCATGCCGGACATCCAGAAGTGGGCGTGCACGACGTCGGGCCGCTCCCGCGCCCAGGCGCGGGCCAGGTGGGCGCCGAAGGCGGGCATGTGCGGGAAGAGTTCGTCCTTGGGGACGGCCCGGGGCGGTCCGGCGGGCACGTGCTCGACGACCGCGCCGCCGGGCAGCCCCACCCGGTCGGGCAGGTCCTGGGCGTCGCGGCGGGTGTAGACCGTGACGTCGTGGCCGCGCTTGGCCAACTCCTCCGTGAGACGGGCCACGTAGACGTTCTGTCCACCGGCGTCGACGCCGCCGAGCGCGGCGAGCGGGCTCGCGTGCTCGGACACCATGGCGATCCTCATCGGGTCACCTCCTTCAGCAGCCGCTCCCAGTCGTCCAGGAAGCGGGACAGCCCGTAGCGGGACAGGGCCGCCGCACGGGCCCCGTCGCCGACGGTCCGCGCGTGCAGCGGGTCGGCGAGGAAGTCGCGTACGGCGTCGGTCAGTACGTCGATGCGGTTGGAGACCACCCCGGCGCCCGGGGGCACGGCCTCGGTGACCTCGGTGGTGGCGAGGGCGACCACGGGCATGCCCAGGTGCATGGCCTCCAGCAGGGACAGGCCCAGGGAGGTCCAGCGGACGGGGTGGACGTAGACGCGGCGGCGGGCCAGCTCGGTGTGCAGGTCGCTCTGGGGCACGTCCCGCGTGCGGCAGCGCTCCGGGTCGACGCCGAGGTGCTCGGCGAGGCCGTCGGTGCGCATGCCGAACACGTCGAGCGGGGCGGCCCGGGAGAACTCGGGGAGCAGGTCGGTGCCGGTCGTACGGCCGCGTCGGATCGGCTCGTTGACGACGACGGCGGCGCGTTCCAGCTCGCCGGTCCAGCGGTGGCCGGGGTCGACGATGCCGTGCTCGATGACCGTCGTCTCGGTCGGACCCGCGTCCCACATCAGCCGGTTGAAGTGGGTGACGTGGACGAGGGTGACGCCGGGGAGGTCGGCGGCGGGGTGGCGGGT
>MUMD01000185.1 GCA_002155895.1 Streptomyces rochei
CGGTTCGGTCGCCGGCGTCGCCGTCGTCTGGGCGCAGACGGAGGAAGGGATCCGCGGGTTCGTGGTGCCCACCGACAGCCCCGGTTTCTCCGCCCCGGAGATCAAGCACAAGTGGTCGCTGCGGGCCAGCGTCACCAGCGAGCTGGTGCTGGAGGACGTGAGGCTGCCCGCCGACGCCGTACTGCCGGAGGTCACCGGCCTGCGCGGTCCGCTCAGCTGTCTCACCCACGCCCGCTACGGCATCGTCTGGGGTTCGATGGGCGCGGCCCGCAGCTCGTTCGAGGCGGCCGTCGAGTACGCGAAGTCACGGGAGCAGTTCGGGCGGCCGATCGGAGGCTTCCAGCTCACCCAGGCCAAGCTCGCCGACATGGCGGTCGAACTGCACAAGGGGATTCTGCTCGCCCACCACCTGGGGCGGCGCATGGACGCCGGCCGCCTGCGTCCCGAGCAGGTCAGCTTCGGCAAGCTCAACAACGTGCGCGAGGCCATCGACATCTGCCGTACGGCCCGGACGATCCTCGGGGCCAACGGGATCTCCCTGGAGTACCCCGTGATGCGGCACGCGACGAACCTGGAATCGGTGCTCACCTATGAGGGCACCGTCGAGATGCACCAGCTGGTGCTGGGCAAGGCGCTCACCGGACTCGACGCCTTCCGCTGAGAGTCCGGCCGGAAGGGCGGGGCCGTGGTGCGCGGCCCCGCCTCAGCTCTGGTTGAAGAAACCGTCGGAACGGTGCGCGGCGGGCTCGCCGCTGATGACCTGGGTGTCGGCCGGGCTCAGCAGGAACACCCGGGTGGAGACCCGCTCGATCGAACCGCGCAGGCCGAAGATCAACCCGGCGGCGAAGTCGACGACGCGCTTGGCGTCGGCCCCCTCCATGGCCGTCAGGTTCATGATGACCGGGACCCCGTCCCGGAACAGCTCGCCGATCGACCGCGCGTCCCGGAAGCTGTCCGGGGTGACGGTCGCGATGCGGCGGCCCTTCTCCTCGGCCACGTCCGAGGCCACCTTGACGCGCGGGTCGGTGACCCAGGCGTCGCCGGGCTCGTTGCCCTCGGAGTAGTCGTCGTCGTAGTAGCGCTCGTCATCGTTGTCGTCGACGAGGCCGAGCCACGCACTCGCCTTGCGTACCGATCCCATGGACGCCTCCTCTCACAGCGGTCTTTCGTGCTTCCGCATCCCTATGGTCATCCATGATGCGGACGTCGCGCCAAGTGGATAGACGCCGCGCGGGGGGTTTGTGACGGTACTGGTGCACAGCGAATCCGTCGAGAGTCCTTGTGTCCCAAGGGTCGTTTCCCAAACGGATGCTGACTGTGAGTGAAATATGATTCTTCTCGGCACACGGGTGAGGACGGGTACGTACGGGTGAACGCGGCGGTCGATACGATGCCGCAGCTCAACGTCGTACCAACCACGGGCCAACCACGGGGGAATGTCGTGTTCGGAATCGTCAGGCCGTGCAGGCACCGGCTCGGGGAGAGCCTCACGAGCCAGTGGATGGCGCATCTGTGCGGGTTGTGTCTCGCGCTGCGCAAGGACCACGGTCAGTTCGCGCGGATCGTGACGAACTATGACGGCCTGCTCATATCGGTTTTGACGGAGGCTCAGGCCGGACAGGGCGGAGCGGGTGCCGGGCGGCGTACGGCCGGCCCCTGCCCGTTGCGCGGGATGCGCACCGCCTCCGTCGCGCACGGTGAGGGCGCCCGGCTCGCGGCGGCCGTGTCCCTGGTGCTGGCCTCCGCCAAGGTCCGCGACCACGTCGCCGACGGGGACGGCATGCTGGCGCGACGGCCGGTGGCCCTCGCCGCCCGCCGGATCGCCACCGGTTGGGACGCGGCCGGCGCCCGCGGCGGCGGTGCCGTCGGCTTCGACACCGCCGTGCTGGTGGACGCCGTGGACCGGCAGGGCGGCATCGAGGCGCTCGCCGGTCCGGGTACGCCCCTGCTCGCCGTCACGGAGCCGACCGAGACGGCGACCGCCGCCGCGTTCGCGCACACCGCGTACCTCGCCGGGCGCCCGGACAACGCGGAACCGCTCGCCGAGGCCGGACGTCTCTTCGGCCGGCTCGCCCACCTCCTCGACGCCGTGGAGGACAAGGAGGCTGACGCCGCGTCGGGTGCCTGGAACCCGCTCACCGCCACCGGCACCCCGCTCACCGAGGCCCGGCGGCTCGCGGACGACGCGGTGCACGGGGTGCGGCTCGCGCTGCGCGAGGCGGAGTTCGCCGACGGCCGGCTGGTGCACCGGCTGCTCGTCCACGAACTGGGCAACTCCGTCGACCGGGCCTTCGGCACCGTCTCCTGCGCGCACGGCGGCCACCCGTACGCCCCTCCCGGAACTCCGGGCGCCCCCCAGGGTCCCGGTGCGCCGCCGCCCCCGGAGCCGCCGCGCGGCAACCGGCGCGGACTGCTCGCGGGCTGCGCGGTGTGGGTGGGGCTGGCCTGCACGTGCCAGTTGTGCTGCGGCACGTACCACGACCCGTGGAGCGGGGAGCGCAAGGAGGGATCGTGCACCAACTGCGACTGCAGCGGGTGCGGTGACTGTTGCAGTTGCTGCGACTGCTGCAGCAACTGCTGCGGTGACGACGGGTGCGGCTGCGATGGCTGCGACTGCGGATGCAGCTGTTGAGACGCCCGGCGCGCGAGGGCCTGCCGGGTCCGTGGGACGCCCGGCGGGGGTCGTTCAAAGCTTGACGGCCGAAAGGCACTCTTGCGCCGACCGGCCGTTCGGCCGAATACTCCAACCTCAGCGCTTGTCAGGGGCACGACGCATCCGAACCCGGAGGTCCGACCCTGGCTGCGCCTCACGGGCCCCAACCCCACAAGAGGGCCCCCGACTTCCTTTGTGGAGGAACGAAAAGTGAGGATCAAGCGCACCACCCCCCGCAGCGGCATCACGAGACGGACTCGGCTGATCGCCGTATCCACCGGCATCGTGGCCGCAGCAGCGATCGCGATCCCCAGCGCGAACGCGACCGAGACCCCCGCCACCTTCAGCGCCGCCGAGCTGAGCAGCGCCAGTGGCGCGGTGCTCGAGGCCGACGTCCCGGGCACCGCCTGGGCCGTCGACAGCAAGACCGGGAAGGTGCTGGTCACGATCGACAGCACGGTCTCCCAGGCCGAGATCGCGAAGATCAAGAAGGAGGCCGGGGACAAGGCCGGCGCCCTCAAGATCGAGCGCACCCCCGGCACGTTCAACAAGCTCATCCAGGGCGGCGACGCCATCTACGCGAGCAGCTGGCGCTGCTCCCTCGGCTTCAACGTCCGCAACAGCAGCGGCGCCGAGTTCTTCCTGACCGCCGGTCACTGCACCGACGGCGCCGGCACCTGGTACTCGAACTCGGGGCGCACCTCGGTCATCGGCTCGACGGCCGGGTCCAGCTTCCCCGGCAACGACTACGGCCTCGTCCGGTACTCGGGCTCCGTCAGCCGGCCCGGTACGGCGAACGGCGTGGACATCACCCGCGCGGCCACCCCGAGCGTGGGCACCACCGTCATCCGTGACGGCTCCACCACCGGCACCCACAGCGGCCGGGTCACCGCCCTGAACGCCACCGTCAACTACGGCGGCGGCGACATCGTCTCCGGGCTGATCCAGACCACGGTCTGCGCCGAGCCCGGTGACTCCGGCGGCCCGCTCTACGGCAGCAACGGCACCGCGTACGGTCTGACCTCCGGCGGCAGCGGCAACTGCTCCTCCGGCGGTACGACGTTCTTCCAGCCGGTCACGGAGGCCCTGAGCGCCTACGGCGTCAGCGTCTACTAGTCCGTCCGGTCCGCGACCGAAGCGCAGCCGGCAGCACCACGAGCCCCCGCACACCGACCGGTGTGCGGGGGCTCCCCTTTGCGCTGGGCCGCCCTGGGTCGCCCTGGACCGCCCCGAGCCGCCTCGGGCCGCCTCGGATCTCCGGCCCCCGAGCCGCCTCGGGCCCCGGGATGAGCGCCACCGCGTGTAGATGCACACCCGAAGGCCGGGGCGCAAGAGGCGAATTCAGGACAGGGGCACGCCCGGCCGCATGGATCTCGGTTACCGGCCCGTAGCGTTTGCTGAAGCGTCGGCGGCACGAATCCTGCTGGAAGGGACATGAATGGTGAAGGACGTGTGTGCGCGCTGAAGTTGTCGTGCGCACGTCCTGAAGTCGACCTTGTGTGCCCCCTGTGCGGTTGGAAGAGTGAGCGCTCGTCAACCAGCCTTCCGGCCCGTGAGGTCCCCACAACCTCCCGGGCCGACCCCCCACAGGAGGACGTGAGTTGAAGCACCGACGCATACCCAGGCGGCGGGCCGCCGTGGTCGGCGCGGGTATCACCGCACTGGTCGCCGCGGGAGTCACCTTCCAGAGTGCGAACGCCAGCGAGGCCCCGAAGGCTTCCGCGCCCGAGACCCTGTCGGTCACGGCGGCCGGAAAGCTCGCCTCCACGCTGCTCGGCGACCTCGGCGCCGACGCGGCCGGCACGTACTACGACGCACAGGCGAAGAGCCTCGTGGTCAACGTGCTGGACGAGCGCGCCGCGCGGACCGTCGAGGAGGCCGGCGCCCAGGCGAGAATCGTCGAGAACTCGCTCGCCGAGCTGAAGAGCGCGCGCACCACCCTCGCCGAGGACGCCACCATCCCGGGCACCTCCTGGGCGACCGACCCGACCACCAACAAGGTCGTCGTCACCGCCGACCGCACGGTCTCCGAGGCCGAGTGGGCCAAGCTGACCAAGGTGGTCGACGGGCTGGGAGCCAAGGCCGAGCTCAAGCGGACCAAGGGCGAGTACAAGCCCTTCGTCGCCGGCGGCGACGCCATCACCGGCAACGGCGGGCGCTGCTCGCTCGGCTTCAACGTGACCAAGGGCGGGGAGCCGTACTTCCTCACCGCGGGTCACTGCACCGAGGGCATCACCACCTGGTCGGACTCCTCCGGGACGGTCATCGGCGAGAACGAGGCGTCCAGCTTCCCGGACGACGACTACGGCCTGGTCAAGTACACCGCCGAGGTGGACCACCCGAGCGAGGTGAACCTCTACGACGGCTCCTCCCAGGCCATCTCCGGCGCCGCCGAGGCCACCGTCGGCATGGAGGTGACCCGCAGCGGCTCCACCACCCAGGTGCACTCCGGCACGGTCACCGGCCTGGACGCCACCGTGAACTACGGCAACGGCGACATCGTCAACGGCCTGATCCAGACCGACGTCTGCGCCGAGCCCGGCGACAGCGGCGGCTCGCTCTTCTCGGGCGACAAGGCCGTCGGCCTCACCTCCGGCGGCAGCGGCGACTGCACCTCGGGCGGCGAGACCTTCTTCCAGCCGGTGACGGAGGCCCTGTCGGCCACCGGCACGCAGATCGGCTGAGCACCACCCGCATCTGAGAAGTACCTCCGAAATGCCGCTGAAGTCCCGTCCCGCGCGCGAGGGGCGGGACTTCCGCGTGCGTACGGCGCCGGCTAGTCGGCCTGCGTGGGAAGCCCCGCCTCCTGTCGCCGGACGCGCAGCGCGGCGGCCAGCAGCGTGATCAGCGTCCCCGCGACCGCCCACGCCCACAGCACCAGCAGGGACGCGGTCTCGGCGTTGCCCTTGAAGTAGGCGATCGAGCGGGCCGTCCAGGTGCCCGCGCCCGGCGGCAGCCAGGGGCCGATCGCCTGCCAGAACGGCGGCAGCATCGGCAGCGGGAAGGCGCCGCCCGCGCTCGGGTTGCCGGCGATCACCACCAGCAGGATCGCCAGTCCGATACCGACGATCCCGAAGACGCCCTGGAGGGCGAGCGTGGCCGCGCCCACCGCGAAGGTGATCAGCGCGCCGAGCCCCCACAGGTCCACGACGGCGCCGGGCAGCGCGCCCAGGATCGGGCCGACGATCACCGCGCCGCCCAGTCCGCCGACGATCGCGACCAGTGCCATCACGATCAGCCGGATCGCCGCGCGGCGCGGGTCGGCGGGCCGGGCGCCGGTGCTGATCGCCAGGATGGAGGCGCACAGATAGCCGCCGACGCACCAGCCGACGACCAGGTAGAAGGACGAGAGCCCGTTGAAGTCGCGGGTGGAGGCGGGGGCGACGTCGACGGTCCGTACCGCGCGCCCCTCGGCGCGCTCCGCCTGGGCGACGACGCGCTCCAGGGCGGTGGCGAGGGCGGTGCCGCCGCCGGAGGCGACCAGCAGGGTGTCGGTGCGTCCGGAGGGGGCGACGACCAGGGCGCCGTCGATCTCCCGGTTCTCGATCTGTCTGCGGGCGCTCGCCTCGTCGGCCACCGTGCGCGGATCCAGCGTCGCCCCGGGCAGGCGCTCCAGCCGGTCCGCGGTCCGCTCGGCCGCCGCCCCGGGCGCGACCACCCCGAAGGGGACGTCCTTCGGTTTCGGGTCGTGCAGCGCCCCCACGTAGGAGGCGATGAACAGCAGCTGGAGCGCGAGCACGCCGAGCACGAGCAGGGTGGCCCGCGGGGTGACGGCGTCCTTCACCTCGCCGAGGAAGGAGCCCCTGCGGCGGTCTGTGACCGGGGTGTGCGACATGTCCCCACGGTCCGGGCGGACCGGCGTTTGCGCAGGTGGGGCGGGGCCGAACGGATGTCGCACACGCATTCGAAAATTGGTCTATGGTGGGGGTGAGGCAGTTGGGAACAGATGTTCGACAGGGCGTCGGTTCATGAGATCGGGAGGTGCGTGTGCCGGGTTTCACGCATCTGCACACCGTCTCCGGGTTCTCCGCCCGCTACGGCGCCTCCCACCCGGAGCGGCTGGCCGAGCGCGCCTTCGAACGGGGCATGGACGCCCTCGCCCTCACCGACCGCGACACCCTCGCGGGCACGGTCCGCTTCGCCAAGGCCTGCGCGAAGGCGGGCGTCCGTCCGCTGTTCGGCGCGGAGCTGGCGGTCTCGCCCCCCGAGCCCGAAGCCGACCGCACGGAGACCTCCGTACGCCGGGACCGGCGCCGTACCCCCGTGCGCGGAGGCGCCTTCGTCGACGAGTCGGCCCCGCGGGTGACCTTCCTCGCGCGGGACGGCGCCCGCGGCTGGGCCGACCTGTGCCGCCTGGTGTCCGCCGCCCACACCACCCCCGACACGCCTCTGCTGTCCTGGGCCGACAACCACGCCGACGGTCTGACCGTCCTGCTCGGCCCCGACTCCGACGTCGGCCGCGCCCTCGCCGCCGGCCGTCCCGACCGCGCGGCGAGGCTCCTCGCCCCCTGGCGGGAGGTGTACGGCGACGCCCTGCGGCTGGAGGCCGTCTGGCACGGCCGCAAGGGCACCGGCCCCGGCTCCCTGCGCCTGGCCGCCCGCACCGTCGGCTTCGCCGCCGAGCAGGGGGTGCGCCCGGTGCTCTCCAATGCCGTCCGCTACGCCGACCCCGGCCAGGGGCAGATCGCCGACGTCCTGGACGCCGCCCGCCGCCTGGTCCCCATCGACGCCTCGAAGGAACTGGACTCCGGCGAGGCATGGCTCAAGGACGCCGGTGCCATGCGGCACGCCGCCGAGCGGATCGTCGAGGCGGCGGGCTTCCGGCGCGAGGCCGCCCACCGCCTGCTGGAGCAGACGCAGGCGACGGCCGCCGCGTGCCTGGTCGACCCCGAGGACGACCTCGGCATGGGCGCCGTCCACTTCCCCGAACCGCACCTCGTGGGCGCCGGCCGCCGCACCGCCCAGCGGGCGCTCGCCTCCCGGGCGGCGGCGGGCATGGTGCTGCGCGGCTACGACCGGCGGCCGGGCCACCGGGAGTACTGGGAGCGGATGCACCACGAGCTGGACATCATCGCCCACCACGGTTTCGCCTCGTACTTCCTCACCGTCGCCCAGGTCGTGGACGACGTACGGCACATGGGCATCCGGGTCGCCGCGCGCGGTTCCGGCGCGGGCTCGCTCGTCAACCACCTGCTCGGCATCGCGCACGCCGACCCGGTCGAGCACGGGCTGCTGATGGAGCGCTTCCTGTCCAAGGAGCGGGTGGTCCTGCCCGACATCGACATCGACGTGGAGTCCGCCCGCCGCCTGGAGGTCTACCGCGCGATCATCGGCCGCTTCGGCACCGAGCGGGTCGCCACGGTCGCCATGCCGGAGACGTACCGGGTGCGCCACGCCATCCGCGACGTGGGCGCCGCCCTGTCCATGGACCCGGCCGAGATCGACCGCGTCGCCAAGTCCTTCCCGCACATCCGCGCCCGCGACGCCCGCGCGGCGCTGGAGGAGCTGCCCGAGCTGAGGGAGCTGGCGGGGGAGAAGAAGCGGTACGGCAGGCTCTGGGAGCTGGTCGAGGGCCTGGACGCCCTCCCGCGCGGCGTCGCCATGCACCCCTGCGGTGTCCTCCTGTCCGACGCCTCCCTGCTCTCCCGTACGCCGGTCATGCCGACCAGCGGCGAGGGCTTCCCGATGGCGCAGTTCGACAAGGACGACGTGGAGGACCTCGGGCTGCTCAAGCTGGACGTGCTCGGCGTGCGGATGCAGTCGGCGATGGCGCACGCGGTCGCCGAGGTGGAGCGGGCGACGGGGGAGCGGGTCGACCTGGACGCCGTACCGGAGGGCGATCCGGCGACGTACCGGATGATCCGGTCCGCCGAGACGCTGGGCTGCTTCCAGATCGAGTCGCCGGGCCAGCGGGACCTGGTCGGCAGGCTCCAGCCGTCCACCTTCCACGACCTCGTGGTCGACATCTCGCTCTTCCGGCCGGGACCGGTCGCCGCCGACATGGTGCGGCCGTTCATCGAGGCCCGGCACGGACGGGCGCCGGTGCGCTATCCGCACGAGGACCTGGCGGAGCCGCTGGAGGGGACGTACGGGGTCGTCGTCTTCCACGAGCAGGTCATCGACATCGTGGCCATCATGACCGGCTGCGGGCGCGGTGAGGCGGACCGGGTGCGGCGCGGTCTTTCCGACCCGGAGTCGCAGGGGCGGATCAAGGTGTGGTTCGCGCAGCACGCGGCGGCGAACGGTTACGACGCGGAAACGATCCAGCGGACCTGGGAGATCGTCGAGGCCTTCGGCAGTTACGGCTTCTGCAAGGCGCACGCGGTCGCCTTCGCCGTGCCGACGTACCAGTCGGCGTGGCTGAAGGCCCATCACCCGGCGGCCTTCTACGCCGGGTTGCTCACCCACGACCCCGGCATGTACCCGAAGCGGCTGCTGCTGGCGGACGCGCGACGGCGCGGGGTGCCGATCCTGCCGTTGGACGTCAACAAGTCGGGGGTCGCACACAGGATCGAACTGGTGTCTGAATCAAGGGGAGCGAAGGTGTGGGGCCTGCGCCTCGCCCTCTCCGACGTGCACGGCATCAGCGAGGCCGAGGCGGAACGCGTCGCCGAGGGGCAGCCGTACGCCTCCCTGCTCGACTTCTGGGAACGGGCGCGCCCCAGCAGGCCGCTGGCCGGACGACTCGCCCAGGTCGGCGCGCTGGACGCGTTCGGCGCCAACCGCCGCGACCTGCAACTGCACCTGACCGAGCTGCACCGCGGCGCCCGGGGCGGACGCGGTGACCAGCTCCCCCTGTCCGGCGGTCGCAGGACCGCCTCCGCCGGACTGCCCGACCTCACCTCCGCGGAGAAGCTCAGCGCCGAACTGGGCGTGCTCTCCATGGACGCCTCGCGCAACCTGATGGACGACCACCGCACCTTCCTGCGCGAGCTGGGCGTGGTCTCGGCCAAGCGGCTGCGCGAGGCCCGGCACGGGGAGACGGTGCTGGTCGCGGGCGCCAAGGCGGCCACCCAGACCCCGCCGATCCGCTCCGGCCGCCGGGTCATCTTCTCCACCCTCGACGACGGCTCCGGCCTGGTCGACCTCGCCTTCTTCGACGACTCGCACGACGCCTGCGCGCACACCGTCTTCCACTCCTGGCTGCTGCTGGTGCGCGGGGTGGTGCAGCGGCGCGGCCCGCGCAGCCTCAGCGTGGTGGGCTCCGCCGCCTGGAACCTCGCCGACCTGCTGGAGGTCCGCCGGGAGGAGGGGCTGGAGGGCGTCGCCGCCCGGCTGGCCGGAGCGGGCGGAGGCCAGGGGGGCGACGATCCCGAGGGCGGCCCGGCGCGCCGTCGTCTCGCCGGTTCGGACGGACAGCCCGCGCCGGCCGGTTCCGCGGCCCAGGACCCGATGGAGCGGCAGCGGACGATCCGCATGTCCACCGGGTACGAGATGCACCCCTGGGCCGATCTGCGCCCCGCGGGCGAAGGGCCCGCGGTCGGAAGGAAGTTGTGGCACCAGAGTCCGGGGAGTGCGGGATGACCATCCTCTGCGTACGTTTCCAGCTGCCGCCGATGTACGAGGCGGCCCTGCCCCAACTGCTTGGGTTGCTGGAGGAGTTCACACCGGTCGTCGAGGCGCTGCCCCCCGACGGCGCGCTGGCCGACCTGCGGGGCGCCGAGCGGTACTTCGGGCGCGACGCCGTGCAACTGGCCTCGGTGATCCGCGTCCGCGCCCTCGCGCTGTACGGCGTCGACTGCGTGATCGGCGCCGGTCCGGGGCCGATGCTGGCCCGCATGGCGCTGCGCGACGCCCGGCCGGGGCTGACCGGCGCGGTGCCCGAGGGCGGGGAGCGGGACTTCCTCGCTGGCAAACCCGTCGCCGCGCTCCCCGGCGTCGGCACCGCGACCGCCCGCACGCTGTGCGAGTACGGCCTCGACACCCTCGGCCGGGTGGCCGCCGCGCCCCTGTCCACCCTCCAGCGCCTGGTCGGCGCCAGGGCGGGCCGCGAACTGCACGAGAAGGCGAACGGCGTCGACCGGGGCCGGGTGGTCCCCAACGGCGTCTCCCGCTCCCTGGCCGCCGACCGCCCCTTCGACCGCGACGAACTCGACCCCGGCCGCCACCGCCGCGCCCTGCTCTCGGCCGCCGAGGAGCTGGGCGCCCGGCTGCGCGCCGTGGACAAGGTCTGCCGCACCCTCACCCTGACCGTGCGCTACGCCGACCGCTCCGCCACCACCCGCAGCCGCACCCTGCCCGAACCCACCGCGCACTCGGCGGCCCTGACCCGGACCGCGTACGACCTGTACGGAGCGCTCGGCCTCCAGCGGGCCCGGGTCCGCTCGATCGCGCTGCGCGCCGAGGGCCTGGCCCCCGCCGAGCTGGCCTCCCACCAGCTCACCTTCGACCCCGTGGACGAGAAGGTCCGCCGGATCGAGGAGGTCGCGGACCGCGCGCGGGCGAAGTTCGGGCCGAGGGCGGTGATGCCGGGGTCGCTGGCGGCATGACGCCCGCGCGGGTCAGTTGGCCCACGGGGGAGTGAGCACCGTGCCGTCGGCCAGCTCCGCCGTCAGACCGACGGAGGTGGTGACCCAGGACGTGGCGGTCCGGTCGGTCGGGTTCTCGACGGCGAGGGTCGCCCCCGGGTTGACGATCACGGTGTCGCCCGCGGTGACGCGCTCGGTGCGGCCGTCGAGGGTGATCAGCAGCTCGCCGGTGAGCAGGTGGAGGATCTCCTCCCGGTCGACGGTGTGCGCGGGCGCCTTCGTGCCCGCCGGGATCTCGCCCCGCCAGGCGCACAGCTCCCTGCTGCCGGTGCGGGGAGCGGCGTACGAGACGAAACGGGCGCCGTGGATCTCGTGGGTCTCGGCTTCGGAGCAGCGGACGATGGGCATGGCGGCCTCCCGGGCGATGATGGTCAAGCGGCTTGACTGATCTGTCGCCCTCAATGGTCAAGCTGCTTGACCATCGCGTCAAGGGTGTTTCAATGCCCTGTGCAGAATTCCGAAGCCATGGCCGTGTCCGCCGCCCTGCTCGCCGCCGCCGGTGAACTCACCCGGCGCATCCACGACGGCGTCGTCGCCCGCGGCTTCGAAGGAGTGCGGCCCGCGCACGGTTTCGCGTTCACCCGGCTCGCCCCGGACGGGGCGACGGTCACCGAGCTCGCCGGACACCTCAGGGTGACCAAGCAGGCCGCCAGTCAGCTCGTCGAGGAGCTGGTCCGCAGGGGGTACGTCGAACGCCGGCCGCACCCCGCCGACGCGCGCGCACGGCTGGTCGTGCTGACCGAGGCCGGATGGGCCTGCACGCGGGCCGCGGAGGAGGCGGCGGCGGATGCCGTGGCCGAGTGGGCCGACGCGCTCGGCGAGGGCGGGGTCGCGGAGCTGCGGGACCGTCTGCTGCGCATCGCGCCGGGCGGGCCGATCCGCCCCGTGTGGTGAACCGCGCCCGGCCCGCACCCCGTACGCCACGCGGGGCTCGTCCGGCCTGAGCCGCCGGACGAGCCCCGCGCCACCCCGTACCCGGGGGTCAGCCGCTGTGCCTGCCCCCGGCGGCCCGTCGGCGCGCCGACGCGAACATCGCGGCCGCCCCGACGGCCAGGGCGGCGGCGCCGCCGACCGCGATGTAGGCGGTGGTGCCGTCCCCGCCGGTCTCGGCGAGGTTCTCGGTGCCGGCGCCGGCGGCCTTGACCTCGTTGGGCTCACCGGCCGCGGCGGCCTCGGTGCCCGCGCCGGACGCCTCGTCCCCGGAGGCGGGGGCGGCCGGGTCGGTCGGGTCCGTCGTCGTCTCGGCGTCCTGGTCGCCGTGGCCGTGGTGCTCGATCGTCGACTTGTCGGCGGCGGCCGCGATCTGCTCCTCGGACGGGGCGGACGCCTCGGGGGCCGGGGCGGCGGTGCCCGGGGAGTCACCGCCCGCGGAGTCACCGGCCGCCGTGCCGTTGCCGCCGCCGCTCGTGCCGGCGCCGCCGAAGGAGACGTCGGAGCAGGAGTAGAACGCCTCCGGGCTGTCCGAGCGCTGCCACACCGCGTACAGCAGGTGCTTGCCGGAGCGCTCGGGCAGCTTGCCGGAGAAGGTGTAGAAACCGCCCGAGGCCGCCGGGTCGGTGGCCGTCGCCACCGGCGCGGACAGGTCCAGGTCGCCCCAGCCCAGCGGCTTCGCCGGGTCGTAGCCGGGCTTGGTGATGTACACCTTGAAGGTGCCCTTGTGCGGCGCCGTCACGCGGTACTTGAAGGTGTACGCGCCGCTGCTCACGCTGGTCGCGGGCCAGTCGGCGCGGGCCAGGTCCATGCCTTTGAACGCCGGGTCGTTGGCGCTGCACAGCTTGCCGTCCGGGATCAGCTCCTGGTGCTTGCCGGCGGCGTTGCCGATGCGGATGCCGTTCCAGTCGTACAGCGCCTGGGTGCCGCCGGCCGCGACGGCCGCCTTGCACGCGGCGGACTTCGGGTTCTCGGGCCCCTCCGCGTGGCACTGCGACACCCGGCTGACCGGGTCGCCCATCGAACCGTGCGCCGACGCCGGGGCGGCGGCCAGGGTGGTCAGGGCGAGCGGGGCGAGGCCGGCGACGGCGACGGCGGCGACCCTGCGGGGCGCGGACGGTGCGGGCATGGGGAACTCCTCGAAACGGTCACTGGGGATGCGGAACTCGGGCCGGAACCCGTGGGGTTGATCAGCAAGCTAGCCCCAAGAAACCGTGAAATCGCCTGCTGGAGGCGGGTGATGGAGATCCTTATGGTCGCGTTAAGGGAGTGCTCAGGCTGGGCTGAGGTAGCTACCGTTCGCCGCATGGAACGAGAGCAGATCCGGCCGGCGTCCGCCGCCGACGTACCGGCGGTGAAGGCCGTCACCGACGCCGCCTACCACCCCTACGTCGAGCGCATCGGCGTGGTGCCGCAGCCCATGGAGGCGGACCACGCGGCGGACGTGGCCGAGGGGAAGGTGTTCGTCACGGGCGGGCCCGGTAGGGAGGTCGCGGGGCTCGTCGTCGTGGAGGCGCACGCGGACCACCTGTTCCTCGACAGCATCGCCGTCCACCCCGACGCGCACGGCACGGGGGTGGGGCGGCGGCTGCTGCGGTTCGTGGACGCGCACGCGAGGGCGCTGGGCCTGACCGAGGTCAGGCTCTACACCAACGCCATGATGTGGGAGAACCAGAAGATCTATCCGAAGTACGGCTACGAGGTCGTGGAACGGAGGGTGGACGGGCCCTACGACCGCGTCCACTACCGCAAGCGGCTGCTCTGAGGCGTCTCATGCCCGACCGGCCCGGTCAGCTGTCCGGCCACCAGGTGCGCGCGATGTCCTTGCGGACCTCCGGGCGCCCCGAGGGACGCTCGTCGACCTCCTCGCGGACTCGGCGGGCGTCGGTCTTCTTCAGGGGCTTCTGCACGGTCAGACGGCGCATGGCTGCCTCCTTACGGATCCACCGGGTTCCGCGTTCTCACGGAGGTAGACCCTTTCCCCGAGAGTTCCTCATCGATGCATCCCTGTCAGTGGCGGTTCTCACGTCCCCTTGTCCCGCCTGCCTTGTCGGGCCGGATGTCACTCCGGGCACAGGGGCGGTGACGGTGACGACGCGGGCACCGTGCGTGGCGGCCGGACTCCGTCACGCCAGCAGCGCGGTGAAGTCCGCTCCGCGTGCCAGCCGCTCCAGTTCGTCCAGTGCGGCCACCGCGGCGGCGGCGGACTCGGGGTCGCGCTCCGGCAGGCCGCTCCGCGCGAACTCGTCCTCGTCGAGGCGCCGTACGTCCGTGCCGTCCGCGGAGCGCCACAGGTCGAGGTCGAGGTCCTCGACGACCAGTTCCGCGCCGGCGAGCACGGCGGGACGCGTGACGTCGCAGTACCAGCCCTTCAGCGCACCGGCCGCCGTCCGGACCTCCTTCACCGAGTACCACCGGTCGCGCCAGTAGTACTCGGTGAAGACGTCACCGGCCTCGAAGCGCACGAAGCCGAAGTCGCGGGCGCCGGCGCCCGCCCAGGGCGCGCGGACGGCGAGCCGTGTGCCGTCGTCGTGCAGCAGCACGCCCCCGTACCGGATCTTCGTGCGGCCCGCCTTGACCAGGACGACGTCCACCTCGGCAGGCGGCTCAGCCGAGTTCACGGACATGGCGCACCTCCGTCCCGCAGATCGCGTACCCGAGCCACTTGTTGATGGCGAGCATCGGGCCGTTGTCCGTGTCGTTGCCGGTCAGGGCCTCCGTGTACCCGGCGGCGCGGGCGCGGCGCAGGGAGTCGGTCTTGGTGAGCTTGGCCAGGCCCCGGCCGCGGTGGGCGCGGGCGGTGCCGGTCATCGCGGTCGAGTACCGGGTGCCGTCCGTGTAGGCCACGCTGAAGGCGGCGGGCCGGCCGTCGACGACCGCGACCGTGGTCAGCTCACGGTTCAGCAGCGGGTGCCGCCAGGTCTCCGCGAGCCACGCCTCGTAGTCCGTGAACTCGACGTCGACGTCGCTCGGTTCGTCCGCCAGCGTCTCCGCGTCCAGTGCGAACAGCGGGCGGGGATCGTCCGCGAAGTCGGCGGCGGAGCACAGCTCGACGCCCGGCGCGGGCGGCGGCTCCGGCAGCGCGGCGTTCGCCAGGTCCAGGCGGAGGAAGTGGGCCGAGCGCCGTCGCCCGTAACCGTGCCGTGCGGCGAAGGCCAGGCAGGCGGGCTCGTCCAGCACCCACGCGAACACCTTCGTCGCCCCCTCCGTGGCGAGGTACTCCTCGGCCGTGCGCACCAGCAGTCCGCCGGCGCCGCGGCGGACCCGGTCCGGGCGGACATAGGTGTTGAGGTATGCCTGGCCGGGCTCCGGACTGTCGTGCACCAGCCCGAGCTGCGCCGTGCCGATCGTCTCCCCGTCCTCCTCCACGACGAGGGACCGGCTCCGGGCGTCCGGGTGCGTGTGCACGAGGTGGTGGACGACGCCCTCCGGCGTCCACAGGATGTACGGCAGGGCCAGGTGCCGGACATGCGCGAAGGCGGCGACATCGGCCGGGTCGTCGGGACGCAGGTCGCGTACGAGTACGGTCATGTGGGCGCACGCTACGGCGCAGGGACGCCGGGGTGCCTCTCATTTTTCCGGGGATACGGGACAATCGCCGGGTGAGCTTGCAGATCCACATCGATGACGGAACCCCGCCCTACGAGCAGGTGCGCGCGCAGATCTCCGAACAGGCGCGGTCGGGGGCGCTGCCGGTCGGCTACCGGCTGCCGACCGTGCGCGGGCTGGCCGAGACCCTCGGGCTCGCCGCGAACACGGTCGCCAAGGCGTACCGGGCCCTGGAAGGGGACGGGGTGATCGAGACGCGGGGGCGCAACGGGACGTTCGTCGCCGCCGCGGGATCGGCGGCGGAGCGCGAGCTGGCCTCCGCGGCGCGGGGATATGCCGAGCGCGCCCGGCGGCTCGGGGTGGCGGAGGAGGACGCGGTGGCCGCGGTGCGGGACGCGGTGCGGGCGGCCTACGGGGACTGAGCGCCGTTCCGCCGTCGGCCGGGGGCTGCCCGCGGGCCCGGTGTGACTGGTCGCGTCCGCGCGGCGGAGCCGCGCCGTGTCTCAGCCCCGCGCCTCTGCGGGGAGCGTCCGGGTGACCGTCAGGTTCGACGCGCGGGCCGATGCGGCGAAGAGCTGTGCGTCGCCGACCGCCGCCGCGTTCGGGTCGTTGTTGAAGTACGCGTACACGTCGTGGTCGTCCGTCCAGGTCGTGGCGATGCGGTCGGCCCATGTCGCCAGCGACCGGCGACCGTAGTGCGGCCAGGCCGCCGCCCGGCCCTGGTGGAAGCGGACGTACCCCCAGTCCGTGGTGCGCCACAGCGGGGTGACCGGGCGGGCCAGGACGTCCGCCCAGCACAGGGCCGCGCCCCGGGACACCAGGACCTCCCGCACCTCGGGCGTCCACCACGACGCGTGCCGGGGTTCCACCGCGACCCGCGTGCCGGGCGGGAAGCAGGCCAGGCAGGTGTCCAGGAGGACCGGGTCGGCCCGCAGGGTCGGCGGCAGTTGCAGCAGGACCGGGCCGAGGCGGTCGCCGAGGCCCGCCGCGTGGGTCATCAGGCGGTCGACTGGCTCCTCGGGGTCCCGCAGGCGCTTGACGTGGGTGAGGTAGCGGCTGGCCTTGACCGCGACCGTGAAGTCCGCCGGCACCCGCTCGCGCCACGCCTCGAAGGTCTCCCGGGACGGCAGCCGGTAGAACGCGTTGTTGATCTCCACGGTCGCGAAGGTCTCCGCGTACCGCTCCAGCCACAGCCGTACGGGCAGACCGGGCGGGTAGAGCGCCTCCCGCCAGTCCCGGTACTGCCAGCCCGACGTCCCGACGAACAGGGTCATACCCCCATCAAAGCACCGGGCTAGAGATACAGCCCGGCCTCCGCCCCGTCCCGCGGCTCCGGCAGCGTGGTCGGCGAGGTGCCCCGGCGCAGCGCGTACAGCTCCGCCAGCGTGGCACCCTCGCGGCCGATCGCTTCCTCCCGGCCCGCGGCCTCGCTGCCGAGCCAGTCCACCGCCTCCCGGCGGGTGAGCGGGCCTACCTCGATGCGGGCCAGGCAGCGGCCGGGACGGACGACGGCGGGGTGGAGGCGCTCCAGGTCCTCGTTGGTGGTGACGCCGACCAGGACGTTGCGGCCCTGGCCCAGGAGCCCGTCCGTCAGGTTCAGCAGCCGGGAGAGCGCCTGGCCGGCCGTGTGCTTGGCCTCGCCGCGGATCAGCTCGTCGCAGTCCTCCAGCAGCAGCAGCCGCCAGCGGCCCTTGCCCGCCGCGTCCTCCTCGCCGATGGCGATGTCCATCAGGTAGCCGACGTCGGAGAAGAGCCGCTCCGGGTCCAGTACGCAGTCGACCTGGCACCAGTCCCGCCAGGACCGGGCGAGGGTGCGCAGCGCCGAGGTCTTGCCGGTGCCCGGCGGCCCGTGCAGGAGCAGCAGGCGGCCCGCGATGTCCTCCGGGGTGGTCTTCATCAGGCCGTCCATGGCGTCCGCGACCGGCGCCGTGTAGTTGGCCCGGACCTCGTCCCAGGTGCCCGCGGAGATCTGCCGGGTGGTGCGGTGCGGGCCGCGGCGCGGCGAGACGTACCAGAACCCCATCGTCACGTTCTCCGGCTGCGGCTCGGGCTCGTCCGCCGCGCCGTCCGTCGCGTCGGCGAGCACCTTCTCGGCCAGGTCGGCGGTGGTCGCCGTCACCGTGACGTCGGCGCCCCGGTTCCAGCGGGAGACCAGCAGGGTCCAGCCGTCGCCCTCCGCCAGGGTCGCGCTGCGGTCGTCGTCCCGGGCGGTCCGCAGCACGCGCGCGCCGGGCGGCAGCAGCGTCGCCCCGGACCGCACCCGGTCGATGTTGGCCGCGTGGGAGAAGGGCTGCTCGCCCGTCGCGAAACGGCCGAGGAACAGCGCGTCGACGACATCGGACGGGGAGTCGCTGTCGTCGACGTTGAGCCGGATCGGCAGGGCGTCGTGCGGGTTCACGGACATGCCGCCATGATCCGGCACCCGGCCGCCGCGTGCACCCGGTTTCCCGGCCCACGCGGCGCGCCGGGCACGAGCGGCGCCGGTCGCCGGCCGGCGGTTCAGGCGCCGGCCCGCGAGGCCCGTTCCCGCAGCCGCCCCCGTACCCGCCGGGACCGGCGGAGCACGGCGTACCCCTGGGTGAGCGCCCGGTCCCGGGCGAAGGTACGGGCGATCGCGCGGCCCTCGATCAGCCGGGCGAACTCGTCCGGCCCGGTACTCCTGCGCACGGTGACCCGCCGCAGCGCGTACGGCCCCTGCGCGCGGCGCGCCAGGCCGTTGCCGACGGCCAGCGCCTGCGCGTACCCCGTCTCGCGCACCGCCCGCCGCACCCGGCGGTCGGAGTACCCGTACGGGTAGGCGAACGAGGCCGGTACGGCGCCCAGTTGGTCGGCGACGATCTCCTTGCAGTGGATCAGTTCGAACCGCAGCCGCTCCTCGTCGAGCTGGTCGAGCTGCGGGTGGCTGTGGCTGTGCCCGCCGATCTCCACGCCGGCGGCGGCCAGTTCGCGGACCTGGTCCCAGTCGAGCATGGTGTCCAGGGCGCCCCCGGTGTCGTACGGACCGCGCAGCCAGCCGGTCGTGACGAACAGGGTGGCCGGGAAGCCGTGCTCGGCCAGGGCGGGCAGGGCGTACCGGTGCACGCCCTCGTAGCCGTCGTCGAAGGTGATGAGCACGGGCCGCTCGGGCAGCGGGCGCCCGGAGCGCCAGGCGGCGGCCAGCTCCGCCGTCCCGATCGGGGTCAGGCCCCGGTCGGCGATCGCCGCCATCTGCTCGGCGAAGGCCCGCGGGGCCACCGACAGGGCACGGGTCGCGTCGTTCGGGTCGGCCGCGACCGCGTGGTACATGAGGACCGGTACGCGCGCGTCGTCCCCTTCGTGCCGCCGGGCCTCAGCCATGCGCGCCCCCCTCGACCGGCGCCACCGAGAAGGAGGCCCCGCCCCGCCGGGCCCGCACGCTCCCCACCGCGTAGCCGCCCGCCGCCGTGAGCACCCCGGCGACGATCGCGCCGGCCCGTCCCGCGCCGCCCGGCCGGGCCAGCACGGCGTCGCGCAGCCCGCGCAGCACGCCGGCCGGCAGGACCCGGGTGGCGTACCGGCGTTCGGACTCCAGGCCCTTGTCCGCGCCGACGCTGCGCGCCACCAGCGCCTTGGACAGGCCCTCGGCGTAGGCGCGGGTGCGGAAGTAGGCGAAGTGCTCGCGGACCTCGGGCACCCGGTGGTGGATCACCGCCCGGTCGTCGATCAGCAGCACGGCGTCGGGCCGGGCGCGGGAGAGCCGGATGCACAGCTCGGTCTCCTCGCAGCCCAGCGGACGCTTGTCGCCGTCGCGTCCGATGCCGGTGGCGAAGCCGCCCGCCGCGTCGAACGCCTCGCGCCGGAAGGAGGCGTTGCCGCCGAGCACGTTGCGCACCCGGACCCGGCCGGGCGGCAGGCCCCGGTACGTGCAGCCCACCACCCAGTCGAACTCCTCCGGGAACCAGACCGGCCGGCGCCCCGACGCCCAGATCGGCACCGTGCGCCCGCCGACGGCGATCACCGCCGGGTCGGCGTACCCCTCGGCGAAGTGCCGCAGCCAGTCGCGTTCGGCCACCGCGTCGTCGTCGAGGAAGGCGATCACCTCCCCGCGCGAGGCGGCGATGCCGGTGTTGCGGCCGGCCGACAGGCCGCGGGGGCCCGCGTTGGCGAGCACCCGCACGTCCTCCCGTTCCGCGTACTCCTTCAGCAGCCGCTCGCGCAGCGCCTCGTTGTGGTCGACGACCAGCAGCGTCTCGCGGGCCGGGTGGGACTGCGCCCGCACCGAGGCGACCGCCGCGAGGATGTCCTCCCAGCGGTCCTCGGTGTAGACGCAGATCACCACGGAGACGGTGAGGGAGGCGTCGGGACCGCTCAAGACGCCTTCCTCCGGACCGGGACGACCGGGGCGACGGGCGCGGCGGAGCCGACCGAGGCGAGCGTCGGCGCGTGCGTACGGCCGCGCAGCGCGCGCCGGTTGGAGCGCTCGTCGAGGATCACTCTGAGCACCCGCAGCCCGTCCCGCACCGCGCGCAGATTGCTGACGCCGTGGATGCGCAGGTACTCGTGGCTGGGGATCTCCTGCACCTTGAGGCCCGCCTTGACGACCCGGATGTTCATCAGGGTCTCCACCTCGAAGCCGGTGCAGTCGAGGTCGATCTTGTCCAGGCAGTGCCGCCAGAACGCGTTGTAGCCGTAGCAGAGGTCGGTGTACCGGGCGCCGAACTTCCGGTTGACCACCGCGCACAGGGCGCGGTTGCCGAGCTTGCGGATGAAGGTCATGTCGTCGGTGCCGCCGCCGTTGGCGAAGCGGGAGCCCTTGGCGAAGTCCGCGCCCGACACCAGCGCGGAGACGTAGGAGACGATCTCCTGGCCGTCGGCCGAGCCGTCGGCGTCGACCATCACGATGATGTCGCCGGTGCACGCCTCGAAGCCGGTGATCAGCGCGTCCCCCTTGCCCTTGCCGCGCTGTTCGACGACCTTGACGTCCGGCCACAGCTCCCGGGCGACCGCGACGGTGTCGTCGGTGGAGTTGCCGTCCACCAGGACGACCTCGTGGATCCAGTCGGGCAGCGTCTTGAAGACGTAGGGAAGGTTCTCCGCCTCGTTCATGGCGGGTATCACCACGCTCACCGGCGGTGCTATCGCCAGGTGCGAGGAGACGGGCCGGTACTTCTGGGCGGGAGACTGATCGGACGACGGATCGCTTCCCGTCGACGCCGGCTGCAGAACTGAGCTCATGAGTCTGGTCCCTCTCGTCCGGCGGACCGCCCGCCCCAGGGGCGGTCCGGCTCTGTGTCCGGTTCGAAAGGGGGGTTCTCACCCACGGCGCGACGGGACGGATCTCCGTGCGTGCCAGGTGAGCTGGCAAAGCCTGTCGGCGCCGGAAGCAGACGGCGACCGACCGCGCGGCACGGCCCGGTCA
The DNA here is from genome assembly GCA_002155895.1 of Streptomyces rochei. Classification (GTDB taxonomy): domain Bacteria; phylum Actinomycetota; class Actinomycetes; order Streptomycetales; family Streptomycetaceae; genus Streptomyces; species Streptomyces rochei. The sequence goes on from MUMD01000185.1 coordinate 21,038, forward strand.
CCGAAGCGGTCACCGAGCACGGCACCCCCCTACCGCGCGTCCCACCCCCGGTCCGCCGCGGCCTCGAGCCCTCCCCTGAGCCGCTTGCCGACGCACCGGATGCGAGAGATGTATGACGGTATTGACGATTGAACCCCTATGGCAAGACCTGGACGCAGGTCTCACGTTTTTGTTGGTTTGCCGTCATCCGTTCTTCTTGTGGGGCGTTCTCCCGCGGCACGGGTCTCCCTGACCGTTCCGCTTTGCCCCCCGAAGCCCAAGATGCCGGGCCTCAATGTGGCTCAGCCCTCGGGAGAGCGTCAAGACGGCACTGGTGTTCCTGCCGGTTCTCGTCCGATTTTGAACGACCATCAGCCATTTATTGGCATGGACACTTCCTGTCAACACGCGTAGCTGCTAACACGGTTGACGGCAGAGATCCTGCTAAAGGAGGTTCCATGAGACGTTCCCGACTTGTCGGCTTCCTCAGCTCCCTCGTCCTCGCCGCCGGTACGGCCCTCACCGGGGCCGCGACCGCCGGGGCCGCCCAACACGCCGCAGCCGACGGCTATGTGGCGCTCGGCGACTCCTACTCCTCCGGTGTCGGAGCGGGCAGCTACATCGCCTCCAGCGGCGACTGCAAGCGCAGCACCAAGGCCCACCCCTACCTCTGGGCGGCCGCCAACTCACCCTCCAGCTTCGACTTCACCGCCTGTTCCGGCGCCCGTACGGGTGATGTTCTCGCCGGACAGCTCGGCCCGCTCGGCTCCACCACCGGTCTCGTGTCGATCAGCGTCGGCGGCAACGACGCCGGCTTCGCCGACGTCATGATGACCTGCGTCCTCCAGTCCGACAGCTCCTGCCTGTCCCGGATCGCCACCGCGAAGGCGTACGTCGACTCGACGCTCCCCGGCAACCTCGACAGCGTCTACTCCGCGATCCGCGACCGGGCCCCCAACGCCCACGTCGTCGTCCTCGGCTACCCGCGCTTCTACCGGCTCGGCACCTCCTGCCTCGGCCTCTCCGAGACCAAGCGGAAGGCGATCAACGACGCCGCCGACCACCTCAACACCGCGATCGCCAAGCGCGCCGCCGACCACGGCTTCACCTTCGGCGACGTACGTCCCACCTTCAGCGGTCACGAGATCTGCTCCGGCAGCTCCTGGCTGCACAGTGTGAACTGGCTCAACATCGGCGAGTCCTACCACCCGACCGCTGCCGGGCAGTCCGGCGGCTACCTGCCGGCGCTCGACGGCGCCGCCTGACCCGGCGGTCCCCCCACGGGCGCAGGTCCGTCACGGACCTGAAGCGGAGGGAGCGGAGGGAGACGGAGAAGAAGAGGAGGAGGCCCCGCCCGTCGGGGTCTTCGTCCCCGGCTCCGTCTCCGTCTCCGTCCGCGTCACGCACGTCACCGAGAACGCCACCGCGTTCGACGTGACGCCCACCGGCTCCCGCACCTCCACACGCACGGCACCCTCGAACGTCCCGCTCTCCTCGTGCGTCGTCACGACGACCGTGTCCTGCCGCGACCGGTCGCCGTCCGCGGGGAACGACAGCGTCCGCCACCCGGGGTCGGAGACCGACCCGTCCTCGGTCACCCAGCGGTAACCGACCCGCGCCGGCAGCCGGTCCACGGTGAACGTCGCCGTGAAGGCGGGTGCCCGGCCGTGCGGCGGCGGACAGCTCCCCTCGTACTCGGTGTGCGCGCCGGCCACCGACACCCGCACCGACCGCGGCGGCCGACCGCTCTCCGGGCCGCCGCTCCCGGAAGAGGCCGACGGGCTCGGTTCCCCGCTGCTCCCGGTGCGGCTCGGCGCGGGCGTGCTCGCCCCCGGCTCCGGGCTCCCGCCCGACCCCTCGGCGCCGTCACCGCCGCCCGACCGGTCGACCAGGGTGTACGTCAGCCCGGCCAGCGCCAGCACGAGCACGGCCAGCCCCGCCACCAGCACGGCCCGGGCGCGCCGGTCCCGCCCGCCGGGCGCGGCGGTCGCGGCCTGCGCCGTGCCGGGCGGCGCCGACGGCACGGGCAGCGGGGGAGTGCGGGACGCCTCCGGCCCGGTGCGGGCGGTGACCGTCGGGGCGAAGGCGCCGCCCGGCACCGTGTCCGCCCGGGTGGTGTCCTGTCCGGTGACGGAGCCCCCGGCACCCACGAGACGCAGGTCCCTCTCGGCCCGCTCGCCGGTCAGCCGCTCCGCCGGGTCCTTGCGGAGCAGCCCCTCGACGACGGGGGCGAGCGCACCCGCCCGGTGCGGCGGCGGCAACTCCTCGTCCACGACGGCCCGCAGCGTGCTCAGCGGGGTGTCCTGGCGGAAGGGGGAGGCCCCCTCGACCGCCGTGTACAGCAGCACGCCCAGCGACCAGAGGTCGGACTCGGGGCCGGGGGTGCGGCCCAGCACGCGCTCGGGGGCCAGGAACTCCGGTGAGCCGATCACCTCGCCGGTCATGGTCAGCGCGGAGCTGCCCTCGACCCTGGCGATCCCGAAGTCGGTGAGCACCACCCGGCCGTCGTCGGACAGCAGCACGTTGGCCGGCTTCACGTCCCGGTGCAGCACCCCGGCCGCGTGCGCGGCCCGCAGCGCGGCCAGTACCTCGGCGCCGATCAGCGCGGCCCGCCGCGGCTCCAGCGGGCCCTCGGCGTCCAGCACGTCGGCCAGGGAGAGCCCGCGCACCAGCTCCATCACGATCCAGGGCCGGCCGTCGTCGGTGGCCACGTCGTACACCGTGACCACGTTGCGGTGGGCCACCCTGGCCGCGGCCCACGCCTCCCGCTCCAGCCGCGCGTACATCCGCCGCACGTCGGCCTCCGGCAGCCCGGCGGGAGCGCGGACCTCCTTGACGGCGACCTCGCGGCGCAGCACCTCGTCGCGGGCGCGCCACACCGTGCCCATGCCGCCCTCACCGAGGGGGGACAGCAGGCGGTAGCGGCCGGCGATCACGCGCTCACTGCCCGGTTCCTCGGACACCGGCGCCCCCTCGGAGTCTCGCGCGGACATTCCCGGGAACGGGCCCGTGGTTCTCCCGTTTTCCTCCCAAAAGTAGCTCAGCCGAGGGCGGATGCGGCCCCCCTGAGCACCGATCCGGCCCCGACGGCCACCACCGCCGGCGCGGACCGGTGCCGGGCCGACCCGCGTTTTCGGCCCGCCGATCCGTACCCACTGCCGGGGCGGTCCACCGGCACGCCCCGGCAGTGGCGCGAGCGGGTCTCACGGGGCACGCGGGGAGAGGGGGACCGGGTGGAGGCGGACGAGCTGCTGGTGCTCGTGGCGGGCGGTGACCAGAAGGCGTTCGAGGACCTGTACGGGCTGATCTCCGGCCCGGTGTTCGGACTGGTGCGCCGCGTCGTGCGGGACCCCGCGCAGTCCGAGGAGGTGACGCAGGAGGTACTGCTCGAACTGTGGCGGTCCGCCGCGCGGTTCGACCCGCGCCGGGGCAGCGCCCTGGCGTGGATCCTCACCGTCGCCCACCGCCGCGCCGTCGACCGGGTGCGCAGCGCCCGCGCGGCCGGCGAACGCGAGCGGCGCGAGGCCCGGCGCGCCCGCCTCCCCGCCTTCGACCAGGTCTCCGAGGAGGTCGAGGCGGGGCTCGAACGCGAGTGGGTACGCCGCTGCCTGGACCGCCTGACCGCCCTGCAGCGCCAGTCCGTCACCCTCGCCTACTACGACGGCTACACCTACCGCGAGGTCGCCGAGCGCCTCTCCCTCCCCCTGGGCACGGTGAAGACACGCATGAGAGACGGACTGGGGCGCCTGCGCGAGTGCCTGGGAGGTGCCGCGTGAGCCTTGTCGGCCGGCTGCCGCGCCGCGGCGGCCTCCACTCGCTGGCCGCCCCTTACGCCCTGGACGCCCTGGACGGCGCGGAACGGGACCGCTTCGAACGGCACCTTCGGAGCTGCGACCGCTGCGCCGCCGAGACACGGGCGCTGTCCGAGGACGCCGTCCGGCTGGCCTGGTCCACGGCGGCACCGGCCCCGGCCGCCCTGCGCGACCGCGTCCTGGCCGCCGTACGGACCACGGCGCAGGAACCCGCGCCGGGACGGGGCCGCCCGGCGCGCCGGCTGCCGCCCCATGTGTGGGGCGGACCGCCGACGCCGGAACGTTCCCGCCCGCTCGGCCGGCGCCCCCCGCTGCCGCCCTTCGCCACGGCGACGGCCGCTGCGGCGCTCGTGGTCGCCTCGCTCTTCGCCGTCCAGGCGGACCGGACGCGGGCCGAGCGGGACACCGCCCGGGACCGGGCACGTGAGATCGCCCACGTTCTCGCCGCTCCGGACGCTCGCGCGGCCCACGGGGAGGACGATGGCGGGCGCGGGATCGGAGTAGTCGCTTCCGCATCCGAGGGGCGCGCGGTCGTCACCCTGAGCGGGTACCGCGAGCCGTCCGGCGACCGCGTGCACCAACTGTGGGTCATGCGCCCCGGCGCTGAAGCGCGCTCCCTGGGGCTCTTCGAGGGCGACACGCCCCTGGTCGCCACCGGCCTGGACCGGTCGGCCACCTCACTCGCGGTGACGGTCGAACCGGGCGGCGGGTCCCACCGGCCGACGAGCAGGCCGGTCCTCCAACTCACCCTGGAATCTGTCGGATTCGGAGAGTAATCGTCAACCCCCTTACGGGGAAGGTGAATCCTGTGACCGCGATACACGCATGCCGTACCGGGGCGATAGGGTTACCCTGCCCGGGCCGGGTGGACTCGTACGGGTGGGGAGTGACATGGAACAGATAACAGTGCGCAGCAGGGCCAGGGTCCCTGCGATCACCTGCGGCAGCAGCGCGACCAGCTCGCGCCTCGACCGCCATCTCGCGGTGCTCGGAGGGCCCGCCCTCCCACAGCGGGAAACGGTGGAGGCGACGTCGCTGATGCGTGAGCTGACCGCGCGTGAGCCCGCGCACCAGCGCAGCGGCAGGGGCGCCCGGGTCCGCCGGGTCTCGCTGTTCGCGCCACTGCGCCGACTGCGCCGCTCGCTGTTCGGCGGCAACTGAGGCCCGCGCTCCGGCGGTCACACCGTCCCGGCGCGGCGCCGCGCGTTCGTCCGTCATCCCCACGGCACGCAGCGGCGCCCCGGTGTGGTCCCGAGCGCGGGTGTCACCCGTACCCCGGCTCCTCCGTACGCCCGCTCCGTACGCCTGCCCGTCCCGTACGCCGTCCGTCCCGGGCGTGTTCGCGTTCTTCCGCGCCCGTGCGCCCGCCTGCGGCCGCACGCGTCCGCCGTGCCCGTCCCGCCCTCTCCCTGTCCCTCATACACATCT
>MUMD01000186.1 GCA_002155895.1 Streptomyces rochei
CCCCCGAGGGCACCAGGCACACCCGCCGCTTCGGCCTCCCCGTCGCCACCGCCCTGGTCATGGGCAACATCATCGGCGGCGGCATCTTCCTGCTCCCGGCCTCCGTCGCCCCCTTCGGCACCATCAGCCTGCTCGCCTTCGGCGTCCTCACCGTCGGCGCCATCGCGCTCGCCCTGGTCTTCGGCCGCCTCGCCCGGCGCGACCCGCGCACCGGCGGCCCCTACGTCTACGCCCGCGAGGCATTCGGCGACTTCGCCGGCTTCCTCGCCGCCTGGGCGTACTGGATCACCACCTGGGTGTCCAACGCGGCCCTCGCCGTCGCCGCCGTCGGCTATCTGGACGTCCTGATCCCGGTCGGTGACCACCGCTGGACCGCCTGCCTGGCCGCCCTCGTCATCCAGTGGCTGCCCGCGCTCGCCAACTTCGCCGGCACCCGCTACGTCGGCGCCGTCCAGCTCGTCGCCACGGTCCTGAAGTTCGCCCCGCTCCTGCTCGTGGCCGTCGGCGGTCTGTTCTTCTTCGACGCCGACAACCTGGGCCCGTTCAACGCCACCGGCGGCAGCGGCATCGGCGCCGTCTCGGCCGCCGCCGCGATTCTCCTCTTCTCCTACCTCGGCGTGGAGTCCGCCGCCGTCAGCGCCGGCGAGGTCAAGGACCCCCGCCGCACGGTCGGCCGCGCCACCGTCATCGGCACCGCGGGCGCGGCCCTCGTCTACCTGCTGGGCACCCTCTCGGTCTTCGGCACGGTCGCCCACGACCGCCTGGTGGACTCCACCGCGCCCTTCTCGGACGCCGTCAACGCCATGTTCGGCGGCGCCTGGGGAGGCTGGGCCGTCGCGCTGGCCGCCCTGGTCTCCATGACCGGCTGCCTCAACGGCTGGACCCTGCTGAGCGCCCAGACCCCGTACGCCGCCGCCAGGGACGGCCTCTTCCCGGCCGCCTTCGCCCGCAAGCGGCGCGGTGTCCCCACCGTCGGCGTCGGCGTCACCGTCGTCCTCGCCTCCCTGCTCACCGTCTACAACTACACGTCCGGCTCGGCGAAGGTCTTCGAGATCCTCGTCCTCGTCACCACCTTCACCGCTACCGTGCCCTATCTGCTGGCCACCGCCGCCCAGATCTTCCACCTCGTCTCCGGGCAGGGCGAGAAGGTCGACCGGGCCCGCCTGGTCCGCGACGGCGTGATCGCGGCGGTCGCGGCGGGCTTCTCCCTCTGGCTGGTCGCCGGCGCCGGCTACGCGGCGGTCTACCAGGGCGTGCTGTTCCTCTTCGCGGGTGTGCTGGTCTACGCGGTGATGGCGGCCCGCAGGCGGCGCGCGGAGGGGCCCGCGGCACCGTAATTGGGCTGCGCGGGAACGGCGGGACACCCACACTGGTGCGGTCCCCTCCCGACGATCCTCTCGAGGAGCCCCTGCGTGCAGGCAGCCGTCACCGTCACTCCCGCCCGACTCCCGGAACTGCTGCTCGGCCTCGCCACCGTGCGGCCGGTCTTCCTGTGGGGCGCACCCGGCATCGGCAAGTCCTCCCTGGTGAGGAACTTCGCCGACTCGCTGGGCCTGGAGTGCGTGAGCCTGCTCGGCACCCAGCTCGCGCCCGAGGACCTGATCGGCGTCCCGCAGATCCGGGACGGCCGGTCGGTGTTCTGCCCGCCGGAGTCCATCGCCCGCGACGAGCCGTACTGCCTGTTCCTGGACGAGCTGAACGCGGCCACCCCCGACGTGCAGAAGGCGTTCTACTCCCTCATCCTCGACCGCCGCATCGGCAGCTACGAACTTCCCAAGGGCTCCATCGTCATCGGCGCCGGCAACCGCGCCACCGACAACGCCCTGGCCCGCCCCCTCGCCTCCGCGCTGGTCAACCGCCTCACCCACGTCCACCTGGACGCCTCCGCCCACGACTGGCTCACCTGGGCCGGCGAGAACGGCATCCACCCCTGGATCACCGACCACCTCACCGACCGCCCCGACCACCTGTGGTCCAAGCCGCCCAAGACCGAGGAGCCGTTCTCCACCCCGCGCTCCTGGCACATGCTCTCCGACGCCCTGCACTCCTTCGGCCGCGACCTCGACGAGGACACTCTCAAGGTCCTCGCCCACGGCACGCTCACCCCCGCCCACGCCACCGCCTTCTGCGGCTACGTCAAGATCGTGCGCAGCCGGTTCGGCATCGAGGCGATCCTCAAGGGCGAGGCCCGCTGGCCCAGCCGCCTCCAGGACCGCGACCTGCTCTACTACCTCGCCGAGTCCTTCCGCGGCCGGCTGGTCAAGGAACTGCCCGCGAGCAAGGAGCACATGTCGGCGAACGGCCGCCAGACCGCCTACCGCGCCAAGTCGCTGCTGGTGCAGCTCGCCGAGATCTCCGTGGAGGTCGCCCAGAGCGTCATCGCCTCCGACGCCGACGGCAACCCGGTGCTGCCCGCCTGGTTCCTGGTCGAGGCCGCCCGCGACATGCCCCGGCTGGTCGAGGCCCGCCGATGAGCCGCACCCGCAGGCAGAAGCAGCAGCAGAAGAAGAAGGACCCGGCGGCGGAGGACTGCGCCGAGGGCGTCCGGCTGGTGTGGGCCAACCCCGCCCTGGCGGCGATGGAGGTCAAGCTGTGCCGTGAGGAGGAGTGCCGGGTCGCGCCCCGTCAGGGACTCGTCCGCGTCAGCTCCAACGGCCGGGTCCACCTCAGTCACACCCGTCACGCCGAGCCCGCCGAGTGGGCCTGGGCCATCGCCCACGCCCTGATCCACCTCGGCTTCGGCCACGTACCCGCCGCGACCGGCGAGCGCCCCCAGCCCGACCGCTACGACCTCGCCGCCCGCTGCGTCGTCGTCAACCGCTTCCTGGCGACCTTCCCGGTCGGCCGCACCCCGGACCACCTGCCGCCGACGTACCCCGACGGCGACGAGGAACGCATCGCCGCCGCCTGGCGCCGCGAGGGCGGCATCCCGGCCGCCTACGAGCACTGCGGCACCGCGGGCGCCGAACCCGACCAGCTCCTGGTGCCCTGGGACGGATACAACGGCCAGGCCCCCGACTGGCAGCTGGCCTTCGCCCACGCCCTGACCCGCACCATGTCCACCGCCCTCGACCTCGCGGGCGGCCGGCGCGACGACATGCTGGGCGGCCCCACCCGACTGCACCCCTGGCAGCAGGCCCTGAGCTGGTTCGTCTCCTCCTACCCGCTCCTCGGCGGCATCGCGGCCGGCATCACCCTCGTCGCCGACGCCGAACTCGCCCGCGCCCACGGCATCTCCGTCGCCGCCGTCGACGCCGAGGCCGGCGAGATCTACGTCAACCCCCTGCGCCGGTACGACGACGAGGAATGGCGCTTCATCCTCGCCCACGAGATGCTGCACGCCGCCCTGCGTCACGGCGACCGCCGCGGCACCCGCGACCCCTACCTCTTCAACGTCGCCTGCGACTACGTGATCAACGGCTGGCTGGTCGAGATGCGGGTCGGCACCATGCCCGAGGGCCTGTTGCACGACCCGGCCCTCGCCGGCCTGTCCGCCGAGGAGGTCTACGACCGCATCGCCGGCGACCTGCGCCGCATGCGCCGCCTGTCCACCCTGCGCGGCAAGGGCGTCGGCGACATCCTCGGCGGCCCGCTCGGCGCGCCCCGCGACCACGTCGACCTCGACGGCTTCTACCGGCGCGGCCTGACCCAGGGCCTGGACCTGCACCAGCGGCAGGAACGCGGCTACCTGCCCGGCGGCCTGGTCGAGGAGATCCGCGCCCTCAGCCACCCGCCGCTGCCCTGGGACGCCCGCCTCGCCCGCTGGTTCGACGAGTTCGTGCCCCGCCCCGAGCCCGTACGCTCGTACGCGCGCCCCTCCCGGCGCCAGGCCGCCACCCCGGACATCCCGCGCGCCGGACGGTACTTCCCGCCCGAGGAGATCGCCCGCTGCACCTTCGGCGTCGTCCTGGACACCTCCGGCTCCATGGACCGCACCCTGCTCGGCAAGGCGCTCGGCGCCATCGCCTCCTACGCCGAGGCCCGCGACGTGCCCGCCGCCCGCGTCGTCTTCTGCGACGCGGCACCGCACGACGCCGGCTACCTGCCGGTGACGGAGATCGCGGGCCGGGTCCGGGTGCACGGTCGCGGCGGCACCGTCCTCCAGCCCGGCGTCGACCTGCTGCTGCGCGCCGACGACTTCCCGCCCACCGCGCCGGTCCTCGTCATCACCGACGGCTGGTGCGACGTGCTGCGGGTGCGGCGCGAGCACGCCTACCTGATCCCGAAGGGCGCACGGCTGCCGTTCACCGCCCGGGGACCGGTCTTCCGGGTGAGCTGAGCCGGAGTGTGATCGGATGGGGGTGGGAACCCGGTCGCGGGCTCCCACCGCCCCAGTACAGCAAGAGATTTCGAGAGGAACCGCCGTGGCAACCACGCGCTCCGCACACACCGTCTGGGAAGGCAACCTGCTCGAGGGCAACGGTGTCGTCACCTTCGACTCGTCCGGCATCGGCGAGCAGCCGGTGTCGTGGCCGTCGCGCGCCGAGCAGGCGAACGGGAAGACCAGCCCCGAGGAGCTGATCGCCGCCGCCCACTCCAGCTGCTTCTCCATGGCGCTGTCGCACGGCCTGGCCGGCGCCGGCACCCCGCCCACCAAGCTCACCACCTCCGCCGACGTCACCTTCCAGCCGGGTGAGGGCATCACGGGCATCCACCTCACCGTGGAGGGCACCGTCCCCGGCCTCGACAACGACGCGTTCGTCGCCGCCGCCGAGGACGCCAAGAAGAACTGCCCGGTCAGCCAGGCCCTGACCGGCACGACCATCACCCTCACGGCCAAGCTGGCCTAGTCGGACAGGGCGCTAGGAGCCCGCGCGCTCCCAGCCCCGCCGGTCCGGGCGCGGCCCCAGCTGCCTGGGGTCGCGCGACCGGTACACCACGTACGGGCGGGTCAGGTACTGCACCGGCGCGCTGAACATGTGCACCAGCCGGGTGTACGGCACCAGGGCGATCAGCAGCATCCCCACCACCGCGTGCACCTGGTACAGCACCGGGACTCCCACCATCAGCTCCGTCTTCGGCTGGAGGGTGAACAGGCTGCGCGACCAGGGCGCGATGGTGTGCCGGTAGTCGTAGCCGGTGCCGGAGGAGTGCGCCAGCTTGGCGACCATGCCGAGGACGATCGCCGCAAGCAGGAAGACGTACATGACCTTGTCGTTGGCGGTCGTCGCCCGGAAGACGGGCGCGTTGGTGCGCCGGCGGTAGATCAGCATGAGGATGCCCGCGACGGCCAGCACACCGGCCGCCGTGCCGCCGTACAGCGACAGCAGGTGGTAGGCGTGCTCGCTCACGCCCAGCGCGTCCGTCCACGACTCGGGAACGAACAGCCCGACGAGATGGCCGACGAGCACGAACAGGATGCCGTAGTGGAACACCGGCGAGGCGATGTTCAGCAGCTTCGACTCGTACACCTGCGAGGAGCGCGTCGTCCAGCCGAACCGGTCGTAGCGGTGCCGCCAGACCAGGCCCGCGACCAGCAGGGCGAAGGCGGCGTAGGGCAGCACGCCCCAGAGGAAGACGGTCACGGGCGGGCTCCGGTGGGTGCGGGCGGCAGGGTGGCGCACACCGCGTCCAGGACGCACGCGTAGGGCGTCCCGAAGGCGGTGAGCCGGGAGCGGAGCTGGTCCAGGGCGTCGCGGTGCTCGGTGAGCATGCCGATGTTCCCGGTGCGGGAGGCGAACTCCAGCACGGCCGGCAGGAAGTCGGGCAGTTCCTCGTCGGTGAACTCCAGCCCGTGCGCCCGGTACAGCTCCTTGAAGCGGACCAGCGACATGCCGCGGTTGCGGGTGTCGCCGTCGGTCCACCAGCTCAGATAGAGGCTGTGCCGGTTCTTGAAGTCGAAGACCTCCACGTAGTGCGCCTGGAGCGCGCCCTGTTCGGTCGCCGCCGCGTGGTCGGTGAAGCCCCGCAGTTGCGGAGCGGCCTCCCGCAGCAGCGGCAGCCGGGCGCGGAAGTCGTCGTCGGGATACGTCAGACAGAGCGCCGCCGCCTGGTACAGCAGCTCGAAGCCGGGCATGGGAATCAGACCTCCCTCTCGTCGTCCGCCGTCTGCCGCCTGCGCAGGATGTGGAAGTTCTCCACCGGCACCAGCGGCAGCCGCCTGCGCCCCGAGTCCTGGCCGAACGGCCCGTCCCCGCCCATCCCCGGCCCGCCGTCGGTGTCCAGGCTGCACGTGTCCGGCAGCGCCGACGCCTCCAGCCGGTGCGCGTCGCCGACGGCCGCCGTCGGGATCACGTACCGCTCCTCGTACTTGGCGATCGCCAGCAGCCGGTACATGTCCTCGACCTCCTGCGGGCTCATGCCGACACCCGCGCAGACGGCCGGGTCCGGTTCCTCGCCGAGGTTGATCGCCCGCATGTGGGCCCGCATCGCCGCCAGCTTCTCCAGCGACGCCCGTACCGGGCCGGTGTCGCCCGCCGTGAACACCTCCGCCAGGTACTCCAGTGGGATGCGGAGCGTGTCGATGGCCCCGAAGAGGTTGTCGGCGTCCTCGCCGTCGTGCCCGGTCTCCGTCAGGGCGTCCACCACCGGTGACAGCGGCGGGATGTACCAGACCATCGGCATGGTGCGGTACTCCGGGTGCAGGGGCAGGGCGACACGGTACCTGCTCACCAGCGCGTGCACGGGGGAGCGCCGGGCCGCCTCGATCCAGTCGAACGGAATGCCCGCCTTCTCCGCCTCCCGCCGCACCTCGGGGTCCTCCGGGTCGAGGAAGACGCCCAACTGTGCCGCGTACAGGTCGTGCTCGTCCGGCGTGGAGGCCGCCTCGGTCACCTTGTCGGCGTCGTACAGCACCACACCCAGGTACCTCAGCCGGCCGACGCAGGTCTCCGAGCAGACCGTCGGCTGCCCGATCTCGATGCGCGGATAGCAGAAGGTGCACTTCTCGGCCTTGCCGGTGCGGTGGTTGAAGTACACCTTCTTGTACGGGCATCCGGTCACGCACATCCGCCAGCCCCGGCAGCGGTCCTGGTCGACCAGGACGATGCCGTCCTCCGAGCGCTTGTACATCGCCCCGGACGGGCACGACGCCACGCACGACGGGTTGAGGCAGTGCTCGCAGATGCGCGGCAGGTAGAACATGAACGTCTCTTCGTACGCGAACCGCACCTTCTCCGAGGCCCGCTGCCGCGTCCGTTCCACCATCGGGTCGAGGTCGCCGTAGGCGGGGGCGCCGCCCAGGTCGTCGTCCCAGTTCGAGGACCAGCCGATCTTCATCGGTTTGCCGTCGAGCTGCGAGACGGGCCGGGCGACCGGGTAGTCGGAGCCGAGCGGGGCGTCGGTGAGGTTCTTGTAGTCGTAGGTCCAGGGCTCGTAGTAGTCCTTGATCTCCGGGAGCTTCGGGTTGGAGAAGATCCCGGCGAGCTTCCTGATCCGGCCGCCCGCCTTGAGCTTGAGCGCGCCCCGCCGGTTCAGCTCCCAGCCGCCCTTCCACCTCTCCTGGTCCTCGTAGCGGCGCGGGTAGCCCTGACCGGGGCGGGTCTCCACGTTGTTGAACCAGACGTACTCCATGCCCCGACGGTTGGTCCACGCCTGCTTGCAGGTGACCGAGCAGGTGTGGCAGCCGATGCACTTGTCGAGGTTCATGACCATCGCGACCTGGGCCATCACTCGCATCAGTACTCGACCTCCTGGCCGCGGCGGCGGATCACCGTCACCTCGTCGCGCTGGTTGCCCGTCGGGCCCAGGTAGTTGAACGCCCACGACAACTGGGCGTAGCCGCCGATGAGATGGCTCGGTTTGAGGAGCAGGCGGGTGAGCGAGTTGTGGATGCCGCCGCGCTTCCCGGTCGTCTCCGCGAGGGGCACGTTGACCGTGCGCTCCTGCGCGTGGTGCATGTAGACCGTGCCCGGTGGCATCCGGTGCGAGACGATCGCGCGGGCCACCACCACGCCGTTGCGGTTGATCGCCTCGATCCAGTCGTCGTCGCCGACGCCGATCGCCTCCGCGTCCCGCGCCGACATCCAGATGGTCTGGCCGCCCCTCGACAGGGCCAGCATGAACAGGTTGTCCTGGTACTCGGAGTGGATGGACCACTTGTTGTGCGGGGTCAGATAGCGGACCGTCACCTCACGGTGCCCGTCCGGGCCGAGCCGCGGTTCGCCGAACAGCCGGCTCATGTCCAGCGGCGGCCGGTACACGGGCAGCGCCTCGCCCAGCTCGTGCATCCAGTCGTGGTCCAGGAAGAAGTGCTGCCGTCCGGTGAGGGTGTGCCAGGGCTTGAGATGCTCGGTGTTGAGCGTGAACGCCGTGTACCGCCGCCCGCCTGCCTCGCTGCCCGACCACTCCGGGGAGGTGATCACCGGCACGGGCGCCGCCTGGGTGTCCGCGTAGGTGACGCGCTTGCCCTCGTGCTCGGCGGCGAGGTGGGCCATCTCCTGACCGGTCTTCGCCTCCAGGGTGTGGAAGCCCTGGGTGGCCAGGCGCCCGTTGGTGGTGCCGGAGAGGGCCAGGATGGTGTTGGCCGCCTTCACCGCCGTGTCCAGCGCCGGGCGGCCGTCGGCCGGGCCGCCGCGCACCGCGCCGTTCAGCTCCCGCAGCCGCGCCACCTCCTCGTCCGGCCTCAGCGTGATCCCCTTCGCGGGCAGGCCCTTGGCCTCCACCAGCGGGCCCAGCGCCGCGAACTTCGCGCCGATCGCCGTGTAGTCGCGCTCCACGACGACGAGGTTCGGCATGGTCTTCCCGGGCTCCGGATCGCACTCCCCGCGCCGCCAGTCCCGTACCACCCCGCCCGGCTGGGCGATCTCGCCGGGGGTGTCGTGCTGGAGCGGCGCCGCCACGAGGTCCTTGCGTACCCCGAGGTGGCCGGCGGCCAGCTCGCTCAGCTTCTCCGCGAGCACCTTGAACGTGTCGAAGTCGGTGCGGGTCTGCCACGGCGGGCTCACGGCCGGGGAGAAGGCGTGCACATAGGGGTGCATGTCCGTGCTGGACAGGTCGTGCTTCTCATACCAGGTCGCGGCGGGCAGCACCACGTCGGAGAGCAGCGTGGACGAGGTGTGCCGGAAGTCCAGCGACAGCAGCAGATCGAGCTTGCCCTCGGGCGCCTCCTCGTGCCAGACCACGTCCCGGGGCCGCTCGCCCGGCGCGGCCTCCTCGGCGCGCAGCGAGGAGTGGGTGCCCAGCAGGTGCTTGGTGAAGTACTCGGCGCCCTTCGCCGACGAACCCAGCAGATTGGCCCGCCACAGCGTCACGATCCGCGGCCAGTTCTCCGGCGCGTCCGGGTCCTCGCAGGCGAACTTCAGGGTTCCCGCGCGCAGCTCGGCCACCGCGTTCGCCACCGGGTCGCCGAAGGTCTCGCCCAGCTCCAGGGGGTTGCGGTCGAAGGTCGGGTACGACGGCATCCACCCCGTGCGCGCCGACAGCGCCAGGCAGTCCGCGCCCGTCATCCCCTCGAACCTGCCCTCGCCCAGCGGCGAGGCCAGCACGTCCGCGCCGAACCGGTCGTAGCGGAACTGGTCGGTGTTCAGGTACCAGTACGCGGTGCCGATCATCTGGCGCGGGGGCCGCGACCAGTCCGAGGCGGCGGCCAGCGACGCCCAGCCGGTCACCGGACGGCACTTCTCCTGGCCCACGTAGTGCGCCCAGCCGCCGCCGTTGCGGCCCTGGCAGCCGGTGAGCTGGAGCAGGGCGAGGAACGCCCGGTAGATCGTCTCGGAGTGGAACCAGTGGTTGGTGCCCGCACCCATCAGGATCATGCAGCGTCCCCGGGAGCGCTCGGCGGTCCGCGCGAACTCCCGGGCGATCCGCACACAGGCCGCCGCCGGCACCGAGGTGTGCGTCTCCTGCCACGCCGGGGTGCCGGGCGCCTCCGCGTCCTCGTACGACGCCGGCCACCGGCCCGGCACCCCGGGCCGGGCCACCCCGTACTGGGCGAGCAGCAGGTCGAACACCGTGGTCACCAGCGGCCCGGTCGCCCCGCCCAGCCGGGTCGCCGGCACTCCCCGCCGGACCACCTCGCCGCGGCCCTGCGCGTGCGCGCCGCCCTCGGTGTCGAAGCGGGGGAGCAGCACCTCCACGCCCGACGCCATCTCGTGGCCGTGCAGGCTCAGCCGGGGGCGCACGTCGCCCAGGTCGAGGTTCCACCTGCCCTGGTCGGCCTCGTTCCAGCGGAAGCCCAGCGAGCCGTTGGGCACGACCGCACGACCCGTCGTGTCGTCCAGTACCACCGTCTTCCAGGCGGCGTCCGCACCCTCCTGCCCCAGGTCGGCCGCGCGCAGGAACTTCGCCGGCACGTACCCGCCGTCCCGCTCGGTCAGCGTCACCAGGAACGGCAGGTCGGTGAAGCGGCGTACGTAGTCGTCGAAGAACGGGGTCTCCCGGTCGACGAAGAACTCCTTGAGCACCACGTGCCCCATCGCCAGGGCCAGCGCGGCGTCCGTGCCCGGGTGCGGGTGCAGCCACTGGTCGGCGAACTTGGTGTTGTCGGCGTAGTCGGGGGAGACGACCACGACCTTCTGGCCCCGGTAGCGGGCCTCGGCCATCCAGTGCGCGTCCGGCGTGCGGGTCACCGGGACGTTCGACCCCCACATGATCAGGTACGCCGCGTCCCACCAGTCACCCGACTCCGGCACGTCCGTCTGGTCGCCGAAGACCTGCGGGGACGCCACCGGCAGGTCGGCGTACCAGTCGTAGAACGACAGCATCGGGGCGCCGATGAGGGAGTGGAAGCGGGCGCCCGCCGCGTGCGACACCATCGACATCGCCGGGATGGGGGAGAAGCCCGCGATGCGGTCCGGGCCCTGGGTGCGGATGGTGTGCACATGGGCCGCGGCGACCATCTCGACCGCCTCGTCCCAGCTCGCCCGCACCAGACCGCCCTTGCCGCGGGCCCGCTGGTAGCGCCGCCGCCGCTCGGGGTCGCCCTGGATGTCGGCCCAGGCCAGCACCGGGTCCGTCAGCCGGGCCTTCGCCTCCCGGTACATCTCCAGCAGCACCCCGCGCACATACGGGTAGCGCACCCGGGTCGGCGAGTACGTGTACCAGGAGAACGCCGCCCCCCTCGGGCAGCCGCGCGGCTCGTACTCGGGGCGGTCCGGGCCCACCGACGGATAGTCCGTCGCCTGGGTCTCCCAGGTGATGATGCCGTCCTTGACGAACACGTTCCAGCGGCACGACCCCGTGCAGTTCACCCCGTGCGTGGAGGTGACGACCTTGTCGTGGCTCCACCGGTCCCGGTAGAACGCGTCCGACTCCCGGCCCCCGACCAGTCCGATGCTGTGCAGGTCGGGGGCGGCGGTGCCGGGCCGGAAGAACCGCCCCGCCCGCAGCAGTGCCGCGCCCGGCTCGGTGGGCGGTGTCCGCGTGTCGGTCACGTGCGCTCTCCCTCGGTCGCCCTGGCTCCGAACCTAGGGGCGGGTGCGGGAGCGCACCCGTTCGCGGCGCCCGTACGGGTCAGGGCGGACGCCGGCCGGTCCTGTCAGACCTTGCGCGCCACCCCCGCGTACACCGGCACGATGCCCTCCGCCTGGACCGCCACGTCCTCCGGGTCCGGCCGCCAGCCGGTGACCGGGATGACGCCGGGGCCCAGCAGCTCCAGGCCGTCGAAGAAGCGGGAGAACTCACCGAGCGAGCGCGGGTAGAACGGCGTGCCGCTGCGCGCGAACAGACCGGCCGCCTTGCCCACCGCCTCCGGGTTCAGGTCCGGCGTGACCTGGGAGAGGACCAGATAGCTGCCCGGCGCCAGGGCGTCCACGTACCGCTTCAGCAGACCGTGCACGTCGTCGCCGTCGGCCGCGTCCCCGAGGTAGTGCGTCAGGGCCACCAGGGACAGGGCGACCGGCCGGGCGAAGTCCAGCGACTCGGCGGCCAGCCGCAGGATGGTCTCCGGGTCGCGCACGTCCGCGTGGACGTACTCCGTCGAGCCCTCGGCGGAACCGTGCAGCAGCGCCTCGGCGTGCCGCAGCACGATCGGGTCGTTGTCGGCGTAGACCACCCGCGCCTCGGGGGCCACCGCCTGGGCGACCTGGTGCAGGTTCGGCTCGGTGGGGATGCCGGTGCCGATGTCCAGGAACTGGCGCACCCCCGCCTCGGCGAGGGTCCGCACCGCACGGTGCATGAACCGGCGGTTGGCCCGCGCGCCGCGCACCGCCGTGTCGTCCGCGGCGAGGATTGTGCGGGCCAGTTCCTCGTCCACGGGGTAGTTGTCCTTGCCGCCCAGCCACCAGTCGTAGACCCGGGCCGGGTGCGGCCGGCTGGTGTCGACGGGAGCGGCGGCGGACGTGGCGTCGGATCCGGTCATGCGGTGTGCTCTCCTCGGGTGCCTGGGGGTCGGGACCGCCGGGTCGGAAGCTTTCGAGGCGGCCGGTTCAGAAGTTCTCGCGGTAGCGGCGCAGGATCTTCTCGGTGCGCTGGGTCGAGGCGGCCCGCGCCGTCATGTGGTCCAGGACCTCCAGGTGCGCGGAGACCTCCGTGCGGGAGTCCAGGTACAGGGCGCCCGTCAGGTACTCGGTGAAGACCATGTCGGGCAGCTCCGGCTCCGCGAACCGGAACAGGGTGAACGGTGCGTACGTCCCGGGGTGCGGCCCGTCGTCGAACTCGGCGACCTGGAGCGTGACCCGGTCGCGGGTCGCCAGCTCCAGCAGCTTGTCCAGCTGGTCGCGCATCACCCGTCCGTCGATGCTCACCGGCCGCCGCAGCACCGTCTCGTCCATCACCACCCACAGGTGCGGCGGGTCGGCGCGCTCCAGCAGCCGCTGCCGCTCCATGCGCAGGGACACATGGCGTTCGACCGCGTCGCCGCCCGCGTTCCCGATCGTGCCCGCCTCCATGACCGCGCGCGCGTAGTCCTCGGTCTGCAGCAGCCCCGGCACGAAGTGCGGCTCGTAGGAACGCACGATCCGCGCGGCGCCCTCCAGGCTCACGTACATGCTGAACCAGTCCGGGAGCACGTCGTGGTACCGCTGCCACCAGCCCGGCTGATTGGCCTCCTCGGCCAGCGCGACGAACGCGGAGACCTCCGCCGCGGGCACCCCGTACGCCGTCAGCAGGATCTGGACGTACGGTATTTTCAGCGCGACCTCGGCCATCTCCATGCGCCGCACGGTCGCCGGGGCCACCCGCAGCACCTTGGCGGCCTCCTCGCGCTTGAGGCCCGCCGTCTCCCGCAGTTCCTGCAGCCGCCTGCCCAGGACCACCTGGCCCACGGTGGGTGCGGCCCGCCGCTCACTCACGCCACGCCTCCCCAACGCGCCCAAGTCTCACCGCAGTCTGTCATGTTCCCCTGTCAGTCTCACAGGGGTGGTGGTGGATCAAGGCGCGGAGCGGCGTCATTACCCGACGGGTAATCGACCGGGACCGCGCCGGACGCGATCGTGGAGTCACCGGGTCACGGGCCGGCGCACTCCGGCCCGTGACCCGGCCCCCCAGCAGTGTCCCGACCCCGACGGAGGGTGACCTGTCATGTCCGCCAACCAGTTGGCCGTCCTCGCCCGCACCGCCGAACCGCAGCTGATGCTGCGCCGCTTCCTGGCCCTCGACGCGGTGGTGACCGGCACCAACGCGGTCGCCTACCTCACGCTCTCCGGACCGCTCGGCCGGCTCCTCGGCGCCCGCTCCGGACTGCTGCTCGCCCTCGGCGCGTTCCTCGCCGTCTACGCCGGCTGCGTGGCGCTGCTGGCCGCGCGCACCCGGCCGCCGGCCCTCGGGGTGCGGGCGGTCGTCGAGGCCAACCTCGCCTGGGCGGCGGTCAGCTTCGCCGCCCTCGGTCTGTGGTTGTCGCCCACCACGACCGGTGCGGTGTGGACCGTCCTTCAGGCGCTGGTCGTCGCCGGGTTCGCGCTGCTCCAGTACGCGGCGCTGAGGCAGCGTCAGGGCAGCAGCGTGTGAAGGTACTTGACCGTCGCCGGGTCGGCCGGGAGCAGTGTCTCGATGGCCAGCTCGGCGACGGTGACGTCCATCGGCGTGTTGAACGTCGAGATGGAGGAGATGAACGACAGGGTCCGTCCTTCGTGCTCGATCTGCATCGGCAGCGCGAAGTACGGCACCGGCTCGGCCGGCTCCTCACCCGCCCCGCTCTCCGGCACCGGATACGCCGCCACCTCCTCGTACAGCGCGCGCAAGGGCTCCGAGCGGTGCAGGGCGATCTGGCGCCGCATCTGCTCCAGCAGGTGCCCGCGCCATTCGCGCAGGTTGCGGATGCGCGGCGCCAGTCCCTCCGGGTGCAGGGTCAGCCGCATCGCGTTGACCGGTGGCTGAAGCAGGTGCTCGGGCAGGCCGTCCAGCAGCATCAGGATGCCCCGGTTGGCGGCCAGCACCCGGTACGTCGCGTCCACGACCAGCGCGGGGTAGGGCTCGTATCCCCGGATCAGCCGCTCCATGCCCTCGCGCAGGGCGTCCAGCGCCGGGTCGTCCAGCGGGGTCTCCGGGTAGTGCGGGGCGTAACCGGCCGCGAGCAGCAGCGCGTTGCGTTCCCGCACGGGCACGTCCAGGTGCTCGGCGAGCCGCAGCACCATCTCCTCGCTCGGCCGGGAGCGGCCCGTCTCGATGAAGCTGATGTGCCGGGCGGAGGAGTCCGCGCGCAGCGCCAGCTCCAGCTGGCTGACCCGCCTCCGCTCCCGCCAGGCCCGCAGCAGTGGGCCCACGCCCTGGGCGGTGGGGACTGTGTCCGACACGAGTGCGGTCATACCCGCACGGTAGCCGACCGGGGCCGCCGTCGGAGTGCCGGTCCCGCCCGGCCGGGGCCGGGTGCGCCGCCCTGTGGCAGGCTGAGGGCGCCGAGCCGCCCCGGCGGCGCCGTCCAGGAGAGGAGCGCGGCCCATGCCCGTCGAACCGCTGTCGCAGAAGGAGATCGAGGAGCGGCTGGCCGAGCTGCCGGGCTGGTCCCTCGACGACGGCCGCCTCACTCGCACCTACCGGCTCGGCTCGCACTTCGCGGCGACCGCGATGGTCGTCCACGTCGCCCAGGTGCAGGAGGAGCTGGACCACCACTCCGACCTGACCCTCGGCTACGACACCGTCTCCCTCGCCGTGCACACCCACAGCGCGGGCGGCGCCGTCACCGAGAAGGACGTGGAGCTCGCCCGCAGGGTGGAGGACCTGGCCACCGGCCACGGGGCACACTGACGGGTGTGCTGGACTACGACAAGGAAGCGGAAGTCTACGACGCCTCACGCGGCGGCGAACCCCGCGCCGAGGCCGCCGCACGGGCGGTACTGAGCCTCGTTCCGCCGCGCGCCCGCGAACTGCTCGACGTGGCCTGCGGCACCGGCATCGTCACCCGCCGGCTCGCGGCCGGCCGTGCGGCCCTGCGCGTCACCGGGGCCGACCTCGCGCCCGCCATGGCCAGGCGGGCCGCCGCCCGGCTGCCCGGCGCGGTGGTGCTCGCCGACAGCCGCCGGCTGCCCTTCCGGGAGGGCGGATTCGACGCCGTCACCAGTGTGTGGCTGCTCCATCTGGTCGGCGGTGAGCGGAACGTACGGGCGGTCGTCGGCGAGTGCGCGCGCGTGCTGCGCCCCGGCGGGGTGTACGTGACCACCGTCGACAAGGGCCCCTCGCACAACGTCGGCAGCGACATCGACGCGGTGCTCGCCGACCGCCCGCCCAGCACCGCGCACGACGCCGCCCCCCTCGTCGAGTCCTGTGCCCGCGCGCACGGCCTGGTCCCCGCGGGCGAGGCCCGCTTCACCGGCCACGGCCAGGGCCGCAGTCCGCGCCGCACCATCGCCGACCTGAGGCGCGGCTGGTTCGTCACCCTGCCGCCGGGGGAGCCGCTCGCGGAGGAGTTCGCCGCCCGCCTCGCGGCCCTGCCCGACCAGGACCGGCCCCGGCCCGACCCGGTGTTCACCCTGCGGGCGTTCGCGAAGCCGTAGCGGACCCCTGAATTGCCGGGCCCCGGGCGGCAACCCGGCGGCCCCGGGCGGCGACCAGAAGGCGGAACCCATCCGTCCACCAGGAGGTTCGTCCCGTGAGCCACCCCCACACGCACCGCAGACGCCGTCCGCTCGTCCTCGGCGCGGCCCTCGCCGCCGCCGGGCTCGTCGGCACCGGCCTGACCACGCTCACCACCGACACCGCCCAGGCCGCGACCGCCCGGCAGGTCGAGGCCCTCGACCGGGGCGTGGTCAGCGTCCACACCGGCGACGGCAATCTGGTCAGCTGGCGCTGGCTGGGCACCGACCCGGACGGCGTGGCCTTCAACGTCTACCGCGCCGGCACGAAGGTCAACTCCGCGCCGGTCACCGGCTCCACCACCTTCTTCCACGCCGGCGCCCCCTCGCACGCCGACTACACCGTCCGCGCGGTCGTCGGCGGCACCGAGCAGGGCGACTCGGTCCACGCGATCCAGTTCCGGGCCGGGTACAAGGACGTGCCGATCTCCCCGCCCGCCGGCGGCACCACCCCCGACGGCGTCGCCTACACCTACGAGGCCAACGACGCCTCCGTCGGCGACCTCGACGGCGACGGCGCCCTCGACCTCGTCCTGAAGTGGCAGCCCACCAACGCCAAGGACAACTCCCAGTCCGGCTACACCGGCAACACGATCGTCGACGGCGTCAAGCTCGACGGCACCCGGCTGTGGCGCGTCGACCTCGGCCGCAACATCCGCTCCGGCGCCCACTACACGCAGTTCCAGGTGTACGACTACGACGGCGACGGCAAGGCCGAGGTCGCCATGAAGACCGCCGACGGCACCAAGGACGGCACGGGCGCGGTCGTCGGCAGCTCCTCGGCCGACCACCGCAACTCCTCCGGCTACGTGCTGACCGGCCCCGAGTACCTGACCATGTTCAACGGGCAGACCGGCAAGGCCATGGGCACGGTCGACTACGTCCCCGGCCGGGGCAACGTCTCCTCCTGGGGCGACTCCTACGGCAACCGCGTCGACCGCTTCCTGGCCGGCACGGCCTACCTGGACGGCTCCCGCCCCTCCCTGATCATGGCGCGCGGCTACTACACCCGGTCGGTCATCGCCGCCTGGGACTGGCGCGACGGCCGCTTCACCCGCCGCTGGACCTTCGACACCGACTCCTCCACCAACGCCGGCAAGGGCTACGACGGCCAGGGCAACCACCAGCTCTCCGTGGCGGACGTCGACGGCGACGGCCGGGACGAGATCGTCTACGGCGCGATGGCCGTCGACGACAACGGCCACGGCCTGTGGACCACACGCAACGGCCACGGCGACGCCCTGCACGTCGGCGACCTCGACCCGTCCCGGGCGGGCCTGGAGGAGTTCAAGGTCGACGAGGACGGCTCCAAGCCCTCGTCCTGGATGGCCGACGCCCGCACCGGTCAGATCATCTGGGCCACGGGCGCGAGCGGCGACAACGGCCGCGGCGTCTCGGCCGACATCTGGTCCGGCAGCGCGGGCGCCGAGTCCTGGTCGTCGGCCGAGAGCGGCATCCGCGACCCCAAGGGCACGGTCGTGAACAGCCGCAAGCCCTCCAGCACCAACTTCCTGTCCTGGTGGGACGGCGACCCCGTCCGCGAACTCCTCGACGGCACCCGTGTCGACAAGTACGGGACCTCCGGTGACACCCGCCTGCTCACCGGCTCCGGCGTCGCCGCCACCAACGGCACCAAGGCCACCCCGGTCCTGTCCGGCGACATCCTCGGCGACTGGCGGGAGGAGATCGTCTGGCGCACGTCGGACAACAGGGCCCTGCGGATCTACTCCACCCCGCACGACACGGACCGCAGGATCACGACCCTCCTCCACGACACCCAGTACCGCACGGCGCTGGCCTGGCAGAACACGGCATACAACCAGCCGCCGCACCCGAGCTTCTTCATCGGCGCGGGGATGGCGACGGCACCCAGGCCGACGGTGTACACGCCCTGACCCGGGCCCGCGTCCTCACGCGGCCTCGTCCACCGGCGGGCGCTTCCCGCCGGTGACCACCTCCCTGACCCGCCCCTGCGTCAGCCGCGTCCGGGAGGCGAGCACCTCCAGCGGTACGCCCCGCCGGTACGCGGCGCGCAGGGCCGCGTCCCGGCAGTCGTGCAGTCTCTTCCTCGCGGCCTTTCCCGTGACCGTCCGGTGCAGCAGCGCCGCCAGTGCGAGCATCAGCCGCCCCGCCGCGCCCTCCCATGTCCGCGCCATACGGCGCCCCCTGTCCTCGCCACCCACTCCTGCTGACACAACGGTCGAAGAAGTGCAGCGCGGCCACAAGGGCGTGAAACGGGCGCACAGGTCCCGGAAGCGGGAGGGGCGCGCCGTACGCACGCGCCCCTCCCGCGAGGTCACGCCCGACCGCAGACCCGGTCACCCATCGCGAACGACGCCGGTGCCGCGTTCGTCCCCGACCAGCTCCCGGTGAAGCCGAAGCTCACCGAAGCGCCCGGTGCCACGTCGGCGTTCCAGCCGACGTTCCTCGCCGTCACCACCGTGCCCGACCGGGTGTGCTCGGCGTTCCACATCTGCGTCACCTCCTGGCCGCCCGGGAACGACCAGTCCAGGGACCAGCCCCGCCACGCGGCGGTGCCCGTGTTGGTGAGCCGCACATCGGCCTGGAAGCCGCCCGCCCACTGGTTGGTGACCTTGTACGTCACCGCGCAGGTGCCGGCCGGGTCCGGGTCCGGTCCCGGACCGGGGCCGGTACCGGCGGTGTCGCCGTAGACGATCCCGCGCCCGTTGGTCGCCACGTACACCCGCCCGTACACCCGCGGGTCGCCCGTGATGGCCGCGCCGGTCCAGCCCCACTGGTGGGCGTCGTCGTTGACGCGGGTCCAGGTGGCGCCCCGGTCGGTGGAGCGGAAGATGCCGCGGACCCCGGCGATCTTCGCACTGGTGTACAGGGTCTGGTAGGAGGCGCCCGGCGCCGCCTTGCCGAAGCCCACCGTGTCGGCCTCCTCGACGTTCGGCAGCTCGGTGAAGCTCGCGCCGCCGTCCGTGGAGTGCCACAGCCCGTACGGGCCGTCCGCCGCCCCGCCGGCCAGCCAGATGTCGCCCTTCGCACCCGGCAGCGCCTTGAAGCGGACGCTGTCCCCGGCGGGCAGTCCGGTGGCCGCCGACGCGGTGAAGGTCGCGCCGCCGTCCGTACTGACGTAGAACTTCCCGGACTTGAAGCCGTAGAAGGTGTTCGGGTCGACCCGGTCGGACTCGACGACCGCCCCGGCCGGGATGCCGCTCGACGCCTGCCAGGACGTGCCGAAGCCGTGGGTGAAGTGGACGCCGGCGCCCTGCGGGCTCCACACGAAGCGCTTCCCGTCCGCGCCCGCGGCCACCGTGCCGCCGCCGCTCACGCCCGCCGGGTCGGTCCCGCCGAACCAGTTGGCGCCGTTGTCCGTGGAGAAGGCGATGTGCGGGCCCGCGTCCAGGTTGCCGGCCCGCACGACGACGTCCGGGTTCGACTCCGCGAAGTCCAGGCTGGTGGTGGAGGTGAAGTTCGGGGAGGTGAACATCATCGACGGCACCTCGGTCAGGCTCGTGTGCCGGAAGCCGCCGATGTCACCGAGCGCGCTGAGCAGCGGGGCACCCGACGGGGGAGCGGCCAGGTCGTTCACCGCCGTCTCCTCCAGCCCGCGGACCATGGGCTGGATGGCGAACTTTCCGCCCTCGTCGTCCCAGTCCGTGAGGTTCTCCGTGCCGTAGATCGTCGCCCCGGTGCCGTACATCATCCGGTCCGAGTCGAACGGGTCGATCTCCAGCGCCTCCGTCATCCAGCCCAGCTTCGGCGTCTGCTCGGGCGGCGCCGGGTTCGCGCCCCAGGTCAGCCACGGGGACGAGGAGACGTCCATGGTGTAGCGGTTCTCGCGCGTCGGGTACGACGTGTACTCCCACGCCTGCGTCCAGGTCGCGCCGCTGTCCGTGGACCGGTAGATCTGCGTGTCCGGCCACCAGGAGCTGTACGCCGTCGCCATCACGGTGCCGGGGTTCTGCCGGTCGACGGTCAGTCCGCTGAAGCCGAAGTAGGTGTCGGCCTCCGCCACCGGGCTGATGTCCGTCCAGGTGCCCGTCCCCGTCGCGTACCGGTACAGCCGGCCCTTGCCGCCGTCGTAGGGGCCGCCGGTGTCGCTGTAGGCGAGGTAGAGGTAGCCGTTCTCCGCGTCCAGGACGCCCTTGTGCGCCAGGTAGCCCGTGGGCTGCCCGGCGACCCGCTGCCAGGTCGCGCCCGCGTCGGTCGAGCGGTAGACGGCGTTCTCCTTGTCGGCGACCCCCACGTAGACCGTCTTCGTGGGCGTGCCCGCCGTGCCCGTGGACTCGTCGAAGGTCACCCAGACGATGCCCTGGTTGTCGGAGGCGTAGCCGCTGGTGTCCGTCGGGTCCTGCGCGTAGTTCCCGGGGTTCGGGAAGGCCGTCACCTCGGACCAGGTCACGCCCGCGTCCGTCGAGCGCCACAGGCCGTGGCCGCTGGGCGCGCCCAGGTACAGCACGTCGTTGTCGTGCGGGTCGACGGCCAGCCGCTCGCCCATGCCGCGGCCCGGCATGTTGCCGCCCAGCTTGAACGGCAGGTCGGCCTTCTCCCAGGTGGCGCCCCGGTCGGCGGAGCGCAGCACCGCGCCGTTGCCCGGGTCCCAGTCGTTGGTGTACGTGCCGACTGCCGCGTACACCCGGTCGGGATCGACGGCGTCGGAGGCGACGCTGACCACGCCCGTGTGGCCCCAGTCGTCCCAGCCGACGTGGTCCAGCAGCGGGGTCCAGGACTTCGTCCCCTCCTGCCAGCGATAGGCCCCGCCGATGTCGGTGCGGGCGTAGGCCAGGTCCTTCTCGGAGCGGTTGAAGACGATGCCGGGGACGAAGCCGCCCCCGTCGACGCGCGCGTTCTTCCAGGTGTAGGTGTCGGCGGACACGGCGGCCGGCCTCGGTGACTCGGCGGCCAGCGCGGCCGGCGGGCCGCCGGTGAGGAGGCCGGCCGCCAGGGCCAGCAGGGCTGTGAGGAGCCGGGTTCTTCGCACGGTGGGGAACCGTCCTTCCGTCAGGAACAGAACACATGCGAGGCCGGGCGGCCCTCGGCGTGGACGAGGGCCGCCCGGCAGGTTGTCCCGCCGTCCGGTGGCGGGACCGAGCACGCGGAGCCGTCGAGCGCCACGGGGGAGGAGCGGTGCCCCCGCGCCCGTCAGGGGCGCGGGGAACTGCGCGACCGGCCACACACGGCCCGCAGTCGAGGAACCGCCGATCCCGCCCGGCGCTCCGCGGGGGCTATTCGAGAAGCTCCGCGTACGAACCCATGGCGAGGGCGATGTCCGCCTGCGCCCAGAACCGGTGGTACGTGAACGTGGGCGCGGCACCGCCCGCGAGATAGCTCTCGATCTTCGACCAGGCGGGGTCGTCCTGGTAGAAGGAGCGGATCGAGGAGAAGGTCGACGACGCGTCGATCGTGTCGCCGTTCGGCATGGTCCCGGTCCACCCGTTGGGGACGTGCACCGGGTCGTCGAAGCGGTTGTAGTCGGCGCGGGTCTCCGGGACGGCGATGCCGAGCGCGTCCTGGTTGTTCTCCCACATGCCGTCCAGCAGCGCCTTCGCGGTCGCCGCCGCCTCGGTGTCGCCCGAGCGGTCCGCGTAGTACGTCAGCGTCTTGGCGTAGGCGGCCGCCACACCGACGTCGTTGGTGTAGTCCGCGACCGTGACGTGCAGCGAGGCGTTGTCACCGGGGGAGGCCGCGTTCCAGGTGTCCGGCTGCCCCGACCACTTCAGCGTCGAGGGCATCAGGAAGCTGCCGTCCGGGTTGACCGTCGTCTCCGACAGCGCCCAGTCGACCCACTTGTCCAGGACCTCCTCGGCCCGCGCGTCGCCGCTCTGCCGGTAGTACTCGGCGACCCGCTCCATGGACCACGCCTGGAAGCCGAACCACTGGTTGGACGGCGGGTCGTGGTACACCGGCTTCTCGTCGTAGTACATGCCGTAGAAGGTCGGCGTACCGGCCGGCGGGGTCGCGTAGCGGCCCGCCCAGCTGTTGGTCGCGCCGCCCGCGATGGCGCCCTCGTCGGACTGGAGCCAGCGGTAGAACTCGATCTGCCGGTCCAGGGACTTGGCCCAGTCCGCCGCGCCCGTCGCCGACTTCGGCTTCAGGTCGTCGTACGTGCTCAGCGCGTACGCGGCCAGCGGGTTCTGGTAGCCGCCGTGGGTGTGGCTGGAGCCGATGCGCCAGGCCCAGCCCGCCGAGGTGTCGACCGCGCCGCCCCACGCGTAGTACCAGGACAGCAGGTAGTGCGCGGAGTCCTTGCCGGTGCCGGCCGGGCAGCTCGACGGCCCCACGCAGTTCCCGACCTTCTTGAAGTACTTGTCGTACATCGCGTAGCGCAGGTAGTCGCCCATCTTGGCGGCCTTGTCCAGGGTGCCGGCGATCTCCTCGCCCTTGCCCTGCTCCTCGGCCCAGATGTCCGCCCAGTACGCCGCCTGCACCGCCCGCGCGTCGGCGTCCGGGGCGTTGGTGAACTTCCACTGCTTGGCGTAGGAGGCGTCACCCGTGAACAGGTCCAGGTAGCCGTTCTTCCCGCCGTACTTGAAGGCGTCGCAGGTCGGCTGCGGCACCGTCTCCCACACCGACTCCTGCGCGCCGCGCTGGAAGGTGTTGATGTAGGACGGACCGGTGTCGGAGGGGCCCGCCTCGCACTTGCCGGGCGAGTTGCCGTAGCCGTAGGTGTTGTCGACGTCCTGGAGCCAGTGCATGCCGTAGACGTCGTCCGTGCCGTACGCCGACTTCAGCTCACCGGCGATCGGGTCCGGGCCGACGGAGACCGTGCCGTCCAGCTTCGCCGGGTACTCCTGCGGCGTGTCCAGCTCGGGGGCGTAGGTCGCCGGCTTGGACGCGTTGTAGGAGGAGTTGGTCGGCTGGTCGGCGTGGGTGGGGATCATGTAGGTCTCCATGATCTCCCAGGCGTTGTTGAACCGGTCCCAGTCGCCGGTCACCTTGCCGTACATGGCCTGGAGCCACAGCAGGTAGCTGTACGCCTCGGACGTGGTCTCGTGCCCGTGGTCCGGCGCCTCCACGATCAGCGTCTCGACCGAGTGGTACGGGATGCCCTCGGGGGAGAAGTAGCCGTTGGCCGGGTCGGTGATCTTCCCGTACAGCTCCAGGAAGCGGGCGTCGTAGTCCTTCTGGGCGCCCAGCTGGGTCACGGTGACCGTGGCCTTGCCGTGGCCGGGGGCCGTGGACTCGAAGACCGCCGAGCCGCTGCCGGAGGCGTCGGCCGCGATGGTCACCCGCTGCGCGGTGTTCCAGTTCGACGGGGTGAAGGTGAGGCTCGCCCCGGCGGAGACCGACAGACCGGAGTTGCCGCTCGCGCGGGCCGTCGTCACGGTGACGTTCGCGGTCGGCTGCTTCGACAGCTTGACCTCGAAGCTCCCCGACTCGCCCTGCTGGACACCCAGTTGGGCCGGCGTGGCGACCACGGTCGGTCCCGAGGCGACCGTGATGCCGACCGGCACGGAGGCGGCGGAGGCGCCCATGCTGTCGTAGGCCTTCGCCACCAGTGAATGACTGCCCACGGTCAAGCCAGAGGCCGAGTGCGTGTAGGGCGCGCTGGTGTCGGTGCCCAGCAGCGTGGTGTCGTCGTAGAACTCCACCTTGCTGATGGTGGCGTTGTCGGCCGCGGCGGCCGTGGCGGCCAGCGGGACGGCCTCGCCCTGCGAGTAGACCGACCCCGGCTCCGGGCTGGTCAGCACCGTGATCGGCGGCTGGTGCGCGCCGGCGCAGGTGGTGCCGTTGACGGCGAAGTTCGTCGGCGCGGTGTTGGTGCCGCTGTAGGTGAACTGCCCGCCGGTGGTGACGGCGGCGCCGGCCGCGACCCGGGCGTTGTACGCGGCGTTCTTGACGGTGACGGTCTTCCCGGACTGGCTCCAGCTGCCGTTCCAGCCGTTGGTCAGCCGCTGGTTGCCCGCGTAGTCGTACGTCAGGGTCCAGCCGTCGATGGCTTCGGTGCCGCGGTTGGTGAGCGTCAGTTCGGCGGTGAAGCCGGAGCCCCAGTCGTTGGTCCGGTAGTCCACGCTGCACTGGAGTGCGGCCGCCTGGGCGGGAGTCGAACCGGTACCCAGCATGGTGAGGGGTAACGCGAGGGCCGCCAGCGCGGCCGTCCACAGCCGCCGCGCGGTGCGGCGTCTGCGTCTGTGGGCGGGGTGCATGGTGCTGGTTCCTCCTTGCGGCTCGGGGGTGTGGGGGCGGAGCAACAAGCCTTGAACCAGTGGGAGCGCTCCCATAGTGAGGAGGGGGGTCGGTGCGGTCAAGATGTGTGAAGAGTCGAAAAGATTCGACAGTCGGCGCCGGGAGAAAGTCGGTAACTCCTCTGTTCTTTGCCGTCACTTGGCGCTACCTTCATCGGCACCAGTGGGAGCGGTTCCATCAGTCGACGCGTCCGTCACGACGCGTCCGACCTGCGAGGAGTCGCTCATGCGCCACCCCCCGCACCACCTTCTGCGTTCAGGACTTTTAGCCGCGTCCGCGGTCCGTCCGACGCGTCCTCGGCCGGCGTGCCGGCTCGCACACCCCCCGGGCGGTTCCACCGCGCCCGCGGGCCGTTCCTGATCTCCGTCCGCGACGGCACCCCCGTGCCGTCCGGGACGGGCCGCGCCCCGTGGGCGCGGCCCCGGACGAACAGCACGCGCACCCCTGACCACAGCACGCGCACCCCACGAAAGAAGGAACCCGCACTCATGACCCGCAGCAGAACCGCGATGCTCGCCGCCCTGGCGCTGGTCGCCGGGGCCTCCGGCACGGCCTTCGCCGCGCAGTCCGCCGGCTCCGGCGCGGCGGCCGTCCCCTGTACCGTCGACTACCAGGTGCAGAACGACTGGGGCAACGGCTTCACCGCCGCCGTGACGGTCACCAACAACGGTGCCGCGACCTCCGGTTGGTCACTGGGCTGGACCTTCGCAGGCAGCCAGAAGGTCACCAACAGCTGGAACGCGAAGGTCGGCCAGAGCGGCGCCGCCGTCACCGCGACCAACGAGTCGTACAACGGCACGCTCGCCACGGGCGGATCGGCGAGCTTCGGCTTCCAGGGCACCTACAGCGGCAGCAACGCCGTCCCCGCCACCTTCACCCTCAACGGCGTGACCTGCAACGTCGACGGCGGCGGCTCGACCGACCCGGACCCGACCGACCCGCCGGACCCGACGGACCCGCCGGAGCAGGGCGAGCGGGTGAACAACCCGTACGACGGCGCCAAGGTCTACGTGAACCCGGAGTGGAGCGCCAAGGCGGCGGCCGAGCCCGGCGGCGACCGCATCGCCGACCAGCCCACCGGCGTGTGGCTCGACCGGATCGCCGCCATCGAGGGCGTCAACGGCGGCATGGGCCTGCGCGACCACCTCGACGAGGCGCTGACGCAGAAGGGTTCCGGCGAACTCGCGATCCAGCTGGTCATCTACAACCTGCCCGGACGCGACTGCTCCGCCCTCGCCTCCAACGGCGAACTGGGCCCGACGGAGATCGACCGGTACAAGACCGAGTACATCGACCCGATCGCGGAGATCCTGGGCGACCCGAAGTACGCGGGCCTCCGGATCGTCACCACGGTCGAGATCGACTCGCTGCCCAACCTCGTCACCAACGTCTCCGGGCGGCCGACCGCCACGCCCAACTGCGACGTGATGAAGGCCAACGGCAACTACCAGAAGGGCGTCGGCTACGCCCTGAACAAGCTCGGCGCCATCGGCAACGTCTACAACTACGTCGACGCCGGCCACCACGGCTGGCTCGGCTGGGACAGCAACTTCGGTCCCTCGGCCGAGATGTTCAAGACCGCCGCCACCACCGAGGGCGCGACCGTCGACGACGTGCACGGCTTCATCGTCAACACCGCCAACTACAGCGCCCTCAAGGAGGAGAACTTCAAGATCACGGACTCGGTGAACGGGACCTCCGTGCGCCAGTCCAAGTGGGTCGACTGGAACCAGTACACCGACGAGCTGTCCTACGCCCAGGCCATGCGCGCCAAGCTGGTCTCGCTCGGCTTCGACCAGAACCTCGGCATGCTGATCGACACCTCACGCAACGGCTGGGGCGGCACGGCCCGGCCCGCCGGTCCCGGCCCGCAGACCAGCGTCGACGCCTACGTGGACGGGGGCCGCTACGACCGCCGCATCCACCTCGGCAACTGGTGCAACCAGTCCGGAGCCGGCCTCGGCGAGCGTCCGCAGGCCAGCCCCGCCGCCGGGATCGACGCGTACGTGTGGATGAAGCCCCCGGGCGAGTCCGACGGCGCGAGCAAGGAGATCCCGAACGACGAGGGCAAGGGCTTCGACCGGATGTGCGACCCCACCTACGAGGGCAACGCGCGCAACGGCAACAGCCCCTCCGGAGCGCTGGCCGACGCCCCGATCTCCGGGCACTGGTTCTCCGCGCAGTTCCAGGAGCTGATGAAGAACGCCTACCCGCCGCTGTCCTGAGCGGACTCCGGCATGACCGACGCCCTCGGGGCCCGGCCTTCCCGGCCGGGCCCCGAGGGTCCTCCCTCTTTTTTGCGGTCATGGCAACTTTGTTTGCCCCGCGCCGGTGCGTCGTCGCACCCTGGCGGCACCGCGAACGGGAGGCTGACCACCATGGCGCACGACCACCACGACACCCACCACCGCCAGGATGCGGGCCACAGCCACAGCCACGGCCACGGGCACAGCCACGGGCACGGCCACGACCACGACCACACCGACCTGGACTGGGCCGAGATGGCCCCGGTGCTGGAGGCCCAGGCGGAGCTGTACACGCCCCTGTACCGGCAGGCGATGACCTGGCTGGCGCGGGAGGTGACCGAGCCCGGCCTGGTCGTCGACGTCGGCAGCGGACCCGGCGTCGTCTCCTGCCTCTTCGCCGACACCTTCCCCGGCGCCCGCGTCCTCGCCGTCGACGGCGCCGAGCCCCTGCTGGAGCGGGCCCGCGACCGCGCCGCCCGCCTCGGCGCCGCCGACCGCTTCGGCACCCTCGCCGGTGACCTGCCCGGCGTGCTGGGCGAACTGGAGTACCCGGCCGACCTGATGTGGGCGAGCCAGAGCCTGCACCACCTGGGCGACCAGCGGGCGGCCGTGGCCGCACTCGCCGGGCACCTCGCGCCGGGCGGCACCCTGGCGGTGCTGGAGGGCGGGCTGCCCGCCCGGTTCCTGCCCCGCGACATCGGGATCGGGCGCCCCGGGCTGCAGGCCAGGATGCACGCCCTGGAGGAGGACTCGTTCGCCGAGATGCGCGCGAACACGCCCGGCTCCGTCGCCGAGACCGAGGACTGGCCCGCGATGCTGACGGCGGCGGGCCTGGAGCACACCGGTACCCGCAGCTTCCTGCTGGACCTGCCGGCGCCCCTGTCGGACGAGGCCCGCGCCTACGTCACCACGGCCCTGTCCCGCCTGCGCGACCGCATCGGCGACGGCCTCGACGCCACCGACCGCGACACCCTCGACCGGCTGCTCGACCCCGCCGACGAGGCGAGCGCGCACCGGCGGACGGACGTCTTCGTGCTGGTCGCGCACACGGTCTACACCGCGGTCCGGCCCGCCTGACGGCCCGGCGGGCCCGCCCGCGCACACGTGAGGGGCCCGGTCACCGCGACCGGGCCCCTCGCGCACGGGCGTCGTCTCACTCGGCGTTGAACTCCGCCGGGTCCGGACCCGTGCGCCGGTCCTCGTTCAGCGCGCTGATCGCCGCGAGGTCCTCGGTGTCCAGGCTGAAGTCGAACACGTCGATGTTCTCCTTGATCCGCGACGGCGTCACGGACTTCGGGATCACCACGTTGCCGATCTGGAGGTGCCAGCGCAGCACGACCTGGGCCGGGGTGCGGCCGTGCTTCTGGGCGATCGCCACGATCGCGGGGATCTCCAGGATGCCCTTGCCGGAGCCCAGCGGGGACCATGCCTCGGTGGCGATGCCCTGCTCCGCGTGGTACTCGCGGGCGGCGTGCTGCTGCAGGTGCGGGTGCAGCTCGATCTGGTTGACGGCCGGGATCACCGACGTCTCGGCGGTCAGCCGCTCCAGGTGCTCCGGCAGGAAGTTCGAGACGCCGATGGCGCGGATGCGGCCGTCGGCGTGCAGCTTCTCGAACGCCTTGTAGGTGTCGACGTAGCGCTCCTTGGCCGGCATCGGCCAGTGGATCAGGTACAGGTCCACGTACTCCAGGCCGAGCTTCGCCAGCGAGGTGTCGAAGGCGCGGAGGGTGGAGTCGTACCCCTGGTCCGTGTTCCAGAGCTTGGTGGTGACGAACAGCTCCTCGCGGGGCACGCCGGAGGCCGCGATCGCCCGGCCGGTGCCCTTCTCATTGCCGTAGATCGCCGCTGTGTCGATGCTGCGGTACCCGGCCTCCAGCGCCTGGGCGACGGCCGTCTGCGCCTCGTCGTCCGGCACCTGCCAGACGCCGAAGCCCAGCTGGGGCATCTCGACGCCGTTGTTCAGGATGATCGGGGGGACCTTGCTGCTCACGAGCTCTTGATCCTTCGGTTGTGGTCAGGTGGTACTCACATCGTCAACGATCACGGGCCGTGACGCATTCCTGACCGGCGAATTCACGCGCGGTAGAGCGCCTCGACCTCGGCGGAGTAGGCGTTCTCGATGGCCTTGCGCTTGAGCTTGAGCGAGGGCGTGAGCAGCCCGTGCTCCTCGGTGAAGGGCTGGGCGAGGATGCGGAAGGTGCGGATGGACTCGGCCTGCGACACCAGTGTGTTGGCGGCGACGACCGCGCGCCGCACCTCCGTCTCCAGGTCGGCGTCGTGCACCAGCTCGGCCGGGGACATCCGGGGCTTGTTGCGCATCGTCAGCCAGTGGTCGACCGCCTCGGTGTCCAGGGTGATGAGGGCGGCGACGTAGGGACGGTCGTTGCCGACGACGATGCACTGGTTGACCAGCGGATGGTCCCGGACGCGCTCCTCCAGCAGGCCGGGGGAGACGCTCTTGCCGCCGGAGGTCACCAGGATCTCCTTCTTGCGGCCGGTGATGGTGAGGTAGCCGTCCTCGTCCAGCGCGCCCAGGTCGCCGGTGGCGAGCCAGCCCTCGTGCAGGGCCTCGTCGGTGGCCTTGGGATTGTTCAGATAGCCCTGGAAGACGTTGTCGCCGTTCAGCCAGATCTCGCCGTCGTCCGCGATGTGCACGGTGACGCCGGGGATCGGCCGGCCGACGGTGCCGTAACGGGTGCGTTCGGGCGGGTTGGCGGTGGCCGCCGCCGTGGACTCGGTCAGCCCGTAGCCCTCGTAGATCTGCACGCCCGCGCCCGCGAAGAACAGCCCGAGCCGCCGGTCCATCGCCGAGCCGCCCGACATGGCGTTGCGGATGCGTCCGCCCATCGCGGCCCGCACCTTGGCGTAGACGAGCTTGTCGAAGAACTGGTGCTGCATCCGCAGGCCCGCCGACGGGCCCGGTCCGATGCCCCAGGCCCTCGCCTCCACCGCCTCCGCGTACCGCACGGCCACGTCGACGGCCTTCTCGAAGGGGCCGCCCTTCCCCTCCTTCTCGGCCTTGCGCCGGGCCGCGTGGAACACCTTCTCGAAGATGTACGGCACGGCCAGGATGAAGGTCGGCTTGAAGGCGGCCAGGTCGGGCAGGAGGGCCGCGGCGTTGAGCTGCGGCTGGTGGCCGAAGCGCACCCTGCCGCGGATCGCCGCGACCTCCACCATCCGCCCGAAGACATGAGCGAGCGGCAGGAACAGCAGGGTCGCCGCCTCGTCGCCCTTCTTGGAGTGGAAGACCGGCTCCCAGCGCTCGATGACGGTGTCCGCCTCGTACATGAAGTTGCCGTGCGTCAGCACACAGCCCTTGGGGCGGCCCGTGGTGCCCGAGGTGTAGATGACGGTGGCGACCGTGTCCGGTGTGACCGCCTTGCGGTGCCGGTGCACCACCTCGTCGTCGAGGTGGGCGCCCGCGTCGTACAGCTCCTGGACGGCGCCGGCGTCGAGCTGCCACAGGCCGCGCAGCCGCGGCAGCCGGTCGATGACGGTGGCGATCGTCATCGCGTGGTCCTCGTGCTCCACGACCGCGGCCGTCACCTCGGCGTCGTGGAGCATCCACAGGCACTGCTCGGCCGAGGAGGTCGGGTAGACCGGCACCACCTGGGCGCCGATGGTCCACAGGGCGAAGTCGAAGAGCGTCCACTCGTAGCGGGTGCGGGACATGACGGCGACCCGGTCGCCGAAGCGGATGCCCTGGGCGAGCAGGCCCTTGGCGAGGGCCAGGACCTCGTCGCGGAAGGCGCCCGCGGTCACGTCCCGCCACCGCCCGGCGTCGTCCTTGCGGCCGAGCGCGATGTGTCCCGGGTCCTCCTGGGCATGCCGGAAGACGACATCGGCCAGACCGCCCACCGGTGGTGCCGACGTCGACGGAGGACTGGTGAACTCGCGCAAACCCCGCTCCCCGCTCTGGCTCCCTGGCTCCGGGTGACGCCCCGCACAGCGCGGTGAAAGCTACCCCACGCGCACCGGTGGCGGCAGGGGTGCCGAAGGCGAGCAGTGCTCAGGTCCACGCTGGTCAGCGGGAGGAAATGCGCTCACATGGGGAAGGGTCGGGCACGTTCCTGACGTTTGAGTAAGTTTCGGTGGCGTGATCTCCACGGAATCTGTACGACCCGCTCACCGCCGGTCGCGGGGGCGCGGCGGCGCCGTTTCCCCTTACAGCGCGGGCGGGGCGGACGGTGTCACACCCCGTGCCGCGCGGCTACCCGAGACCGGTCCGCCGGGACCGGTGCAGACGGTCGCCGCCCGCCAGGATCGCGGCCGCCAGGGCGTCCGCCGCCCCCTGTGCCGAGGGGTGCCGCCTGCCGTGCACCAGCACGAAGTCGACCCGGCCCAGCTCCGGCAGCCCCGCCCGGTCGGGCACCCGCACCAGCCCGGGCGGGATCAGCCCGCGCGAGTGCGCCATCACGCCCAGCCCGGCGCGGGCCGCCGCGATCAGTCCGTTGAGGCTGCCGCTGGTGCACGCGACGCGCCACTCGCGGCCCTGACGTTGCAGGGCGTCGAACGCGAGCGCGCGGGTGATGCCCGGCGGCGGATAGACGATGAGCGGCACCGGACGGTCCGGGTCGAGCCGCAGACGCTCCGCGCCGATCCACACCAGCCGGTCGCTCCAGACCGGTTCGCCCCGCGGGTCCTCGGGCCGGCGTTTGGCCAGGACCAGGTCCAGCTTCCCGGCGGCCAGCTGTTCGTGCAGCGTCCCCGACAGCTCCACCGTCAGCTCCAGGTCGACCTCGGGGTGGTCGTGCCGGAAGCCTTCGAGGATCTCCGGCAGCCTGGTCAGCACGAAGTCCTCGGACGCCCCGAAACGCAGCCGACCGCGCAGCCTGGTCCCGGTGAAGAACGCCGTCGCCTGCTCGTGCACCTCCAGGATGCGGCGCGCGAAACCGAGCATCGCCTCCCCGTCCTCCGTCAGCTCCACGGAGTGGGTGTCGCGGCTGAAGAGCTGCCGGCCCGTGGCGTCCTCCAGGCGCCGCACGTGCTGGCTCACGGTCGACTGGCGCAGTCCGAGCCGCCGGGCGGCCTGCGTGAAGCTCAGCGTCTGGGCCACCGACAGGAAGGTGCGCAGGTGGGACGGCTCGTACACGCCGTCAGCCTATCGCGGTCCGTGATGACAGTCAGAGCGGTATACCGGATTCCCGATCGCGCGGCGGGGGAGCAGGATGGAGCGGGGACCCGTGAGACCCGCGAGCGGAACGAACGAGCACGACGAGCAAGTGGAGCACCGTGAGACGCCTGCGATGGCCGCGTTGGATGCCGGTCGACCCGTACATCCTGCTGCTGCTCGGGACGGTGGGCCTCGCGGCCCTGCTGCCGGCCCGCGGCGCGGGCGCGGACGTCGCCTCCGGCGCGTCCACGGCCGCGATCGCCTTCCTCTTCTTCCTCTACGGCGCCCGGCTCTCCACCCGTGAGGCCATGGACGGCCTGCGGCACTGGCGGCTCCACGTCACCGTGCTCGCCTGCACCTTCGTCGTCTTCCCGCTGCTGGGCCTCGCCTCGCGCGGCCTCGTGCCGGTCTTCCTGACCGACCCCCTCTACCAGGGCCTGCTCTTCCTCACCCTGGTGCCGTCCACCATCCAGTCGTCGATCGCCTTCACCTCGATCGCCCGCGGCAACGTGCCCGCCGCGATCTGCGCCGGGTCCTTCTCCTCGCTGGTGGGCATCGTGGCGACGCCGCTGCTGGCGGCCGCGCTGCTGGGCGGCGACGGCGGCGGGTTCTCCGCCGACTCGCTGGTCGAGATCGTGCTGCAGCTGCTGGTGCCGTTCGTCGCCGGGCAGGTGCTGCGCCGCTGGATCGGAGGCTTCGTCACCCGGCACAAGAAGGTCCTCGGACTCGTCGACCGGGGCTCGATCCTCCTCGTCGTCTACACGGCGTTCAGCGAGGGCATGGTCGAGGGCGTCTGGCACCAGGTCAGCCCGGTCCGGCTGGCCGGGCTGCTGGCGGTCGAGGCCGTACTGCTCGCCGTGATGCTGCTGCTGACCTGGTACGGGGCCAAGGCGCTGCGCTTCGACCGGGCGGACCGCGTCGCCATCCAGTTCGCCGGGTCGAAGAAGTCCCTCGCCGCCGGACTGCCGATGGCGAGCGTCCTGTTCGGCGCCCAGGCGTCCCTGGCCGTGCTGCCGCTGATGCTCTTCCACCAGATGCAGTTGATGGTCTGCGCGGTCATCGCCAAGCGCCGGTCGCACGACGCGCAGGCGGACCCCGACGAGGGGCCCGCCGTCCCGGTGCGCGCGACGGCGGGTACCGGCGGCCGCTGATCCCAGGTCCGGGGCGGCGGCCTCAGCCGCCCGCCGAGACGCCGTCCAGGGGCAGGTGCAGCACGGTGTTCCCCGCCGCAGAGGGCGGGTCACCGGCGGCGATCTCCGCGTCGGTCAGCGCCCGGTCCCACACCCGCACCTCGTCGATCGCGCCGGTGAACCGGGCGCGGCCGTCCATCCGTTCGCCGATGTGCACCCCGAACGGCGAGCTGCGGCTCACCGAACCGGGGACGTCCGCCGTGCCGGCCGCCGTACCGTCCAGGAACAGGGTGAGCCGGCCACCGCCGCGCCGCAGCGCCACATGGTGCCAGCGGCCGTCGTTGTGGGCGTCGTCGGTGCGCACCCACGCCGAGCGCGGGGCCGCCGCGCCGTCGCGGGCGGTGATCAGCCCCTGGACGCGGTCCTCGCCGGGCTCGGCGCGCAGCCACACCTGCGGCTGCCGGGTGCCGATCCCGCCCATCCACAGCAGCGGCTGCTCCCCGCCGCTCGCGGAGTACCGGAACCACAGCGACACCGTGAAGTCCCCGTCCCCGAGCGGCAGCCGCTCGTCGTACGGCAGCCGGACGGCGTCGTCGGCGCCGTCGAAGGCGAGCGCGCCGCCCACCGCGCCGTCCGTCGTCCCGGCGCCGCCGAGCACGGCCGCGGGCGCGGCGCCCGGCGCGAGGTCGGCGGTGGTGGGGTCGGCTCCCCGGCGGGGCCGGAGCCAGTCCTCGGTGAAGCGGGCGAACCGGATCTCGTCGCGGGCGTCCACCGGCCCGGCCTCGTACATCAGGCCCACCGTCGCGTCGTCGACGGCCACCATGTCGGAGTAGCCGGCCCAGTCCCGGGTGACGACCGTGCCGCGGTCCACGCTGTCCCAGGTCGCGCCGCCGTCGTAGGAGGAGCGGACCGCCATCGTGCGGCGGCGGTCCGGGTCGGCGGGGGCGGACAGCAGGAGCCGGTCGCCGAGGCGGAGCACGGCGCCCTGCACCTGCGGGGTGTACAGGTCCGGCAGGGCCCGGAACGGGGCGGTGAAGCTGTCGCCGCCGTCGCGGCTGACGGCCTGGGTGCGGTGGCCGAGGTCGGTGCCGTTGTCCTCCCGGCCGCTGACCAGGAGCGAGCCGTCGGCGCGTTCGGTCAGGGTCATCTCGGACGGCTTCTGCCGGAAGGTGCCGTCGGCGGCCACGGGCCAGGTGTCGGTGGCCCCGATCCTCCAGTGCTCGCCGCCGTCGTCGCTGACCACCAGCGCCGCGTGGTTGGCGGTGACCCGGTCCCCGTCCCAGGTCTCGGCGTTGACCCCGATCACCAGCCGTCCGGCGTGCGCGCCGCCGCTGAGCTGGACGCCGTGCACGGGACCGGTCGCGTACCAGGAGTTCCAGTCGGGCGGCAGGATCTGCGCGCCGAGGTCGCGGGGCGCGGACCAGGTGCGGCCGTCGTCGTCGCTGTACTGGAGGTGGGGCGTGCGGGCACAGGGCACCGCGCAGTTGCCGCCGTCGGTGCGGCCCGCGTTGTACGTCTCCACCAGCAGGACGCGGCCGGTGTCGCGGTCCACGACCGGGGTCGGGTTGCCGTGGGTGTCGCCGCCTCCCTCGTTGACGACCTGGAGCGGGCCCCAGGTGCGCCCGCCGTCGGTGGAGCGCTTGACGACGATGTCGATGTCGCCGGCGTCCCCGCAGTCGAGGACGCGTCCCTCGGCGAAGGCGAGCAGGGTGCCCTCGTTCGTCCGCACGATCGCCGGGATGCGGAAGCAGGCGTAGCCGCCGGGGTCCCGGTCGGCCCGGAAGAGGACCTGCTGTTCGAACTCCGCCGCCCGGTCCCGCTGTTCGGCGTGGGCGGGCGGCGTGGAGGCGGGCAGCGCGGAGGCGGCCAGGGCGCACAGGGCGGCGAGGACGAGCAGGGGGGAGCGCGGACGGGTGCGGGGAGGTGACGGCATGGAGCGGTCTGCCCTTCAGGCGGCTGGTCGGAGCCGGTCGTCAGGACATCAGTACATCAGGACGTTCGTCGCCTGATCCGCCCCGTTCGTTCACGCGCGTGTCGCCGGACGCCGCTCGCTGTCCGGGGCCGGGATCACGGCGGGGCCCCGCGGCGCAGGGGGCGCTCCCCGCCGCTCGGGGCCCCGCCGCCGTGCCGCGGGGGAACCGGTCAGCCCCGGGCGGCCGCGGCCCGGAGGACGACGCGGTCCTCACCCGCGTACACGTTCATGGAGTCGCCGCGCAGGAAGCCCACCAGCGTCAGCCCCGTCTCGGCGGCCAGGTCCACCGCC
Organism: Streptomyces rochei; assembly: GCA_002155895.1. Classification (GTDB taxonomy): domain Bacteria; phylum Actinomycetota; class Actinomycetes; order Streptomycetales; family Streptomycetaceae; genus Streptomyces; species Streptomyces rochei. Next base: position 34,794 of record MUMD01000186.1, read on the forward strand.
AGCGAGGACGGCGCCGACACGGCGGCCAGCACCGGGATGCCCGCCATCACGGCCTTCTGCGCCAGCTCGAAGGAGGCCCGTCCGGACACCAGCAGGACGGACCGGGACAGCGGCAGGTCCCCGTTCCGCAGGGCGCGGCCGACCAGCTTGTCGACCGCGTTGTGCCGGCCCACGTCCTCCCGGACGTCCACCAGTTCGCCGCCCTCGTCGAACAGGGCCGCCGCGTGCAGGCCGCCGGTGCGGTCGAAGACCCGCTGGGCGGCGCGCAGCCGGTCGGGCAGACTCGCCAGCAGTTCCGGGGTGACGCGGACCGGGGGAGTGTCGGCGATGGGCCAGCGGGCGGTCGTGCGCACCGCGTCCAGGCTCGCCTTGCCGCACAGGCCGCAGGACGAGGTGGTGTAGACGTTCCGCTCCAGGGTGATGTCCGGAGCCCGGACGTGCGCGGCCGTCCGCACGTCCACCACGTTGTACGTGTTCGACCCGTCGGCGGTCGCTCCCGCGCAGTAGACGATGTTCCGGAGGTCGCCCTGCTCCGCGAGCACGCCCTCGCTCACCAGGAAACCGGCGGCCAGCGCGAAGTCGTCGCCCGGGGTGCGCATCGTGATGGCGAGGGGCTTGCCGTTCAGCCGGATCTCCAGCGGTTCCTCGGCGACGAGCGTGTCCGGGCGGGTGGAGACCGCCCCGCTCCGAATGCGGATGACCTTGCGTCGTTCCGTGACTCGTCCCATGTGTGTCAGTCCCGGTTCTGTACGTGCTGGTAGCCGAAGCGGCCCTTGATGCAGAGGTTGCCGTGGGTCACCGGGTTGTCGTGCGGGGAGGTGACCTTCACGATCTCATTGTCCTGCACGTGGAGGGTCAGGTTGCAGCCCACGCCGCAGTACGCGCACACGGTGGTCGTCTCGGTCTGCCGCTCCTCGTCCCAGGTGCCGGCCGCGCGCATGTCGAACTCCGACTTGAACGACAGCGCCCCGGTGGGGCACACCTCGATGCAGTTGCCGCAGTAGACGCACGCCGAGTCGGTCAGCGGGGCGTCGTGCTCCACGGAGATCCGGGCGTCGAAGCCCCGCCCCGCGACGGAGATCGCGAAGGTGTTCTGCCACTGCTCGCCGCAGGCGTCCACGCACTTGTAGCAGAGGATGCACTTGCCGTAGTCCCGGACGTAGAGATCGTTGTCGATCCGCGGCTGCTCGTCGACCCGGGCCGCGTCCGGGCCGAAGCGGTCGGGTTTCGCCTCGTACTCCTTCAGCCACCCGGCGACCGCCGGGGTCGTGGACAGGTCGACGGAGGAAGCGAGCAGTTCGAGGACGACCTTGCGGCTGTGCCTGGCCCGCTCGGTGTCCGTGCGCACCACCATGCCCGGTTCCGCCCGGCGCGAGCAGGCGGGGGCGAGGGTGCGGGCGCCCTCGACCTCGACGACGCAGACCCGGCAGGCGTTCTTCGGGGTGAGCGTGTCGCCCTCGCACAGCGTCGGGACGTCCTTCCCGGCGGCCCGGCAGGCGTCGAGGATCGTGGAGCCCTCGGGGACACGGACCTCCTGCCCGTCGAGGGTGAACTCCACCGGCCGGCGCGGCACTCCGAGCGGTATCGCGGTCATTCGTACGCCCCCAGACGGTCGATGGCGGATTCCACGGCGTTCCACGCGGTCTGCCCCAGACCGCAGATCGAGGCGTCCCGCATCGCGCGGCCCACCTCCCGCAGCAGGGCGACGTCCCCGGCCGCCGCGTCGCCCGTGCGCTCGGCGATCCGGCGCAGCGCCTCCTCCTGACGCACGGTCCCGACCCGGCAGGGCACGCACTGCCCGCACGACTCGTCGCGGAAGAACTCGGCGATGCGCAGGAGCAGGCGGGGGAGGGGAACGGTGTCGTCGAAGGCCATCACGACCCCGGAGCCGAGTGTCGTGCCGGCCTCGCGGGTGCCCTCGAAGGTGAGCGGGAGGTCGAGTTCGTCGGGGCGCACGAAGCCGCCGGCGGCGCCGCCGAGCAGGACCGCGCGGAGGCGGTCGCGGACACCTGCGAGGGTGAGCAGCTCGCCCAGGGTCGCGCCGAAGGGAAGTTCGTAGACGCCGGGGCGGGCGACGCTCCCCGAGACGCAGAACAGCTTCGGGCCGGTGGAGGCGGGGGTGCCGATCGCCGCGTACGCCCGGGCGCCCAGGGTGAGGATCGGCAGGACGTTGACCAGCGTCTCGACGTTGTTGGCCACCGTGGGCTTGCCGAACAGGCCCTTCTCCACGGGGAACGGCGGCTTGGAGCGCGGCTCGCCCCGGTGGCCCTCGATGGAGTTGAACAGGGCGGTCTCCTCGCCGCAGACGTACGCGCCCGCGCCGCGCCGGATCTCGATGTCGAAGGCGTAGCCCCGGCCCATGACGTCGTCGCCGAGCAGGCCGCGGGCGCGGGCCCGCTCGATCGCGTGGGTGAGGCGGTCGAGGGCGCGCGGGTATTCGCCGCGGAGGTAGAGGTAGCCCCGGTGGGCGCCGGTGGCGTAGGCCGCGACGGTCATCGCCTCGACCAGCGCGTACGGGTCGCCCTCCATGAGGACGCGGTCCTTGAAGGTGCCCGGCTCGGACTCGTCGGCGTTGCAGACGAGGTAGTGCGGATGGTCGGGCTGGGCGGCCGTGGCCTGCCACTTGCGTCCGGTGGGGAAGGCGGCGCCGCCGCGCCCGAGCAGGCCGGCGTCGGTGACCTCGCGGATGACGCCGGCGGGGCCGAGGTCGAAGGCGCGGCGCAGG
>MUMD01000187.1:0-272 GCA_002155895.1 Streptomyces rochei
GTGGCGTACGTGGAGAACTTGAACCCCTTGGTGTGGTCGAACTTCTCGACCGCCCGGATGAGACCCAGGTTGCCCTCCTGGATGACGTCGAGCAGGGGCAGGCCGCGGTGGGCGTGCCGCTTGGCCATCGAGACCACGAGCCGCAGATTGGCCCGCACCATGTGGTCCTTGGCGGCCCGGCCGTCGTGGACGGTCGCCTCCAGCGCGCGGCGCCGCCCGGGCGTCGGGGCGGGTTCGCCGGTGTCGGCGCACTCCAGCTCCTCCCGGGCCCG
>MUMD01000187.1:286-23201 GCA_002155895.1 Streptomyces rochei
GGTACTGGCCGAGCAGATCGGGTTCCTCGTCGGGTTCGGGGATGCGGCTGCGCAGCCGTGCGGTGCGGGCGGGAGCGCGGCGGTCCTCGGTGGGGGCCGCGGCCGTTCGTGCCAGGGGGGCCGTGTCGCGGGGGGCCATGTCGCTTCCTCCTCCGTCCCCTCCTCGGGTTCTCGGGGTCAGTGCGGGGCGGTCCCGGTGCGGGCCTGCCGCATCCTGCGCAGGACGACCATCAGGTCCGCCACCGCCAGCAGGGCGAGGGCCGCGCACACGACGGCGAGGACGACCAGGCCGCCCCGTCCGGGACTGTCCCCGGGGTCCGCGTCGGCGGCCCACACCCCGAAGTACGCGGCGCCGGCCAGGAACAGCGGCAGGAAGACGGCGGACAGCACCAGACGGAGCCCGAGCGGGCTCTGTGCCGTGACCGGTTCGGTGCCGGTGCGCGGGCGGCGGCGACCGAAGGCGCCGGGCCGCGCCCGGGAGGCGGAGTCCGTGGCCCCGTGGGGACGACGCGGGTCGTTCATGCCGTGCCTCCTGCGTGACCGGTCCGGTGAGTCAGTGGCCGGGCTCGGCCCTGCTGATGTCCGCCAGGGCCGAGTGCGGGTCGTCGGCGGCGGCGAGGTCACCGAGCGAGACCACGCCGACCGGCACGCCGCCGTGGTCGACGACCGGGATCCGCCGGACGGCGTGGTGCCGCATCAGCTCGGCGGCGCGGTCGGTCGTCTCGTCCGGCCCGAGGGTGACCACGGGCGGGGGCGTGCACACCGAGCCGACCGTGGTCGCGTCGGGGTCGCGCCCGTCCGCGACGCCCCGGAGCACGATGTCCCGGTCGGTGAGCACGCCGAACAGGTCGCAGTCGTAGGTCACCAGGACGTCGCCGACGTCCTCCTCGCGCATCAGCCGGGCCGCCCGCGACACGGTGGTCATGGGTTCGACGGCGACCGGAGCGGGTGACATCACGTCTCGTACGCGCCGTGTCATGGTCGGGCCTCCAGGTCGATGAGGGCCAGTCCGATCTCCGGGCGGTGGGTCTTGGCCAGTTCCGCGGGGCTGTCCCGGACGACGACCTCGAGCGTGGGCCAGACCCGGCCGGACAGCAGGTGGCCGCCGCGGGTGGAGCCGTCGGACAGGCCCAGTACGGCGTGCAGGTGCGGTGTGGGTCCGTCGTCGGCGACGGCGATGTCCCCGATCAGGGACAGCACCTCGCACTGCTCCTCCACCGGGATGTCGCGGTAGTCCTTCGCCCGCCGGTCGAACCAGCCGACGACCGCCTCCGAGAAGGCGCCCACGGCGGTCACCTGGGAGGCCCCGAGGGACCGGTCGCGGGCGAACGCGGTCAGTTCGGCGACCGCGTCCTCACCGGGTTCGAGCACCACCACGTACACCTCGGACGGGCCGTCCTGCACCTGCTGCCACTGCATACCCGCCGGGTACCCGGCGGGCGCCGGGGCAACCCCGGCGCGGCGGGCGCGGGAGGCTCACCCGTCGAGTGCCCGGCGGAGCCCGGCGAGCCAGGTGTCGACCGGCCCGAAGGTGAGCAGACCGCTGCCCGCGCCCGCGATCTCGCCGGCGGCGGGCAGCAGCCGTTCGTAGGTCCGCTCCAGGGCCGTGCGGTCGCCGATTGCCAGGGCGAGCGCGGCCTCGGCGCAGCACAGGGCCTCGTACAGCAGGTCGGGCGGCGGCTCGGCGAGGGACCGCAGGGCCGTGCGGGCCTCGGTGCGGCGCCCGTCGGCGAGGAGGGCGAACGGTTCCGTCCAGGGCCGGTACGGGCCCCAGTCGGCGCGCGGGTCCACGTCGGCCGGCCGACCGCGGGACAGCCGTAGGCCCAGCAGGGCGAGGGGCAGCAGTCCGCGTTCCAGGCCGGGCATGCCCGCCCCCTCCAGCAGCGCCGCGGCGGACCGGAAGGCGGCTTCGGCGCGGTCGTACGGCCCGCCGGTGACGGCGAGGCGCAGCGCCCGGTACCACGCGGTGAAGACGCCCGCCAACGGCCGTTCGTGCCGTGCGGCGATGAGGTCCACGGCGTCGGCGTGTTCGTCGGCGCCGGCCAGGTCGGCGAGGGCCGAGCGTGCCTGGAGCCGGATCAGGTGACCGAGGACCGCGTGGTTGACCATGCCGTGCCGGGCGGACAGCTCGACGAGTTCGGCGCCGATCGCGTCGCGGCGCGGGGCCGTTCCCGCGGCGGTGCAGGACTGCATGAAGGCGCCGTTGAGGGCGAAGGCGAGCAGGGCCGGGTCGTCGAGGCCGCGGGCGAGGCGTTCGGCCTCGGCGGCCGCCCGTGGCCCGCGCGGGGACCTGACACCGCGGGACTCGACGGCGACGGTGGCCAGCAGGCGGCAGCGTGCCGGGGCGGCGGCGGGCCCGTCCGGCAGGGCCGCGAGGGTGCGCTCGGCCGCCGCGACGACCTGCCGGGCCAGTACCGGGTCGTCGCTGCGGGTCCAGTTGGCGGGCACGTCGTAGGAGCCGATCACCCGGGCCGTCAGCTCCGCGTCGCCCGTCTCCTCGGCCGCCGCGATCGCCGCCACGCGCTGCCGGCTCGCCGCCTGGAGGCCGCCGCCTCCGGTGACCGCGAGGCCCCGCAGCAGGCCGACCGTGGACTCCAGGCGGGCGTGGGAACCGGCGGCGACCGCGCGGTCGTACGCCTCGGTGGCGCGGGCCCACAGCCGGGCGGCCGCCTCGGCCGGTTCGCCGGGCGGGTCCAGGTCCGGGTCCTGGGCGAGGACACGGGCCTCCAGTCGGCGCAGCCCGGGGCCGGGGTCGACGCCGAGGTGCCGGGCGAGCAGGTCGCGGGCCCGGCGCAGCACCGCGAGGGCGTCCGCCTGGCGTCCGGTCCGGTACAGCGCCAGGGCGAGCAGCCGCCACGCCTCCTCGCGCCACGGGTGCTCGGTCAGATGCGCGTCGAGGTCGGGGACCGCCTCGGCGGCCCGGCCGAGGTCCACCAGGAACTCCGCCCGGCGTTCGACGGCGCGCAGCCGCAGTTCGGTGAGGCGGGAGCGTTCCCCGCGGGTCCACTCCTCCCCCGCGAACTCGGCGTACGCCGGTCCCTGCCACTGCGCCAGGGCGGCCCGGAGGCGGTCCGGTGCCTGCGCCGCCGGCAGCCGGTCGGCCTCGGCGACGGCCGCCTCGAAACGCCACGCGTCCACGTCGTCCGGGGCCGCGCGCAGGGCGTACCCGGGGCCCTCGGTGACGAGCAGCCGGGCCGGGGCGCGCGGCGGGCGGTCGGGTTCCAGGGCGCGGCGCAGATCCCCGACGAAGGTGCGCACCGCGCCCACGGCCCGGGGCGGCGGTTCGTCCCACAGGTCCCGTACGAGGCGGTCGAGCGGGACGACGCGCCGCCGGGCCAGGATCAGTCGGGCCAGCACCGCGCGGTGCCTGGGGCCCTTGAGTGCGAGGGCATCACCGGCGCGCTCGGCGGTGACCGGTCCGAGCACGCCGAACGTGACCGCTTCCATGTTCCGTCCGCTCCGCTCCGTTCCGCACCGCCGCCGCAGGTACCCGGCCGCCGCCACCACGGTACGCGTGTCCCGGCCCGTGCTGATCGGTTGCTGATCGGCGGCCGGGAGGCTCGACGCAGCGACCAGCACGACGTGGAACAGGCACGGCGTGCGACGAGAGGCACGGAGCAGCCATGGCACCGACGATCCCCGACTTCACCTACGACCGCGTGACGGTCGCCGACGGCGTCGCCCTGAACGTGGCCGTCGGCGGCTCCGGCAGCCCCGTGGTGCTGCTGCACGGTTTCCCGCAGACCCACCTGATGTGGCGGCACGTCGCCGCCGACCTCGCGGCCGACCACACGGTGATCTGCCCCGACCTGCGCGGCTACGGCGCCAGCGACAAGCCGGCCGATCCCGACGGCACCGCCTACGCCAAGCGGACGATGGCCGCCGACGTCGTCGCCCTCGCCCGTGCGCTCGGGCACGAGCGGTTCGCGCTGGCCGGGCACGACCGGGGGGCGCTGGTGGCGGTGCGGGCCGGGCTCGACCACCCGGACGCGGTGACGCACCTGGCCGCGCTGGACGTGCTGCCGACCCTGGACATGTGGGACGTGCTGCACGGCACCTCGGCGGCGGTGGGCTTCCACCTGTACCTGATGGCACAGCCGCCCGGGCTGCCGGAACAGCTGATCGGGGCCGCGCCGGACGCGTTCTTCGGTCACTTCCTCGACGTGTGGACGCGGGACCCGGACGCCCTGCCCGCCGACGTCCGCGCCGCCTACCTGGAGGCGTCCCGGGCGGCGGTGCCGTCGATCGTGGCCGACTACCGGGCCTCGGCCGGCATCGACGTCGTCCACGACCGGGCCGACCGCGACGGCGGCAACCAGCTGCGGATGCCGGTGACCGTGCTCCAGCAGGACTGGGGCGCGGCCCTCGGCTACGACGCCGCCGCGCTGTGGCGGGCCTGGGCCCCGGACCTGAGCCACGAGACGGTCGGTTGCGGCCACTTCATGGCGGAGGAGGCGCCCGCCGAGGTCACCGGGGCGCTGCGGAAGCTGCTCGCCCGGTAGGCCCCGGCACGGCCCCGTACAACGACGGGTTGTACGGGGCCCCCGGACCGTTGTTTGATCCGCGTGACCCGCGCTGGCTTGGATGGCGGGCGTGTCGAAGTCGGACGTGGTGAAGAGCGGCGGGTCGCTGGGGCGGCCCTTCCGGTGGCTGTGGGGCGCGTACGCCGTGAGCACGTTCGGCACGCGGCTGGCGTTCGACGCCTTCCCGCTGATCGCCGTCGTGGTGCTGCACGCCGGTCCGGGGCGGGTGGCCGCGCTGGCGGCGGCGGGGCTCGCGGTGGGCGCGGTGGTGGCGGTGCCGCTGGGGCCGTGGGTGGAGTTCCGGCGCAAGCGGCCGGTCATGATCGCCACCGATCTGGTGCGGTGCGCGGTGCTGCTGAGCGTGCCGGTGGCCTACGCGTTCGGGCGGCTCACCTTCGCCCAGCTGCTGGTGGTGTCGGTGGTGATGTCCGCCGCGGACATCACCTTCCGGGCGGCGGCGGGCTCCTGTCTGAAGGCTCTGGTCCCCCCGGGGGACCTGCTGACCGCGAACGGCCGGATGGAGGCGACGACCTGGACGGCGACCATGCTCGGGCCGCCGGCCGGCGGGGCGGCGATCGGGCTCTTCGGCCCGGTGGTGACGGTCGCCGTCGACGCGGTGAGCCACCTGCTGTCGGCGCTGGGCGTCCGCGCCGTCGGTACGGACGAGCCGCGCCCCGTGCGCACCGGTCCGGCCGGGCCGCGAGCGGGCGGCCTGTCGGCAGGCTGGCGGTACCTCCTCACCTCCCCGGACCTGCGACCGTTGTTCCTCAACACGGTCGTGGTGAACGCCCTCGTCATGGCGACCGCGCCGCTGCTCGCCGTCCTCATGCTGGGCGAACTGGGCTTCGCGCCCTGGCAGTACGGTCTCGCCTTCGCGGTGCCGTGCGTCGGCGGGCTGATCGGTTCCCGGCTGGCCCGCCCGCTCGTGGCGCGCTTCGGGACGCACCGGGTGCTGGTCGTCGGCGGGACGCTGCGCGTGTGCTGGCCCCTCGGGCTGGCCTTCGTCCGCCCCGGCGGCGCGGGGCTGGTGCTCGTCATGTCCGTCGAGCTGGGGCTGATCACCTCGGTGGGCGTGTTCAACACGGTGCTGGCGACGCGGCGGCTGGAGCTGACGCCGGCGGACAGGGTGACGCGCGCCCTGTCCGCCTGGACGGTCAGCGGGAAGCTGACGACCGCGGCTCTGACCGCGGTGTGGGGCCTGGTGGCGGGCGTGACCGGTACGCGCACGGCGGTGGCGCTCGCGGGGGTCCTCCTGCTGGCGACCCCGCTGCTGTTGCCGTGGCGCGGGCATGCGCACGGTCACACCCGGGCGGTGTCCACCGGGGGCCGCTGAGGTCAGCGGGCGCCGGGGACGTCCTCGGTGACGCCGTTGAACGGCGAGGCGGGGTCGCTGCCGTAGGGGCGGGTGAACGCCTCCATGCCGTGTCCCGACGGGTCGCTGAAGTACACGCCCCGGCCGCCGTCGTTGCGGTTGATGCGGCGCGGGTGCCTGCCGTGGGGGTCGGCCTGAATGGGCACGCCGCCCGCCACGAGGCGGGCGAGGATCGCGTCGAACTCGTCCTCGGAGACGAGGAACGCGTAGTGCTGCGTGGGGATGTCGATGTCGACGGTGGCGAAATCGAGGGTGACGCCGTTGGCGGTCGTCACGGGGAGGAACATCCCGGCGGGCTCGCCGACCTCCAGCCCCAGGACGTCGGCCAGGAAGTGGGCGGACTCCTCCCGGCTGCGGGAGAGAACGATGGTGTGGTTGAACTCGACTGACACGGTCAATGCCTCCACGGGCATCTCCGCGGCGCCTCCATGCCTCACCCGGACGGTGACCGACACGCGATGCCGCGCCGTGGATGCTAGACGAAACGCGCGCCGGGTGTCGACGCCCGGCGGTATATGCCGTGGTGCGCCGCGCCGGGCCCGTGCTTGCATGGCGCCATGGTGTCCCCCGACCGTCTCCTCGCCTTCGCCGCGCTGTCGCTCGTGATCGTCGTGGTCCCGGGCCCGAGTGTGCTGTTCGTGGTCGGCAGGGCGCTCTCGCGGGGCCGCCGCGCCGCGCTGACCACGGTGGCCGGCAACACGCTCGGCGCGTACCTGCTGGTCGTCGCGGTCGCCCTGGGTGTCGGGTCGGTCGTGGAACGGTCGGCCGTCGTCTTCACGGCGCTCAAACTGGCGGGTGCCGCCTACCTGGTGCACCTGGGGGTCAGGGCGTGGCGGGAACGCGGTCGCCCGGGGGCGGAGTTCGCGGGTGGCGCCGGGGCGGAGGGGGACCGGGAGCGCTGGCGCACCTTCCGGCAGGGCTTCGCCGTCGGGGTGACCAATCCGAAGACCATCGTGTTCTTCGCCGCGGTGCTGCCGCAGTTCGCCGACCGGGACCGGGGCGGCGTCGTCGTGCAGATGCTCGTGCTGGGACTGGTCTTCAACGCCATCGCGCTGGCCTGCGACAGCGTGTGGGGGCTGCTCGCGGCGACCGCGCGGGACTGGTTCGCGCGGTCGCCGCGCCGGCTGTCCGCGGTCGGCGGGACGGGCGGTCTGGCGATGATCGGCCTCGGCGTCACCGTGGCCGTGACCGGGCGGAAGGACTAGGCGCCCGGACCCCGCGTCCGTATCGGTTCGCGGCGTGCGCGTGCACCGGCGGACGCGGGTCTCGCGGCCGTCGCTCAGGTGGACGCCTGGTCGCTGTCCTTCATGGCTCCCCAGCCGTGCCAGCGTTCGACCTCGACCCAGGCGCTGACCCGGGGCCGCTCGCGGTCCGGGTAGGGCTTGCCCGTGTACTGCCGGGAGAGGCGGTCGATGCCGGAGAGGTCCTCGTCGTCGCGGATGTCGGTGACGCGGCCGATCAGGGTGACGTGGGTGTACCAGTCGTCGCCCGCCAGGACGGTGAGGGTCACCCGCGGGTCGCGGCGCACGTGCTTCAGGCGCACCCGGCCGGCGTCGAAGTTGATCAGGACCCGGCCGTCGTCCTCCCACAGGTACCAGGTGGCCGTGGAGACCGGCGCGCCGTCGGAACGGACGGTGGCCATCACGCAGGGATTGGGGCGGCGCAGCAGTTCTACGGCCTCGGGCGGCAGCGGGGGTTTGGACATGGGGCGCCTCCTTGGATCTTGGTCTGTGCCGAGGCTACGTCGGCGTTCCGCTTCTCGCGCACCGTCACCGGTACCCCGGGCACGGTCACCGTTATCCGGGGCGGGGGAGCCGGTACCCGAGGAGCGGGAGCCGGTACCCGGGCGGGGTCACCCGGACGCCTTCTCCTCGAAACTGGCGAAGTAGGCCGCCGCCATGTCCTCCTCGCCGTGCCCCAGCGCCGCGGCCCGCGCCAGTCGTTCGGCGCCCGCGGCGGCCAGGTCCAGGCGGACGCCGTTGGCCTCACCGGCCTCCACGATGAGCCGGGCGTCCTTCACCGCGGTGTCGACGGCGAACTGGGCGGGGGTCAGCGCGTCGTCCCGGATCATGTCCGCCTTGGCCCGCAGGTACCCCATGTCGAGCGGCCCGTCGGCGATGGCGTCGAAGAAGCCGTCCGGGTCGACGCCGAGCGCCTTGGCGAGCGCCAGGACCTCGCCGGCCGCGTTGGTGGCGGCCAGCACCCAGCTGTTGGCCACCAGCTTCAGCCGGGTGGCGCTGCCCGCCGCGGCGTCCTCGCCGGTCCACACCGTGCGCGAGCCGACGGCGTCGAACACGGGCGCGACGGCGTCCCGGGCGTCGGCCGGACCGGCGGCCAGCACCAGCAGTCGCCCGGCCTCGGCGGGCTGCCGGGTGCCCAGGACGGGCGCGTCGAAGAAGACCAGGCCGTGCTCGTCGGCGAAGGCCGCCAGGTCGGCGACCGCGTCGACGCCGGCCGTGGTGGACTGCACCCACGCGGTGCCGGGCCGCAGCCCGGGGGCGGCCTGCCGCATGACGTCGAGGACGGCCGGACCGTCGTACAGCATGGTGAGCACGGCGTCGGCGCCCCGCACCGCCTCCTCGGCGCCGCCGGCGACGTGCGCGCCGTCGGCGGCCAGCGGCTCGGCCTTGTCCCGGCTGCGGTTCCAGACGCGCACGGTGTGTCCGGCGCGCAGGAGGTTGCGGGCCATCGCGGCACCCATGATGCCGGTGCCCAGGACGCTCACGGTGAGCTGGTCGGTCATGACGTCGGCCTTCTGTCTTCGTACGGTCGGTGGCCGGGGCCGGCGGTGCGGCACCCGGTGATCAGCCTGCCATCCGGCCGGCGGCGGCGCCGGTCCGGCCACCCACGCACCCGGCGGGGGGGCGGCTCGGGACGCCGCGTCGGCGAGCGGAGCCGACCCGCCGACCGCACCCCGCACCCGCACCCGCACCCGCACCCATGATCATCGGCCGGGTGCCCGAAGGGTGCCCGGCACCCCCGGCACGCGCTCCGGGCCGCCCGGCGCGCGTCCCGTACGGTACGGCCGTGAGCTCCTTCATCGACGACACGGACGACGCCGCCCCCGGCCGCCACGGGCCCTTCGCCACGACCGAGGCCGATCCCCGGGAGGTGGGCCCGGTGCGGACCGAGTACTCCCCCGCGCACGACGGCGACCCCGATCCCGGCGAGATCGTCTGGACCTGGGTGCCCTACGAGGAGAACGACGGGCGGGGCAAGGACCGGCCGGTGCTCGTCGTCGCCCGGGAACCGGCCGGCACGTTGCTCGCCGTGCAGTTGTCCAGCAGGCGGCACGACCGGGACCGGGAGTGGGTGCCGATCGGCAGGGGGCCGTGGGACCGGTCCGGGCGGGACTCCTGGGTCGACGTCGACCGGGTGCTGCGGCTGTACGCCGCCGGGATGCGTCGCGAGGCGTGCGCGCTGGACCGAATGCGGTTCGACCTCGTGCGACGGCGGCTGCGGGAGCGCTACGGCTGGAGCTGACCGGGGCGGTCCGCGCCCTCGGGGAAGGCGCGCGCGAACGCCTGGCGCACCGTGCCGCCCGGGGTGCGGTCCAGGATGCCGAAGGTCACCCGGTCGAAGGCCGCCGAGAAGCGCCCGCCGGGCCCGAGCAGCGTCCGGAACGCGCCCGCGACCTGGGCGGGGTCGTTGCGGAACACGCCGCAGCCCCAGGCGCCCAGCACCAGCCGCCGGTACCCGTGGGCGGCGGCCGTCTCCAGCACCCGCTCGGCGCGTGCCGTCAGGGCGGCGGGGAGTTCGGCGGCGCGCTCGCGGGCGGTGCGCAGGACCACGCCCGCGTTCGGCGCGGCGGAGGTGAGGAAGCCCGCCGTGTACGGCTCCTCGAGCAGGCCGCCGCGGTCGTCGCGGAAGACGGGGACGGCCGGTGAGTGGATGACGCGGTCCGTGTAGAACGGGTCCCGGTGGGCGCGGTGATGGTCGTAGAACTCGCGCGCCCTCAGCAGGCAGGTGTACAGCGCCGAGGCCCGGCACAGGGCCTCCTCCTGGGCCTGCGCGCCGTTCAGGTAGCCGCCTCCCGGATTGCGGGCGGAGGCGAAGTTGAGCACGGCGACCTCGCCGCCGAGCCTGCGGGCGGCCTCCAGGCTGCTCTCGCCGGTCACCTCGAAGACCGTGCGGACGGTGCGCACCGGGCCCGGTTCCACGGGCTCGGGCCCGTACATCCGGGTCCCCTCGCGCGCCCGGGCGACCGCGTCCGCCACGGACACCTCGCGTCCGCCGGGCGCGCGGTAGGTCCCGGCGGTGACGATCTGCTCGGTCCGCTGCGCGATGTCCCGCAGGCGCGCGCTCATGGCGACACCCCCGTGGCCGCCACGACCGCGCGCCGCGCGGTCTCCCCCGTCGTGCTCATGTGGTGATCCTGGGTGATGCTGGTGCTGCGGTGCAACGGAGTTTCCCGGCCGGGGAACGACGGGGAAAGCCCCCGGAAACGGACGGGTCGCGGAGATTTCCGAGCCGGAATGTCCCGCTGTGCACCCTTGTGCGGAGCCGCACGAGGGTCTTGGGTGGGACGAGTGTGCCGACCCGGACCACCGTGAACGGGCCGGCGACATGGTGGAATCTCAGGAGGATCCCGACATGTCCGATGCGGTAGGTGGCTGTACCCGGCCACGCACCCCTGTCACCGAAGCCGAGGTCGAGGCGCTAGTCCACGGCATCTGCTTCAAGACCGGCCCGCCCCGGCGCCTGGGCGTCGAAGTGGAATGGCTCGTCCACGAGGCGAGCGCGCCCCGGCTCACCGTGGCGCCCGAACGGCTCGAGGCGGTCTACGCCGCCCTGCGGACCGTGCCCCTCAGGTCCGCGCTGACCGTCGAACCCGGCGGCCAGCTGGAACTCAGCTCGCTGCCCGCCACCTCCCTGACGGAGTGCGTGGACGCCGTCTCCGCCGACCTCGACGCCGTCCGCGCGGTACTGCGCGAGGACGGTCTCGCCCTGGTCGGCCTCGGCCACGACCCCTGGCAGCCCACCCCCCGCCGTTTCCTGCGGCAGCCGCGCTACGACGCCATGGAGGCGTGTCTGGACCGCACCGGCCCCGCCGGGCGTTTCATGATGTGCACCTCCGCCTCCGTGCAGGTGTGCCTGGACGCCGGACACGAGGAGCCCGGCCCGCTCGGGCACGTGCGCCGCTGGTGGCTGGCCCATCACCTGGGCGCGGTCCTGCTGGCCGCGTTCGCGAACTCCCCGCTGGCCGGCGACCGGCCCACCGGCTGGCGGTCCACCCGCCAGCTGCGCTGGACGCAGATCGGCACCGGCCGGGCCGGCGGCCCCCCGCTGGACTCCGACCCCCGCGCCGCCTGGACCCGGCACGTCCTGGACTCCCCGGTGATGTGCGTGCGCCGGGAGGCCGGCCCCTGGGAGGTGCCGGAGGACCTGACCTTCCGCGAGTGGACCCGGGGCCGCACGCCCAGGCCACCCACCCGGGAGGACCTGGACTACCACCTCACCACGCTCTTCCCGCCGGTCAGACCGCGCGGCCACCTGGAGCTGCGCATGATCGACGCGCAGCCCGGGGAGGACGGCTGGATCGTGCCGCTCGCCGTGACGGCGGCGCTGTTCGACGACCCGGAGGCCACCGAGACGGCCTACCGGGCGGTGAAGCCGCTCGCCGAGCGCACCCTCGGCCTGCCCGCCCCGCACAACCCGCTCTACCAGGACGCGGCCCGTCTCGCCCTCACCGACCCGGAGTTGCGCGAGGCCGCCGCCACCTGCTTCACCGCGGCGCTCGCCGCCCTGCCCCGGATCGGGGCCGCGCCCGCGATCACGGAGGCCGTCGCCGGGTACCTGGAGCGCTACGTCCTGCGGGGCCGCTGCCCCGCCGACGACCTGCTGGAGATGCCGGACGGCGCGAGCCGTGGCCCGTACGGGAGGGAGACCCGCACATGACCGACCCCGCCGTGGACACCGCCACCGACACCGCCACCGGCACCACCGCCGGCCCCCGGTCGGCCGCCGGGGCCACCGCCGAGCAGCCCGCCGACGCCGAGGCGCTGCGCGAGCGGGCCCTGGCCACCCTGGTCACCGCCCGGGAGCGCACCACGCTGCTGACCAGTTGTGTGGAAGGCCCCGACCTGACCGCCCAGGTGTCGCCGCTGATGTCCCCGCTGGTGTGGGACCTGGCGCACATCGGCAACCAGGAGGAGCAGTGGCTGCTGCGCGCCGTCGCCGGGCACGAGGCGATACGGCCCGAGATAGACAGCCTCTACGACGCCTTCGAGCACCCGCGCGCCGAGCGGCCCAAGCTGCCGCTGCTCTCGCCGGAGGAGGCCCGCCGGTACGCGGCCGACGTGCGCGGACGGGCACTGGACGTGCTGGAGTGCACCGCGTTCCACGGGACCCGGCTGACGGAGGCCGGCTTCGCCTTCGGGATGATCGCCCAGCACGAGCAGCAGCACGACGAGACGATGCTCATCACGCACCAGCTCCGCAAGGGCCCGCCGGCGCTGACCGCGCCGGACCCGGACCCGGTGCCCCTGTTCACCGGCCCGGCGGAGGTCCTGGTGCCCGGCGGGCCGTTCGTCATGGGCACCTCGACCGAGCCGTGGGCCCTGGACAACGAACGGCCCGCGCACCGGCGCGAGGTGGCCTCCTTCCACCTCGACACCACTCCGGTGACCAACGGCGCGTACCAGGCGTTCATCGACGACGGCGGCTACGACGACCCGCGCTGGTGGGCGCCGGAGGGCTGGGACCACATCCGCCGGCACTCCATCACCGCCCCGCTGTACTGGCGCCGCGACGGCGGGCAGTGGCTGCGGCGGCGCTTCGGCGTCACCGAGGTGGTGCCGGCCGACGAACCGGTGGTGCACGTGTGCTGGTACGAGGCCGACGCGTACGCCCGCTGGGCCGGGCGGCGGCTGCCGACCGAGGCGGAGTGGGAGAAGGCCGCCCGGTACGACCCGGCGGGCGACCGGGTGATGCGCTACCCGTGGGGCGACGCCGACCCCGGCCCGGAACACGCCAACCTCGGTCAGCGGCACCTGCGCCCGGCGCCCGCCGGCAGCTACCCGGCCGGTGAGTCGCCGCTCGGCGTACGGCAGTTGATCGGCGACGTCTGGGAGTGGACGTCGAGCGACTTCACCCCGTACCCGGGCTTCAGGGCGTTCCCGTACAAGGAGTACTCGGAGGTGTTCTTCGGCCCCGACCACAAGGTGCTGCGCGGCGGTTCCTTCGCCGTGGACGCGGTGGCCTGCCGGGGCACGTTCCGCAACTGGGACTATCCGATCCGGCGGCAGATCTTCTCCGGGTTCCGCACCGCCCGGTCGGCGGAGGTCTCCTGATGTGCCGTCACCTGGCCTACGTGGGGCCCCGGGAGGCGATCGGCCGGCTCGTGGTGGCGCCGCCGCACGGCCTGTACCGCCAGTCCTGGGCGCCGCGCCACCAGCGGTACGGCACGGTCAACGCCGACGGCTTCGGCGTCGGCTGGTACGCCGAGGGCGACCCGGTGCCGGCGCGGTACCGCAGGGCCGGGCCGATCTGGGCGGACCAGTCCTTCGCCGACCTGGCCCGGGTGGTGCGGACCGGCGCGCTGCTGGCCGCCGTACGGGACGCGACGCTCGCCGGCGCCGACGCGGAGGCGGCGGCGGCCCCGTTCGCCGCGGGCACCTGGCTGTTCAGCCACAACGGCGCCGTGGCCGGCTGGCCCGGTTCGCTGGCCGGGGTCGCCGGGACGCTGCCGGCCGGGGACCTGCTGGACCTGGAGGCCCGCAACGACTCGGCGCTCGTGTGGGCGCTGGTGCTGGCCCGGCTGCGCGCCGGGGACGACGCGGGCCGGGCGCTCGGCGAGACGGTGACGGAGGTCGCCGCGGCGGCCCCGGCCTCCCGGCTCAACCTGCTGCTGACCGACGGCGCCACGGTCACGGCCACCACCTGGGGCGACACCCTGTGGTACCTGGCACGGCCCGGCGGCGGCACGGTCGTCGCCTCGGAGCCGTACGACGACGACCCGCGCTGGCGGGAGGTCCCCGACCGCACCCTGCTCACGGCGAGCGGCACGGAGGTGCTGCTCACCGCCCTCAAGGACCCGGGCGGCGACGCCCTCGCAGACGCTTACGCCTCCCCGAAGGAGCCCCGCACGTGAGCCCGTTCCGTGTCACCCGCACCCTGCCCGAGGACGCCACGGACGCCGCCCTGCGCGACGACGTCCTGGCGGGGCTGACGAGCACGCCGAAGTGGCTGCCGCCGAAGTGGTTCTACGACGCGCGCGGCAGCGAGCTGTTCGAGGAGATCACCGCGCTGGACGAGTACTACCCGACCCGCGCCGAGCGGGAGATCCTCGTCGACCGGGCCGGCGAGATCGCCGCGGCGACCGGTGCCCGGACCCTGGTGGAGCTGGGCTCGGGGTCCTCGGAGAAGACGCGGTTCCTGCTCGACGCGCTGACCGGGCTGCGCGGCTATGTGCCGGTCGACGTCAGCGAGAGCGCGCTCACCCAGGCCGGACGGGCGCTCGCCGCCGAGCGCCCGGACCTGCGGGTGCACGCGCTGATCGCCGACTTCACCGCGGAACTGACGCTGCCCGAGACGCCGGGCCCCCGGCTGGTGGCGTTCCTCGGCGGCACGATCGGCAACCTGCTGCCCGACGAGCGCGCCGCCTTCCTGTCCGGCGTCCGGGCCCTGCTCTCCCCCGGCGACGCCCTCCTGCTGGGCGCGGACCTGGTCAAGGACGAGCGGGTGCTGGTGCGGGCGTACGACGACGCGGCCGGGGTGACGGCGGCGTTCAACAAGAACGTGCTGTCCGTGGTCAACCGGGAGCTGGACGCCGACTTCGACCCCGCCGCCTTCGCGCACGTGGCGCTGTGGAACGCCGAACGGGAGTGGATCGAGATGCGGCTGCGCTCCCTGAGCGCGCAGACGGTCAAGATCCAGGCGCTCGACCTGGCGGTGGACTTCGCGGCCGGGGAGGAGCTGCGCACCGAGGTGTCCGCGAAGTTCCGCCGGGAGGGCGTGCACGCCGAGCTGACGGAGGCCGGACTGGAGCCGGCCCACTGGTGGACGGACGCGGCGGGCCGGTTCGCGCTGTCGTTGAGCGTGGCGCGCTGAGCGCGGAGCGCCGAGCCCGGCCGCGCGGTCGACCGGCCGCACGGGCCGGCGGCCCGGCCGCGCGGGTCAGCGGGCGTCCAGGTCCAGGAGTTCGGTGATGCGGTCGGAGGTCCTGCGGGCCTCCGACTCCGCGTCGCTCCCGGTGAGCACCTTCGTCATGTACTCCTTGATCGGGTTGTCCGCCTCGACCGCGCCCCACCGGGGCGTACCGGGGGTCGCCCGTCCCCGGGCGGCGCCGGCCGCCATCGCGGCCACCCCCTCCTCGCCCGCGACGGCGTCGGCGAGCGATTCCTTGTTCGGGACGTAGTTCATGGTGCGGGCCAGTTCGGTGTTCCACTCGGTTCCGGCCAGCGCCTCGACGACGGCGAGGGCTCCGTCGTGTTCGTCGGTGTTCTTCGGCACGACGAGGTCCGAGCCGCCGGTGAAGACGGCGCCGGGCCGGCCGGCGGTCTTGCCCGGCACCGGGAAGAAGCCCAGCTTGCCCTGGAGCCCGGGGTTCTCCTTCAGGATGGTCTGGGCGAGGCCCGGCACGGCGACGATCTGCGCGACGTTCCCCTTGGCGAACACGCCGGCCTGCGGGGGGTGTTCCTCGTCGGCGTCGACCGGTCCGTCGCCCAGGGCCTGCAGCTCGCGGTAGAAGTCCATGCCGCGCAGGGCGGCCTCGGAGTCCAGGGTGCCCCGCCAGGTACCGCCCTCCTCCACGGCCAGTTCGCCACCCTCCTCCCAGATGAAGCCGGAGAGCGTGTACCAGTCCTGCCCGGCCAGGTAGATGCCCTGGGTGCCGTCCGAGTCGAGCTTCTCGGTGACGGTGAGCCACTCCTCGCGGGTGCGGGGCGGCTCGTCGACCCCGGCCCGCTCGAACAGGTCCTTGCGGTAGATGACCACGCGGTTGGCGGCGTACCAGGGGATGCCGTACTGCTGGGACATCCACTTGCCCGGTTCGGCGAGGCCGGGCAGCCAGTCCTCCATCCCCCAGTCCCGCATCGACTCCAGGGTCAGGTCCTGGAGCCGGCCGCCCTCGGCGTACTGCGGGACCTGGGTGTTGCCCACCTCGATGACGTCGGGTCCGTCGGTGCCGTCGGCCTTGAGGGCGGCCTGCACCTTGTCGCCGATCCCGGTCCACTCCTGGATCCGGACGTCGAGGTCGAGGTCGGGGTGCGTGCGCTCGAAGTCCTCGGTGAACCGCTTCAGGAAGTCGTCGGAGGCGCTGCCCTTCATCAGCCAGAGGGTGACGGCCCGTCGCTCGCCCCCGTCCTCCTGCGACATCAGACCGCAGCCGCTGAGCAGGGAGGCGGATACGCAAGCGAGGGCGAGGAGGCGACGTCTCACGGAGGGTCCTTCTGTCTGACGCACAGGGCGCGGACGCGGACACGGGTGTCCTGCGCACGCGAAGGGTGACCCGACGTGGGGGACGAGCCCGAAGCTCGAACGGGTGTGATGTCAGGGATTTTGGTATGTACCAATGCGGAGGTCAAGGGGTGACCGTCGGTTGCCCCGCCGGGCTCCGACGCCTCGCGCCGCGTCGCGGCTTGGGGCACGGTGGAAGGACACGGCACACCGCCGCCCCGCGGAAGGGAGCACCCGCATGTCGAACCACACCTACCGGGTCACCGAGATCGTCGGCACCTCGCCCGACGGCGTCGACCAGGCCGTCCGCAACGGCATCGAGCGTGCCTCGCGGACGCTGCGCAAGCTGGACTGGTTCGAGGTGACGCAGGTGCGCGGTCAGATCGAGGAGGGACGGGTCGCGCACTGGCAGGTCGGCCTGAAGCTCGGCTTCCGCCTGGAGGAGACGGACTGACGGCGGCGGGACCGCGGGCTCAGGTGCGGCCCTCGCGCTCCTGGGCCACCCGCAGCTCGGCGGACCGGGCCGCCCACCGCGCCCGGACCACGGTGAAGCCGGCCCGTTCGGCGTCGTCGCAGACCAGCTCGTCGTCGTCCACCAGGACCCTGATCTCGCGGGTGCGCGCGAGCCGTCGCAGGATCTCCAGCTTGGTGCGCCGGGCGGGCCGCCGGTCGGCGTCGCCCCGCATGTGCACGGGCCCGTCCGGCAGACCGTGGGCGGACAGCCAGTCGAGCGTGTCGCGCCGGCAGCGCTCGGGACGCCCGGTCAGATAGACGATCTCGCACTCCTCGGCGCTCTCCCGCACCAGCGCGACGCCCTCCGCCAGCGGCGCGTCGTGCGGCGCGGCGGCGAAGAACGCGTCCCAGTCGCGGGGGCGGCGCTCCAGGAACCGCTGCCGGTGCGCGGTGTCGGCGAGGGTGTTGTCCAGGTCGAACACGGCCACCGGAGGCTTGTCGGTGCGGGTCATCCGCCCACCCTAGAACGGCTGCCGGGAATCCTGGCGCCGCGCGGGCGTTGAACCCGGTGTGAGTTCAGTGATCGCGTCCACCCGCCTCTCCGTCCTCGACCGCTCCCGCGTCCGCGAGGGACACACCGCCGCCGAGGCGCTGCGCGACACCGTGGCGCTGGCCCGGGAGGCGGAGCGGCTGGGCTACCACCGGTTCTGGGTGGCGGAGCACCACGGCGTGCCCGGCGTGGCCGGTTCGGCGCCGACCGTGCTGGCCGCCGCGGTCGCCGGTGCCACCCGCCGCATCCGGGTCGGCACGGGCGGCGTGATGCTCCCCAACCACCGGCCGCTGGTCGTCGCCGAGCAGTTCGGCGTGCTGGAGTCGCTCTTCCCCGGACGGATCGACATGGGGCTGGGCCGCTCGGTGGGCTTCACCGACGGCGTGCGCCGGGCGCTGGGCCGGGACAAGGAGGACGCCGAGGACTTCGACGCCCAACTGGCCGAGCTGCTCGGCTGGTTCCGGGGCACCTCCCCGACCGGCGTGCACGCCCGCCCGGCGGAGGGGCTGACCGTGCCGCCGTTCGTGCTGGCCATGGGCGAGGGCGCGGCCGTCGCGGCCCGGGCGGGACTGCCGATGGTCATCGGGGACCTGCGCGACCGCGAGCGGATGCTGCGCGGCATCGAGCGCTACCGCGCCGGGTTCCGCCCCTCCGAGTGGAGCGCGGAGCCGTACGTCGTCGTGTCCGGCACGATCGCGGTGGCCGACAGTCCCGAGGCGGCCCGGCGGCTGCTGCTGCCGGAGTCCTGGTCCATGGCGCGGGCACGCACCCGCGGTTCCTTCCCGCCCCTGCCCCCGGCCGAGGAGGTCGAGGGGCGGCCGATGACCGCCAAGGAGCGCGACCTGTACGAGTCGGGTCTCGCCGGGCACCTGGCCGGCACCGAGGAACAGGTCGCCGAGGCGCTGGAGTCGCTGATCGGGGCGACGGGCGCGCAGGAGGTCCTGGTGACCACGAGCACCTACGACCGCGGGGCCCTGCTGGACTCCTACCGGCGGCTCGCCCGCGTCACCGGCAGGGAGCCGGCCGCCGTCCCGGCGTAGAATCGCGGAGTTTGTCCCCTCCCCCGGTTCCGGCCCGGGGCCGAAGAGCGTACGGAGTTCCCCGCGATGCACAGCCCCCACGATCCGTACGTCCGGGTGCGCGACGCCCGTGAGCACAACCTCAGGGGCGTGGACGTGGACATCCCCCGCGACACGGTGGCGGTGTTCACCGGTGTCTCGGGGTCGGGGAAGTCGTCGCTGGCCTTCGGGACGGTGTACGCGGAGGCGCAGCGGCGCTACTTCGAATCGGTCGCGCCGTACGCGCGCCGGCTGATCCACCAGGTCGGCGCCCCGAAGGTCGGCGAGATCACGGGCCTCCCGCCGGCCGTCTCCCTCCAGCAGCGCCGCACGGCGCCGACGTCCCGTTCGTCGGTCGGCACGGTCACCAACCTCTCCAACTCCCTGCGGATGCTCTTCTCCCGGGCCGGCGACTACCCGCCGGGCGCGCCGCGGCTCGACTCGGACGCCTTCTCGCCGAACACGGCGGCCGGGGCGTGCCCGGAGTGCCACGGCCTCGGGCGGGTGCACCGTACGACCGAGGAGCTGCTGGTCCCGGACCCCTCGCTGTCGATCCGGGACGGTGCGATCGCCGCCTGGCCGGGCGCCTGGCAGGGCAAGAACCTGCGGGACGTCCTCGACGCGCTCGGGTACGACGTGGACCGGCCCTGGCGCGAGCTGCCGGCCGAGCAGCGGGAGTGGATCCTGTTCACGGACGAGCAGCCGGTGGTCACGGTGCACCCGGTGCGGGAGGCGGGCCGCATCCAGCGGCCGTACCAGGGCACGTACACGAGCGCCCGCCGCTATGTGCTCAAGACCTTCTCGGACACCAGGAGCGCCACGCTGCGGGCGAAGGCGGAGCGCTTCCTGACGAGCGAGCCCTGTCCCGTCTGCGGCGGCGGGCGGCTGCGGCCCGAGGCCCTGGCGGTGACCGTCGGCGGACGCACCGTCGCCGAGCTGGCCGCGCTGCCGCTGACCGAACTCGCCGGGGCGCTGCCGACGGACGGAGAGACGGCCCGGGTGCTCACCGCGGACCTCACCGCCCGGATCGCGCCCGTCGTCGAGCTGGGCCTCGGCTATCTGAGCCTGGACCGCCCCACGCCCACGCTGTCGGCGGGCGAGCTGCAGCGGCTGCGGCTGGCGACGCAGCTGCGCTCCGGCCTGTTCGGCGTGGTCTACGTCCTGGACGAGCCGTCGGCGGGGCTGCACCCGGCGGACACCGAGGCGCTGCTGACGGTGCTGGAACGGCTCAAGGCGGCGGGCAACTCGGTGTTCGTGGTGGAGCACCACCTCGCGGTGATGCGCGGCGCCGACTGGATCGTGGACGTGGGCCCGCGGGCGGGCGAGCACGGCGGGCGGGTGCTCTACAGCGGTCCCGTCGACGGACTGGCCGGCGTGGCGGACTCCGCGACGGCCCGTCACCTCTTCGACCGCTTCCCCGCTCCCGTCCGCACGCCGCGCACCCCGCGGGGCTCGGTGACCGTCGGCCCGGTCGTCCGGCACAACCTGCGCGGTGTGACCGCCCGCTTCCCGCTGGGCGCGCTCACCGCGGTGACGGGCGTGTCCGGCTCCGGGAAGTCGACGCTCATCGGCGAGATCACCGAGGAGCTGCCGGGGGTGGGCCGGCTCGTCTCGGTCGACCAGCGGCCGATCGGACGCACCCCGCGCTCCAACCTGGCGACGTACACGGGCCTGTTCGACGTGGTGCGCAAGGTCTTCGCCGCCACGGACGAGGCGCGCGAGCGGGGTTACGGCGTCGGCCGCTTCTCCTTCAACGTGTCCGGGGGACGCTGCGAGACCTGCCAGGGCGAGGGATTCGTCAGCGTGGAGCTGCTGTTCCTGCCCAGCACGTACACGCCGTGCCCGGACTGCGGCGGGGCGCGCTACAACCCCCCGACGCTGGAGGTCGCGTACCGGGGGCGGAACATCGCCGAGGTGCTGGACCTGACGGTGGAGGGCGCCGCGGAGTTCTTCGCCGACACGCCCGCGGTCGCGCGCAGCCTCGCCGCCCTGCTCGACGTGGGGCTGGGCTACCTGCGGCTCGGTCAGCCGGCGACGGAGCTGTCCGGCGGGGAGGCGCAGCGCATCAAGCTGGCGAGCGAACTGCAGCGGGGGCGGCGCGGGCACACCCTGTACCTCCTCGACGAGCCCACGACCGGGCTGCATCCGGCGGACGTCGAGGTGCTGATGCGGCAGCTGCACGGGCTGGTGGACGCGGGGCACACCGTGGTCGTCGTGGAGCACGACATGACCGTGGTGGCGGGCGCCGACCACGTCGTCGACCTCGGGCCGGGCGGCGGTGAGGCGGGCGGCCGGATCGTCGCCGAGGGTTCCCCGGCGGAGGTGGCGCGGGCCGACGGGAGCGCCACGGCGCGGTATCTGGCCGAGGCGCTGCACGGTGGGGGGCGCCGGTGAAGCCGGGCCACCGGCGCCCCGTCCCGCGGTGAGGGGCGCGCAGGGCTACTCGCGGCCCGGCCGCCTCTCGTCGTCGAGGCGTGCCGACTCGTCGTCGAAGCGCTCCGTCTCCGCCTCGATCCGCTCCTTGCGCACCCGGCCGCGCACCACCTCGTCCTCGACGTGCTCCTCGGTGACCATCCGGACGCGCTCCACCGGGACCGTCTCCGTCTCCACGACGGGGCGCTCCTCGTGCAGCGTGACCTCGTGCTCGGCCTCGCTGATCTCCGGGCCGGCCAGCGCGTCACCGCGGTTGGCGTCGGTGATCGGCTCGCGCTCCACCCGGACTTCCTCGTGGCTCACCGGAACGGTCTGCTGGACCTCTTCCGTCACCACGTACTTGCGCAGCCTGGCCCGGCCCGACTCACGCCGTTCGACGCCGACGTGCATCTGCTCCTCGGAGCGGGTCATGGCGTCGTCGCCGCGCATGCCGGTGCGGTCCGCGCCTTCCTGACGGCCGGTCATGCCGCCCGCCGTACCGGCGGTGCCGGCCGTGCCGGCCGTGCCCGCGGCTCCCGCCGCTCCCGCGGCCGAGGCGGTGCCGGCCGGTCCGGGGCCGGCGGCGAAGCGGCCGTCGTCGGTGCGCTCGGCCTCCGAGAGCACGCTGTCCCAGTTGATGCCGTAGTAGTCGTAGAGCCGGTGCTCTTCCGACTCGGACAGATGGCCGCCCGCGTCGACGTCGACATTGGGTGCGTCCTTGACCTGCTCCTTGCGGTAGGGGACCTCCAGGTGGTCCTGCACCACCGCGGCGTCGCGGATGGGGATGAAGGACTCGTTGGAGCCGAACATCCCCGTCTTGACGCTCACCCACTCGGGGCGCCCCGTCATGTCGTCGAAGAAGACGTGCTTGGCGTCGCCGATCTTGTTGCCGTCCCCGTCGTAGACCGGATGGTCCAGGACGTTGGCGATCTCTTCACGGGTGATCATCTGGCATCACCCTCCTTCCGGAGTGCCTGCCTTCCGGATGTCCGCATCAGAAGCAGAAAAACGGAACATAAGTCACAAAGTACGCATACTTTTCGAGTGTGCTTTCCCCGGGTGACCGCGGCCTGGCGGCTCCGCGGCCCCGGCGAGCGACCGGCGGTCGCGGTACCGGCCGGGCGGCAGGGCCGGGAGCACCTCGACCTCCGCGGTCAGACCCCGTGCCGACGCCACCCGCCACAGCGAGGCGAGCAGGGTGTCCTCGCCCACGAACGCGGGTGCCGTGCTCACCGTCCGCTCCCCGCCCCGGTAGCCGATGCGGACCGGCTGGACCGGCACCCCCGCGTCCAGGGCGGCCTGGAACACGGCCCGGCGGAACCGGCCCTGCGCCCGGCCGCACCAGGTGCTGCCCTCGGGGAAGGCCGCGACCGCGGCGCCCTCCCGCAGCGCCCTCGTGACGGCGGCGACCGTGCCGGGCAGGGCCCGCAACCGGTCCCGTTCGATGAACAGCACGCCCGCGCGCGCGGCGAGCGGTCCCGCCACCGGCCAGCGCCGGACCTCGCTCTTGGCCAGCATCCGGGCGGGGCGCACGGCGGCGAGCAGCGGGATGTCGAGCCAGGAGACGTGGTTGGCCACGAGCAGCAGCCCCCCGGAGGGGGCAGCGGCGCCCGTGAACCGCACCCGGACGCCGGCGGCCCGCACGATCCACCGGCACCAGCAGCGCACCAGTGCGGCCGGGGCGCGGCCGCGCAGCGGCGTGAGGGCGACCGCGACACCGGCGAGCAGCAGTACGGCGACCCCGGTGAGCCGCAGTACCGCGCGCGGCAGGGTCCGGGCGGCCGGGAGCGGCTCCACGCACGTCCCCGGGGTGCAGGGGGCGGTGGGCAGCCAGGCGTTCATCAGGCCGGGACGAGGGAGAGGAAGTGCCGCAGGTAGCGCGGGTCGACCCGGTTCATCGGCAGCAGCACGTACAGGTCGGCGACGCCGAAGTCCACGTCGTGCGCCGGCTCGCCGCAGACCCAGGCGCCGAGGCGCAGATAGCCGCGGAGCAGGGCGGGCAGCTCGGTGCGGCCGACGGGCACCGACGCGGCGCGCGGGACCCACGGGAGCAGCGGCCGCACCCGGTACTCCTCGGGCGCCAGGTGCTTGGCGCGGACCCGGTTCCAGGTACCGGCGGCGAGGGCGCCGCCGTCGGCGAGCGGGACGG
>MUMD01000187.1:23234-23531 GCA_002155895.1 Streptomyces rochei
GCGCCGCGAGGTCGAACTCGCTCTCCGCGTAGAGCCGACCGGCGACCTCGGCCCGCTCGGGCGGCAGCAGCCGGTAGGTGCCGACGACCTGCCCGGTCGTCTCCTCGCGCACCAGCAGATGGTCGCAGTACGCGTCGAAGGGGTCGATGTCGTACCCGGGCTGCGGGCTCGCCAGCAGGGCGCCCATCTCTCCGGCGAAGACGTCGTGGCGCAGCCGCTGCGCGGCCCGCACGTCCTCCTCGTCCCGGGCGAGGGTCACGGTGTAGCGGCGGGGGGAGCCGTCCCTTATACACATCT
>MUMD01000188.1 GCA_002155895.1 Streptomyces rochei
CGCGACGCCATGCACGCACTCTCGCCGCGCGGGGCCCTGACCCGAGTACATCCAGTACGAGGATCAGGGCCCCGCGCGCCGAGAGCACGCACCTGACGCCGCGAGGCCCGCCCTCCGGGCGGACGACGTGAGTGTGACGACAGGACCTAGGCCCCGGGGTCGACGACGCCGGGTGCCGAGCGGGAGTCGGCACCCGGCGCCCGGCTCACCGCGCGTACCGCATCAACGCCCGCACCATGTGGCACGTGGTCGCCGACGGCGGGTGGATGCCGAGCTCCAGGGCGGCGCTCCGTATCCTCTCGTCGCGCGCCTGGTTCGGCAGGTAGACGCCGGAGTCGAGCAGGGCGATGGCGAGCCGCATCGCCTTGAGCCGGCGGTTGTGCGTGATGTACCACTCGCGGGGACGGCCCGCCGGCAGCGGACGCTTCTCCACGGGCTCGTAGGGCGAGTCGAACAGGACGGGCCGCTTGGCGGTGGACTGGGTGGGCAACGGCTTCGACTTCACTGCGGCAGCGGGCACGGGCATCCTCCTGTCGCGGTCGGGGCGCCGGCCGGACCCCCCGGCGACACCCTCGAACACTGCTTCTATTTTACTGCCCACCACTGACAAAAGCCCCTGGCCACAAGGGCTTTCGGGGGCACTGTGACGCACGGGGTGAACGAGTTCTCGCACCCCTCGGGCTACCGTGTGCGGCATGGAGATCTGGATCAATCCGGCCTGTTCGAAGTGCCGCAGCGCGATCAGCCTGCTCGACGCGGAGGGCGCCGACTACACCGTGCGCCGTTACCTGGAGGACGTGCCGAGCGCGGACGAGATCCGCGAGGTGCTGACCCGGCTCGGCCTCGAACCCTGGGACATCACCCGCACCCAGGAGGCCGCCGCGAAGGAACTGGGCCTGAAGGACTGGCCCCGTGACGAGGCGTCACGCGACCGCTGGGTCACGGCACTCGCCGAGCACCCGAAACTGATCCAGCGCCCCATCATCACGGCGGACGACGGAACCGCCGTCGTGGGCCGCACGGACGAGGCCGTCCGGGACGCCCTGTCACGCTGAGCCGGCGAAGACCGGGGGCGTACGGGCAGGGCGGCGTGTGACGCAGGTTACTCGCGCGTAGGGGCGTCGCCGCTGAGCAACTCCGTTCGGTATCCCGTACATAGCGGCGTACCCTCCCCTACCTCTTCAGGAGGCGCGCATGTCGCGCAGGAGAACGCTCGGCACGAAGAAGAAGCTCGCGCTCCTGGTCAGCGCCGCGACGGTGGCGGGCGGTGGGGCGTTCGTGATGGCGAACGCCTCGAACGCCGCGCAGACCGCCCCGAACGCGCAGACCAGGTCGGCCGGGGACCCGTCCGTCTGCCAGGGCCTGGCCACCGCGCTCGGGAACAACCAGCGCTTCATCGAGGGCCAGCGGGCCGCCCCCGACGCGCAGTCCGAGGCCCGGATCGCCAACCGCGAGGCCGTCATCGCGGAGATCGAGCGCAAGCAGGAAGCGTCCGGTTGCGTGGTCGGGGAGTCGGCTCAGGACTCCCCCACCGCGCAGCCGCCGCAGGACGGCCAGGGGGCGGGGCAGGAGGCGGGCCGGGGCGCCGGTGAGCAGGCGGGCCAGGAGGCCGGTCAGGAAGCGGGGCAGGGAGCGGGGCAGCAGGCCGGGCAGGACGCCGGGGAGCAGGTGTGTGCCGGCTCCACCGTCACCCTCTCCGGTGAGGGTGGCGCCCCCGCCGCGTCCAGCAACCAGTTCCCCGTGGGCACCAGGCTCAAGGTGACCAACCTCGACAACGCCAAGTCCACCACGGTGGAGGTCGCCTCGGTGTCGGGCAGCTGTGTGCTGCTGAACAATGCGGCGTTCGAGCAGGTCCGGGAGGAGGGCAAGTTCCTGATCCGGCGGGCGCTGATCGAGAAGGTCGGGTGAGGACCGGACAACGACGGGCCGGCGACCGTGCGGGGGTGGCGGTCGCCGGCCGGCCGCGCTGAGACACGCGCCACACCGGCCGCCGGTAACACGGGGTTCACAAACGGGCAACGGACGGGAAATCGCCGGTTGGCACGCTGCGGAGCAGTAGAGCGGCGCTCCCTGCCGCAGCGCCGCAGCACCCGCAGTGCGCCCGGACCCACCCCGAAGGATGTGTCACCCGTGACCTTCAAGGCCGAGTACATCTGGATCGACGGCACCGAGCCGACGGCCAAGCTCCGTTCCAAGACGAAGATCATCACGGACGCTCCCGCGGGCCTGGACGCCCTGCCGATCTGGGGCTTCGACGGCTCCTCCACCAACCAGGCCGAGGGCAGCTCCTCGGACTGCGTGCTCCGGCCGGTCTTCTCCTGCCCCGACCCGATCCGCGGCGGCGACGACATCCTGGTGCTGTGCGAGGTCCTCGACACGGACATGACGCCGCACCCGAGCAACACCCGCGCCGCGCTGGCCGAGCTGTCCGAGCGCTTCGCCGCCCAGGAGCCGATCTTCGGCATCGAGCAGGAGTACACCTTCTTCAAGGGCGCCCGCCCGCTCGGCTTCCCGGAGGGCGGCTTCCCGGCCGCGCAGGGCGGCTACTACTGCGGTGTCGGCTCGGACGAGATCTTCGGCCGCGACGTCGTCGAGGCCCACCTGGAGAACTGCCTGAAGGCCGGTCTCGGCATCTCCGGCATCAACGCCGAGGTCATGCCGGGCCAGTGGGAGTTCCAGGTCGGCCCGCTGTCGCCGCTGGAGGTCTCCGACCAGCTGTGGGTGGCCCGCTGGCTGCTCTACCGCACCGCCGAGGACTTCGAGGTCTCCGCCACCCTGGACCCCAAGCCGGTCAAGGGCGACTGGAACGGCGCGGGCGCGCACACCAACTTCTCGACCAAGGCGATGCGCGAGGGTTACGACGCGATCATCACCGCCTGCGAGTCGCTCGGTGAGGGCTCCAAGCCGATGGACCACGTCAAGAACTACGGCGCCGGCATCGACGACCGCCTGACCGGCCTGCACGAGACCGCCCCGTGGAACGAGTACTCCTACGGCGTCTCG
This sequence comes from Streptomyces rochei, assembly GCA_002155895.1. GTDB lineage: Bacteria > Actinomycetota > Actinomycetes > Streptomycetales > Streptomycetaceae > Streptomyces > Streptomyces rochei. The sequence continues at coordinate 3,004 of MUMD01000188.1, forward strand.
GACCGCGGCGCCTCGGTCCGCATCCCGTGGCAGGTCGAGAAGGACGGCAAGGGCTACATCGAGGACCGCCGTCCCAACGCCAACGTCGACCCGTACGTGGTGACCCGCCTGCTCGTCGACACCTGCTGCACCGCGCTGGAGAAGGCCGGCCAGGTCTGATCCGCCCCGCCCGGTCCCGAAGGGGCGTCCACCGTCACGGTGGGCGCCCCTTCGCGCGCACCGCGACCGCGCGGTGATCGCGCGGTGATGCGCTGTCGGTGGTGCGTGGCATCGTGGGGGCATGGACAAGGACGGGGACCTCGCCATCAAGGTCGAGACGGAGAACGGGCAGACCCACGCGTGGATCACGGCGACGCGGCTGCGCGAGCTGGTGACCCGGCTCGGCGGCCCCCACGACCGGTTCCTGGTCGTGCAACGGATACCGGACATCCCCGATGTCTTCGCCCAGGTCTGGCACGAGGCGGGCGGTGACTACCGGCTGGAGCACCGGGCCGCCGAGGACCTGTTCTTCGGCACCGATCTCGACGACCCCGGCCTGGTCGCTGACCTGCTGACCGGCTGGGCGCGCCGACGGCCCGGCTGGGACAGCGGCGTCGCGTGGGCGCCGATCGACCCCGGCCCGCGCGAGGCGGTCCCCGAACTGCCGGACGACGTACGGGAGGCGGTCGAGCGGCGGGTGCGCGCGTTGCTGCTCTGCGGTTACGACGGCCGCCGGGCCCTGGTCGAGACGGCCGAGGACCATCTGGTCGGCGGCGAGCACGGCGAGCGGCCGGTGTCGCGGGCCCAGGCGCAGGAGGTGGTGGACCGGCTGTGGCTGGAGCGGCTGGCGGAGCAGGAGACATGGGGCGAGGGCCCCACCGACCCCGACCGGGTCGCCCGGGCCTTCGGCGCCCTGGACGCGGCCGGCGTCACCGCCCGGGAGAACTTCACCTGCTGCCGGGGCTGCGGCACGGCGGAGATCGGCGCCGAACGGGAGGGTGCGCGGGGCTTCGTCTTCTTCCACCGGCAGAGCACCGAGGCCGCGGCCGAGGGGTACGGGCTGACGCTGCACTACGGCGGGTTCGACGGCTCGCAGGACACGACCACCGCGGTCGGCCACGAGGTCGTGGCGGCCCTCGCGGCGGCCGGGCTGTCCACGAAGTGGGACGGCGATCCGGGCACGGCGATCACCGTCGCGCCCCTGGACTGGCGAAAGCGCCTGGTCGGATGACCGGTTGAGGGTCGGGTTCACGCCAGGAGCGGCGTCCACGCAGTGAGAGGAGGCTCCTGCGGCGGGCGGGTGTCTGCTTCAATGGCCCCATGGCCAGCTTCCGGAAGTACGCAGCGACGGGTCGCCATGACCTCGAGCCCTTCTGGCCGTCCCGTCAGCACGACGACTTCGACCGGGTGTGTTGCCGCGCGACGACCGCGCCGGCCCGCTGACACGCCGCACCCCACCCGGGCGGCCTCCGGCCGACGCGTCCGACGTACGTCCCGCGACGCGCCCGACCACCCACTCGCGCACGTCGCCCTTCCCGACGAACCTCTCGCGCGAAAGAGCTGACGTCTCATGGCGACCACCCGTTCCCTGTCCACCGTCACCCTCGACTCCCCCACCTCCGCCCTCGCGCCTTCCGGCACCGGCGGCGCCCGGCACCGGCTGCGCGCCGTCGACCGCGACGAGGTGGTGGACGTCGCCGACCTCCTGCCGCCGGGCGCGACCTGGCTGCCCGCTCCCCCGCACGCCCTGCCCTCCCTGCCGGGACGGCCGCCGATGGTCGGCTACCTGGTGCTCGTCCCGGCCGACCGGCAGTCACCCTCCCCGGCGGGCGGGTTCGGCCCACTCCTCGGAGACGCCCGGGACGTGGGGGACGTCGGGGCCGACGCCCCCGACCGGGGCGGCGACCCGCTCGTCCGCATCGACGCCGCGCGCCGCACCGCCGCCGTGGCCGGCCGCGAACTGGACCTGACCTACCTGGAGTTCGAGCTGCTCGCCCATCTGGTCGCCCATCCGCACCGGGTGCACACCCGCGACCAGCTGGTCACCACCGTGTGGGGCTACGGGCACGTGGGCGACGGACGCACCGTCGACGTGCACGTGGCGAGGCTGCGCCGCAAGCTGGGCGTCGAGCACCGCGGGACGATCCAGACCGTCCGCCGCGTCGGCTACAAGTACACGCCGCCGACGGGACGCTGAGCGCTCTGCCGTCGGCAGACAGGCGTTCCCCGGACGGCCCCGGCGGGGCACAGTGGCCGACATGAGACTACTGGTGCTGGGCGGTACGGAGTTCGTGGGACGGGCCGTGGTGGAGGCGGCGCTGGGGCGCGGCTGGGAGGTGACCGTCCTGCACCGCGGGCGGCACGCCCCGCCGCCCGGGGTGCGCGCGCTGCACGGCGACCGCACCGCGCCCGACGGGCTCGCCGCCCTGGCGGACGGCACCTGGGACGCCGTCGTCGACACCTGGTCGGCGGCGCCCCGCGCGGTGCGGGACTCGGCGCGGCTGCTGCGGGACCGCGTCGACCGGTACGTGTACGTGTCGAGCTGCTCGGTGTACGCCTGGGCGCCGCCCGCCGGATACGGCGAGGACGCCCCGCTGGTCGAGGGCGCCTCGGCGGACGCCGGGCAGCTCGACTACGCCCGCGACAAGAGGGGCGCCGAACTGGCCGTCCTGGACGCTTTCGGCGCGGACCGGTCGGTGCTCGTCCGGTCCGGGCTGATCCTCGGCCCGTACGAGAACATCGGGCGGCTCCCGTGGTGGCTGAACCGCGTCGCGCGCGGCGGCCCGGTGCTCGCCCCGGGCCCCCGGGACCTCCCCCTCCAGTACGTCGACGTCCGCGACCTCGCCGACTGGGTCCTCGGCTCGGTGGAGCGGAAGCTGGGCGGCCCGTACAACGTGATCTCCCCGCCGGGCCACACCACGATGGGCGCGCTGCTCGACGCCTGCGCGGAGGTCACCGGCGGCGCGGCCGAGCTGTGCTGGACGGACCCCGCCACCGTCCTCGCCGCCGGGATCGAACCGTGGACCCAGCTGCCGGTGTGGGTCCCGCCGGGCAGCGACCTGCACGAGGCGCTGCACACGGCGGACGTCTCGCGGGCCCTGGCCACCGGCCTGGTCTGCCGGCCGGTCGGCGACACGGTCGGCGACACCTGGACCTGGCTGCGGGGCATCGGCGACGCGGCACCGCTGCGCCCGGACCGGCCGCCGGTGGGACTCGACCCGGAGACGGAGGCGAAGGCCCTCGCCGCCGCCCGCGAGCAGCCCTAGGCCCTGTCGTCACACTCCCGTCTGCCTCCGGGCGGACGGGAGTGTGACGACAGGACCTAGGGGTGTACCTGGCACCACCTCCCGGTCGGGGGGTTCGGCCCCGTGACCGGTGACGTCGCCTCGGCGAGACTGAGCGCATGGACATCGAGACGAAGAGCGGCGACCGCCGGCCCGCGACCGACCGGACGAGGACCATGGCCCAGTCGGCCCTGCGGGGACTGGCGGTGGCGCTCGTCTCCCTGCCCGGCTCGGTGCTCTGCTTCTGCCTGACCCTGGTCTCCCTCGCCCTCGTCCCGATCGGGATCGGCATCGTCACCACGCCGTACGTCCTGACCGGGGTGCGGATGTTCGCGGACTGGCGGCGGGTGCTGGCCGCCGAGTGGGGCGGGGTGCGCATCCAGCGGGCGTACCGGCCGCTGCCGAAGGACGCCAACCCGTGGGCGCGCACCTTCGGGATGCTCCGCGACCCGGCGACCTGGCGGGACTTCCTCTGGCTGCCGGTCGACATGACGTTGGGCTTCGTCACCGCGCTGCTGGCCTTCGCGCTGGCCCTCTACCCGCTGGAGGGCTTCGTGATCGCCGCCGGGCTGTGGCGGGTCTGGGACGGCGGCACCTACTGGTACGGCTTCGTACCGGTCAGCGACCAGACCACCGCGTTGTACGCCGCCGCCCTGGGCGCCGTCCTGCTGGTCGCCGCGCACTGGCTCACCCCGTTCCTGCTGCGGGCCCACTTCCGGCTCACCGACGCGATCCTCGGCTCCCACCAGATCGAGCTGGCCGAGCGGGTACGGGTGCTGACCGAGACCCGGCGGGACGCCGTCGACGCCTCCGCCGCCGAACTGCGCCGCATCGAACGCGACCTGCACGACGGGGCGCAGGCCCGGCTGGTCGCCATGGGCATGGACCTCGGCACCATCGAGGCGCTGCTGGAGAAAGACCCGGCGAAGGCCCGGGAACTGCTCGCCCGGGCCCGCCGGTCCTCCGCCGACGCGCTGACCGAGCTGCGGGAACTCGTGCGCGGCATCCACCCCCCGGTGCTGGCCGAGCGGGGCCTGGGGGACGCCGTGCGGGCCCTGGCGCTGCGGCTGCCCCTCCCCGTGGAGACCGACGTGGATCTGCCCGGCCGCGCGGACGCGCCCGTGGAGTCCGCCGCGTACTTCGCGGTCAGCGAGATTCTCACCAACGCCGTGAAGCACTCGGGCGCCGAGCGGATCTGGATCGACCTGCACCACGCCGACGGCCGGCTGCGCGTGTCCGTGACCGACGACGGCAAGGGCGGTGCGGTGATCGGTGCGGGGTCCGGGCTGGCCGGGGTGGAGCGGCGACTGGGTACATTCGACGGCGTCCTGGCCGTCAGCTCGCCCGCGGGCGGCCCCACCATGGTCACCGTGGAGATCCCTTGCGCGTTGTCCTAGCCGAAGACCTGTTCCTGCTGCGCGACGGACTGGTCCGGCTCCTGGAGGCCCACGACTTCGAGATCGCCGCGGCCGTCGAGACCGGCCCCGAGCTGTCCCGGGCGCTGGCCGAACTGGAGCCGGACGTCGCCGTGGTCGACGTACGCCTGCCGCCCACGCTCACCGACGAGGGCCTGCAGTGCGCGCTCGAGGCCCGCCGCAGGCGGCCGGGGCTGCCGGTGCTGGTGCTGTCCCAGCACGTGGAGCAGCTGTACGCGCGTGAGCTGCTCGCCGACGGCAGCGGCGGGGTGGGGTACCTGCTCAAGGACCGGGTCTTCGACGCCGAGCAGTTCGTGGACGCCGTACGGCGGGTGGCGGCCGGCGGTACGGCGATGGACCCGCAGGTCATCCAGCAGCTGCTCAGCCGGCGTGCGGCGGTGGACCGGCCGCTGGAGCGGCTCACCCCCCGGGAGCTGGAGGTGCTGGAGCTGATGGCCCAGGGTCGGACCAACGCGGCGATCGCCGCGAAACTGGTCGTCACGGAGCGGGCGATCGCGAAGCACACCGCGAACATCTTCGCCAAGCTGAGCCTGGAGGTGTCGGACGACGACAACCGCCGTGTACTGGCGGTCCTGGCGTATCTGGACCGCGGCCACTGACCCCACCCGTCCCACAGGACCCTCCGATTCCGCACTCGGCTGAACAGCCCCGGGACCGCCTCCGTATGGAAGGGAGCCGCTTCACTCCTGTCGGGCGCCCTCGATGCCCCGCAAGGAAGTCAGAGGAGTTCCATGGGACGCAACACGAGAAAACGCCGTACGCCGCTGGCCACCAAGGTCGTAGCCGGGGCGGCGGCCCTGGCGGTCGGCGGGGGCGGGCTGGTCTGGGCCAACTTCTACGCCTCGGCGCACGAGGAGGGCCCGGCCCACCACCGGACGAGGTCGGCCGCGGCGCAGGTCGCGACGATCGACTGCCCCGACGTCGGCCAGCAGCTCTCCGGCGTACCGGACCGGGCGCGCGGGGAGGTCGACGGCGAACTGGCCACGATGGACAGCCAGATCACCGAGGCCTACCAGCGCCTCGCCACCACCCGGCGCGCGCAGGCCGGTGATCCCCGGTTCGTGCAGAACACCATCCTCGGCCCGCTGAAGGACCGGCGGAAGGCGATCATCGACCGGATCCAGCTGGAGATCAACCGGGCCGGCGGGCAGGCCGACGAGGACCTGGACCGGCTGGCCGGCTGCCAGGGTCAGCCCGCGGAGCAGCCGCAGGCCGGGGACGGCCAGGACGGTGGCGGCCAGGACGGCGACGGTCAGAACGGGGACGGCCAGGACCAGGACGGCGGTCAGAACCAGGACGACAACGGCAACGGCGCCGCGGGCCCGGTCGCGGACGACTTCATCGACATCGACGACGTCGAACCGAACTCCCGCGCCAGCCGCAACGGTCTGGCCGCCGACGGCGACGGCGGTTCCACCGGCACCTTCACCACGGACTGCGGGGTCAACGAGAACGACCTGTTCAACAGCGACAACCTGATCGCCGCCCCCGGCGTGGACAACGGCGCGCACCACGTCCACGACTACGTCGGCAACCAGGACAACGACGCCTTCTCCAGCGACGAGGACCTGGCGAACGCGGACACCTCGTGCCGGAACCAGGGCGACCGGTCCACGTACTACTGGCCGGTGCTCCGGCTCCAGGACGGCACCGAGGAGTTCGACGCGAACGACCAGGGCGGTGGCGCCGAGGGCAACGTCGGGCGGATCCTGAAGCCGGCCCGGGCCGAGCTGAGGTTCGTCGGGAACCAGCAGGGCGACGTGGTAGCCATGCCGAAGTTCCTGCGGATCATCACCGGGGACGCGAAGTCCTTCACCAACGGCGACGCGAACGCCAACAGCTCGTGGAGCTGCACCGGCTTCGAGGACCGGCAGGTCACCGACAAGTACCCGCTCTGCCCGGAGGGCAGCCAGGTGGTGCGCACCGCGAACTTCCAGAGCTGCTGGGACGGCCAGAACATCGACAGCGCCAACCACCGGGACCACATGGCCTTCGTCCAGGAGGACGGCGGCTGCCCGAACGGCTTCCAGGCCGTTCCCCAGCTGCAGGTCCGGCTGGTGTACGACATCCCCACCCCCGTCGTCGAGAACGGTCAGGTGCGCAACCCGTACGCCGTGGACAGCTTCCCGGAGCAGCTGCACAAGCCGATCACCGATCACAACGACTTCATCAACGTCATGGACGAGGACCTGATGGACGAAGTGGTCCGGTGCATCAACAGCGGGGAGGACTGCCAGTAGTCCACCGCGTCGGCGCGGAAGGGGCCGGTGACGTCACACCGTCACCGGCCCCCCGCGCGTCCCGGTCCGGGCTCAGCCGCCGTGCCCACCGTGGCCGCCGTGGCCGGCCGGGTGGCTGCCGCCGCCGTGCCGGGCGCCCTCCTCCAGGGTCCCGCCGAGCCGGCCGCGCAGGGCCGCCACCACGTCCTGGTGGCCGACGGCCACCCACTTGCGGCCGACGAGGTAGTGACCGCCGTAGTCCTTCGCGGTGTTGATCCACTCGCGCTGGCCGCGGTCGGTGGCGAAGGTGACGAGGACGTACTTCCCGTCGCCCTTCCCGCAGAGGGCCTGCCGGATGGTGTCGGCGTCCGTCTGCAGGTCCGGGTCGCACCTCGCCTCCGCCGCCAGATGCTCCAGGCTGCCGGTCGCCGTCTCGGGGACGGCCGTCTCGCCGTCCCCGCCCGAGCCGCAGCCGGACAGCGCCAGGACCGCCGCCGCAGCGGCCGGTACGAGCATCGGTCGGGTCAGCCTCATGTGTTCCTCCGGTCGTCGCGCCGCTCTTCGCGCCGGTCGCCCCGCCGGTCGTCGCGCCGACACGCCGCACGGAGCCCCGGCGAGGGCTCTCGCCCGTCGATACGGCTCCGGCGCGCGAAACATTCAGCCGCCCCGGTGCCGTCGCGGCGGACCCGTGCGAGAGTGTCGCCGTGGACCAGGACTGGGAAGACCGTGTGGCCGCCGTGTGGGCGACGTTCGAGGCCCGCCCCGAGGCCGATGCCGACGCCTTCCGCGCGGCCGTCGACGCCCTCGCCGACGAACTGCCGGCGGACAGCCCCCTCGGCCTGTTCGAGCGGGCCTGCGCCTGGGACTCCACGGGCCACTCGGACCGTGCCGTGCCGCTGTACCGCGAGGCGCTGGCACGCGGCCTGGGTGAGGTCAGCCCGTACAAGGGCCGCCGCGCGAAGATCCAGCTCTCCAGCTCCCTGCGGAACACCGGGCACCCGGAGGAGGGCGTCAAGCTGCTGTCGCCCGAACTGCTGGCCCCGTCCGACGAGTTGGACGACGCCGTACGCGCCACCCTCGCGCTGTGCCTGTCGAGCATGGGCCGCGACCGGGAGGGCCTGTCGCTGGTGCTCGGCGCGCTCGCGCCCCATCTGCCGCGCTACCAGCGGTCGATGGCCGCCTACGCGCGGGCGCTGGTGGAACCCGAGGACTGACCCGGGCCGGCCCCCGCCCGGGTACGGTGACCATCCGCCGATTCGCTCGTTCTGCTGAACGTGCAGTCACAGGATGTCGCCCCGCGCCCCGCACCGCCTTCCGCCTCCCCGACCGGTCCCGTCGTCGACGTCGAACAGGCCGAGGCCGCGCTCGTCGAGCACTATCCGCGCCTGGTCCGCCTGGCCTACCTGGTGCTGCCGCCGGGCCTCGGGCGGGGCCGCCGCGTCCTGTCCGCGCACTCCCTCACCCAGCGGGCCCTGCCCCGGAACCGGACGACGACCCCGGTGATCCCGGCCCAGTCGACCGGCCGTGCCGTCGACCCCGGCTACGCCCTGGTCCGCCTGCGGGTGCTGCGCACGGCGCTGGAGGCGGGCCGCCCGCTCAAGCGGCCCGCGTGGCCCAAGCGGTCCCAGCTGCCGCCGCTGCTGCCCCAGGTGCGCGGCCTCAAGCTCTTCCCGCGCTCGGGCGGCGCCGACGAACTCGCCCTGGACCAGCGGCTGTCCGCCCTGTCCGCGCCCGCGCGCGCGGCCTATGTGCTGCGGGGCCTGGAGCAGTTGCCCGACGCGGAGGTCCGGCAGCTGCTCCAAGCCGCCGGGGCCGCCGATCCGGACGCCGCGCTGCGGGAGGCCGACGAGGTGCCCGCGCAGTACGCGCTGCTCGCCTCCCCCGAGTTCGACCCCTGCTCGCTGCAGGCCCGGCCCACCGACCTGATGCGGCGCCGCCAGCACACCAGGGCCGCGCTGGTCGCCGGGGCGGCCCTGGTGGTGTGCGGGGCGCTGCTGGGCATGCCCGGCGACGGCTGGGGCCCGGACGGCGCCGCCGCCCCGTCCTACGCGCAGAATCCGGCCGCCCGGGCCGCCCTGGACCCCGCCCGGCTGACGAAGGTCGCCCCGGCCGCCTGGGAGACCTCCGCGCGCACCGACTTCTCGGTGTGGCCGGCGCGCGGCGACCTCACCGGCGACGAGGAACTGCTCCGCCGGGCCCTGGCCGTGTGGGCCCGGCCCGGTGAGAGCGTGGGGGTGTCGGCGACGCCGGGCACCCCGACCGGAGGCCCGTCCGGCCCGCCGCAGCTGCTGTACGCCGGGACCGTCGACAACGCGCGCGTGGTGATCCTGCACGACGGTCTGCGGCTCGCCCGGTACGCCGAGCCGAAGGACGGCACCGCCGGTGCCGCCCTGGACTTCGCCCGCACCGACGGCGCCGGCCGGGCCGAGGCGGGCGCCGTCGTGCTGGGCCGGGCGGACGGCAACGTCCGCTATCTGACGGCGCCCTGGGTGACGAGGGCGGCCGTGCGGGACCTCGCCGCCCCCGGCTCCGACGCCCGCGAGCTGACCCTGACGGACGGGGTCACCGCGCCGCTGGCCAGCCCCGTGCAGCAGCAGTCCGGGGCGTGCGCCTCCTGGAACGTGCTGGAGCTGACCGACGGCTCGGACACCCGTGTGGCGACCGACCTGGGCGAGCTGGTCCCGGCCCGTCTCACCACGGGCCGTCCCGGTGCGGCGAAGGACGTCTCCGGGCCCGAGGCGCGGGCCGACTGGGCGCCGTACGCCTGCTCGCTCGGCGCGGTGCGCGGGCAGGGGGTGCGGTCGGTGAACGCCTGGCGGTTCGCCGCGCAGCCGCTGCCCGACTCCAGCGGCTCGGGGGCCTGGGTGTGCACCCGGGCCGAGACCTGGCGGGGTGCGGGGGCCCGGGTACTGGCCCAGTTCCGCACCCCGGGCGGGGCCCAGGGCGCGGTGGCGGCGAAGGCGCAGGACGTGCCGGCGTGCGGGGAGCGCGACCCGCATGTGCTGGCCGGGGTGCTGTGGAAGTCGGAGGGCGGGCACTGGTACCTGCTCGCCGCGGGTGACCGCGCCACGGAGTCGATCGAGGCCACCGGCGGCATCAGCGGCTCGGCGGACGGCAACCTGCTGACGGCCAAGGCCGAACAGGGTGCGCGGGCCGAGCTGAAGGGCACCCTGGACGGCGGCCGGACGATCGGCGGACTGCGGTAGCCCGACGGCCCGGGGCACCCCGGAACACCTGTGCCCGATCCGGGCCGTTCGAAGGCCGAATTCGATCGGTAAGGTGTTCGTATGACTACCGGGGTACGTCGCAGAATGGGCGTCGAGGAACGGCGGCAGCAGCTGATCGGCGTCGCCCTCGATCTGTTCAGCCGCCGCTCGCCCGACGAGGTCTCCATCGACGAGATAGCGTCGGCCGCGGGGATCTCCCGCCCGCTGGTCTACCACTACTTCCCCGGCAAACTCAGCCTGTACGAGGCCGCGTTGCAGCGGGCCGCGGACGATCTGGCGGCGCGGTTCGTGGAGCCCGCCCGGGGTCCGCTGGGGACCCGGCTGCTGCGCGTCATGGGCCGCTACTTCGACTTCGTGGACGAGCACGGGCCCGGTTTCTCGGCGCTGATGCGCGGCGGACCGGCGGTGGGCTCGTCACGGACGAACGCGCTGGTGGACTCCGTGCGGCAGGCCGCGTACGACCAGATCCTCTCGCATCTGGGCGTGAGCGATCCGCCCGCCCGCCTGGAACTGGTCGTCCGCTCCTGGATCTCGCTGGCCGAGTCGACGGCCCTGATCTGGCTGGACGGACGCCGCATCCCGCGTGCCGAGCTGGAGGTGCAGCTCGTGCACGACTTCGCGGCGCTGACGGCGGTGAGCGCCGCCCAGGACGAGGAGATGGCCGCCCTGCTGCGGCGCGTCGTCGCCGACGAGCCGGCCGACGGCCCCTTCGCGGACCTGATCGGCCGGCTCACCGCTCTCGTCGGTTAGTTCTCGACGGTCAGTCTCGAGAGTCAGTTCTCGAAGGTCAGTTCTCGAACTTCCGGTACGACGGATCGAGGTCGCGGACCTCCGCCGAGGCGTGCAGGGCGAGGCCGTCGGCCGGCTTCACGTGCTGCCGCAGCAGCTCCAGCACCGCCTCGGTCAGCCGCGCCTTGGTCTCGTCCGTGCGACCGGCGAGCAGCCCGAGGGTGACGTGCACGACGGCGTGCCCCTCGGTGTCCGGGCCGACCGTGGTGTCCTCGGTGCGGCGGAACTGCGTCTTGCAGGCCGGCGGCTTGGCGGCCGCGATCTCGACGACGGCGCCGTGCAGGGCCCGCGCGAAGGCGGGCCGGTCGAAGTCGTCCGCGAGCGTGGCGGAGTAGTCGACGGTGATCTGCGGCATGAGCCCTCCCGTTGCGTGAACAGCAGGGCTCACCCTAACCGCAGTACCGCGACCGTCAGCCGGCCCGCTCGAAGACGGCGACCGTACGGCCCGGCACGGTGAACGTGCCGGTCTTCGCCGCGTACGCGGACTTCTTCACCACCGGGTCCGCGCCCCGCGCCTGCACCGGGTGCAGTCGGTAGCCGCTCCCGGCCGCCGCCTCCAGGCGCTGCTCCCGCGCCTCGGGGGTGGCGTTGAAGACGACCACCAGATCACCGAGGCGCATGGTGATCACTCCCGGGGTCTCGTCCTTCCCGGAGAGCGGGAAGGAGAGCCGGGACTGGACCTGCCGGGCCGTGGCGAGGGAGAAGTCCTCCTCGCCCGTGCGGATCTCCAGCAGGTCCCGGTACGCCGCCGAGGCGCCCGTGATCTGCGGGCAGCCGACCTTCACCGTGCCCAGCAGGGGCTTGGCGTAGGGCCACTTGTCCCGGTTGTCGGCGGCCGGGGGCAGGCCGCGGCCGAAGCCGTTGCCGTCGGCGCAGTTCCAGTGGACGGCGTTGAACCAGTCGCCGCTGTCGTAGGAGTTGCGGTCCAGCGACTTGGAGCGCAGCAGGTCGGTGCCGGCCTGGGAGAGCGCCGGTCCCTGGGAGAGGGCGGCGGTCGCCATGGCGAGGACCTGCATCCGGGCCCGGTCGTCGGCGCTCGCGGAGGCGGGCAGCTTGAAGGCGAGCGCGTCGAACAGGGTCTCGTTGTCGTGCGCGTCGGCGTAGGCGAGGGCGTCGCCCGGGGCCTCGGCGTATCCGGCGGGGGCGCCGTTGTAGTCGACCTCGGAGCCCTTGACCTCCTTGCCGTCGGTGTCCGTGAAGGTGTAGTCGGCGAGGTTGCCGGACAGGCCGACCTTGATCAGGTCCTGGTAGTGCAGCAGGCGGGCCTTCTGTTCGGCCTCGGTGCCGTTGGCCTTCGAGCCGTTGGGCTCGGTGTAGAGGCCGGAGGCGAAGCCCTGGACGCCGGGGTCCTCGTCGAAGGGGCCGCCGCCGCGCACGGCGTCGCGGGCGCGGTCGGAGAAGGTCGCGATGCCGGTGCCGGCCATGTTCTTCTGGGTGGCCTGCGTGAAGCGGGCGTCGTCGGCGACCTCGCCGAAGTTCCAGCCCTCGCCGTACAGGATGATCTTCTTGCCGTCGACGCCGTCCTTGGCGAGGGTCAGCTCGTCCAGCGCCTCGCGGACCGCGAGGATGTTCTCCTTGGGGTGGTGGCCCATGAGGTCGAAGCGGAAGCCGTCGACCTTGTACTCCCTGGCCCAGGTGACGACCGAGTCCACGACGAGCTTGCCCATCATGGCGTTCTCGGTGGCGGTGTTGGCGCAGCAGGTGCTGTTCGCCACCGAGCCGTCGGCCAGCAGCCGCTGGTAGTAGCCGGGGACGATCCGGTCCAGGACGCTGGTCCTCGCCTGGCCGCTCGCCGCCGTGTGGTTGTAGACGACGTCCATGACGACCCGCAGGCCGTCGTCGTTCAGCGCCTTGACCATCTCGCGGAACTCGACCGTGCGGGCGGTGCCGTCCGGGTCGGTGGCGTAGGAGCCCTCGGGGACCGTGTAGTGGTACGGGTCGTAGCCCCAGTTGTAGGCGTCCTTGGCCGCGGCCTTCGCCACGCACTCCTGCTGCCGGTCGGAGTCGGCGGGGAGTGCGGCGAGGTCGCAGTCGACGGTGACCTGGTCGGACTTCTTCTCGGGGACGGTGGCGATGTCGAAGGCGGGCAGCAGGTGCACGTAGGACGTGCCCGCCTCGGCCAGCTCGCGCAGGTGCCGGGAGCCGTCGCTCTTCTTGTCGGTGAAGGCGAGGTAGGTGCCCCGGTGGTCCGGGTCCGCCGTGCGGTCCGCGACGGAGAAGTCCCGGATGTGCAGCTCCTGGATCTGGGCGTCCCTGAGCGGCACGGCCTCGGGCTTGCGGTAGCCGTCCCAGCCGCGCGGGGCGAGCGAGCGGTCGTCCAGGTCGACGACGAGGCTGCGCTCGGAGTCGGTGGTCAGGGCGAGGGAGTACGGGTCGGTGACCTTGTTGGTGACGACCTTCCCGGCCTCGGGCGCCCACACCGTCACGGCGTAGCGGTAGGACTCGCCCTTCCAGGAGCGGGGGCCGGTGACGGACCAGACGCCGGTGGCGTCGTCGCGCCGCATGCGGACCGTGCGGTCACCGATCTCCAGCTTCACGTCCTGCGCGGTCGGCGCCCACACGGAGAGGGTGGGGCGGCCGTGCCGGAAGACCGGGCCGAGGTCGGTCCGGGTCGCCTCGGCCGCGTAGAGGTCGTCCAGGACGCCGGCGGTCTGCACACCGGTCGCCGCGAGGACGGCGCCGTTCGCGGCGCGCTGGGTGGCGACGACCTGGCCGCGCAGGGCGGCACGGACTCGGTCGCGGTCGCGCGGGTCGACGGACCAGGCGGTGTACTCCTTCAGATGCGGGAACTTCGCCTTCTGGGCGTCGGTAAGGGCCGTCTTGGCGAGGCGCAGCCAGCTCGTCCCGTCGCCGGCGGTCAGGACGCCGTTCTCGGCCGTGACGGAGCCGGTGCGGGAGGCGAGCAGTTGGGTGGAGGCGGCGCCGGCGGAGCCGTTCCAGGCGACGGTGTTCCTGTCGATCCAGACCGCCTCGGCGGTGGTGAGGTCGACGGCCCCCGCCGATCCGGCCGGCTGCGGCAGCAGGTACTCCTCCTCGCCGCCGACCAGCCACACCTCATGGCCCTTGGCCCTGAGGTCGAGGGACTGGTCGGTGGGCAGGTCCTTCTCGTCGCCCTTGTGGACGATGTAGCTCAGACTGGTGGCGCCCTCGGTGAGGGGCACCTCGAAGACCGCGCCGTAGGAGTCGGTCCGCACCGGCGTCAGCGGCTTCGACCAGTCGGTGGGGTGCGCGGCGCCGCCCCAGACGTGCAGGCCCCAGCCGTCGTAGTTCCCGTCGGCGCGGTGGTAGTGCAGGACGGCCTTGCTGGTGTCCTGGGCGGGGTAGTCGGGCCGCTCGGTGACGACCTGCTCCTTGCCCTGCTCGATCCACACCTCACCGGTCCGCGTGACGTCGATGGTGCGGTCGGCGGCCACGTCCTTGTCGCCGTCCTCGTCGATGACGAGGAAGCCGACGTTCGACGCGCCGGGCTCGAGCTTGACGTAGGCGAAGGCGCCGTAGGCGTCGCGTCCGACGAAGGGGTGGCTCTTCGGCCACTCGGTGGCCTCGCCCTCGGCGAGGTCGCCCCAGGCGTAGAGACCCCAGTCGTCGTAGTTCCCGTCCTCGCGCTTGTAGTGGACGATCGCGTAGTCGCGGGAGGCGGCGGTGGGCGGTGCTTCGACGGGCGGGGTACCGGTCGTCGAGGCGGCCGTGTCGCTCGCCGTGCGGCCCGCCGAGTCGATCACGACGGCCTTGTAGCGCAGGGCGGTGCCGGCCGGGGTGTCCTCGGGGATGGTGTGGGTGACCTTGTAGGGGGCGTGGTCGGCGGAGCCGAGGGTGCGCCACGTGCCGTCGCCGGTCTGGGCGGCGAAGACGACGCGGTTGAGCTGACCGCCGGTGACGTCGGCGGTCAGCTCGACGGTGCCGGTGGCGCCGGGCTCGGGGGCGGTGAGGGTGACGGCCGGCTTCGTGGCGGGCTCGGCGAGCCGGCCCGCGGCCTTGAGGACGATCGCCGATCCGGCCGGGACGGTGACCGTGACCTTCTTGTCGGCGCCGGACCTCACGTCGTCGTCGGTGCCGTAGATGCCCTGGAAGGCCATGTGCGCGGAGCCGGTGGCGAAGGTCGCCGTCTTCGCCTCCTCGGCGTTGTTGAAGGCGACGACGTACTCGGTGCCCCGCTCGGCGTCCGTGCGGGAGAAGGCGTAGACGCCGGCGCCGTCGGCCGCGTAGCGCTCGGTCTGCACCCCGTCGGCGAGGGCGGGGTGGGCCTTGCGGAACTTCGCCAGGGCGCTGATCTGCCGGTACAGGGGCGCGTCCGGGTCGTAGGCGTCCTCGGCGTGGGTGCGGTCGGTGCCGAGCTGGTCGTCGTCGAGGTAGTCGGCGGTGCGGGAGGCGAACATGGTCTGGCGGGCGTCCTTGTCGCCGCCCGCGCCGGTGAAGCCCTGCTCGTCGCCGTAGTAGATCACCGGGTTGCCGCGGCCGAGGAACATCAGCTCGTTGGCGAGCCGGGCCTTCTTCAGCAGTTCGGCGTCCCCGGCCTCCGGGTCGTCCTGCTTGAGGAAGGTGCCGAAGCGGCCCATGTCGTGGTTGCCGAGGAAGGTGACCTGTTCGTAGGCGTTGGCCTTGTCGGTCGTGTACTTCCAGTCGTCACCGTAGACGGCGGCGAGCTTCCGGGCGCTGCCGCCCTGGGAGGCGTAGGCGCGGGCCGCGTCCTGGAAGGGGAAGTCCAGCGTGGAGTCCAGGCGGCCCTGGGTGACGTACGGGGAGGTGACGGCGGTGTCGGCGGAGTAGACCTCGCCGAACATGAAGAAGTCGTCCCGGCCCTTCTTGGCCGCGTAGGCGTCCAGCGTGGTGGCCCACTGGGTCCAGAACTCCATGTTGACGTGCTTCACGGTGTCGATCCGGAAGCCGTCGATGTCGAAGTCCTTCACCCACCGCTGGTAGATCTTCTCCATGCCGCTGACGACCTCGGGGCGTTCGGTCCACAGGTCGTCCAGGCCGGAGAAGTCGCCGTACGTGGTGGACTCGCCGGCCCAGGTGGAGTCGCCCCGGTTGTGGTACATCGTGGGGTCGTTGAGCCAGGACGGGACCTTGAGTCCGCGCTTGTCGGCCGGGACGGTCGGCGTGCGCGGGAAGGAGCCGGAGTCCACGCGGGGGAAGCGGCGCTCGCCGTCCGCGTAGTCGGCGTCGTCGAAGGGCTCGCCGTCCTTGGTCAGGTACGGGAAGGCGCCCTTGGAGAGGTAGTCGTAGGACTTCTCCTCGTAGTCGACGACGTCGGCGGTGTGGTTGGTGATGACGTCGAAGAAGACCTTCATGCCCTTGGCGTGCGCCTGGGAGATGAGGTCCTTCAGGTCCTGGTTGGTGCCGAAGTGCGGGTCGACCTGGGTGAAGTCGGTGATCCAGTAGCCGTGGTAGCCGGCGGAGGCGTTCTCCCCCGTGCCCTGGACGGGCTGGTTCTTGAAGAGGGGCGCCAACCAGATGGCGGTGGTGCCCAGGCCCTTGATGTAGTCGAGCTTCCGGGTGAGGCCCTTGAGGTCGCCGCCCTGGTAGAAGCCCTTGTCGGTGGGGTCGTAGCCGGTGGCGAGGCGGCTTCCGGTGAGGCCGCCCTTGTCGTTGCGCTTGTCGCCGTTGGCGAAACGGTCCGGCAGGACGAAGTAGAACTGCTCGCGGGTGAGGTCGTGCCGCGCCTCGGCCCGGGCGAGCTTCGCGTCCGACGGGGGCGGCGGCGGGGCGTCCGCCCGCGCGGCCAGGGGTGGCAGGAGGGCTGCGGCGAGCGCGGCCACGGTGACGGCCGCGACCCGTCTCGCTCGTACGGTGCGGCGCGCGACAGGCACCGGCCTTCTCGGTATCACGGGCGTGAGCTCCTTGCGATGACGGCTCGATCGGGTCCGACCCCGGCGAGACGGTAACGCTGCCGCAAGAGTTGCGGCAAGGGTCGTGAAAGCAACGGAAAGAACTTTCACGGTCTCTCACGACCCTTGCCCGGCACGTCCGTTCAGCAGGTGGACTTGCCCGCGTACAGCGCGAGCGCGGTGTTGGCGCCGAGGGTCGCGGTGAACTGGCCGGAGCCGTTCACGCTCACCGGCTTGCCGCTCTGGACGTCGCAGTACGTCCCCGCCGGCAGCGAGGTCTGGTAGGTGCGGGTCAGCGCGCCGGACTCGTGGTTGATGGCGACGTAACCCTTGCTGCCGCGCCCGAAGGCGATGGCGTCGTTGCCGTTGTCCCACCAGTTCGTGACGGCCTGTCCGCGGGTGGCGTTGCGGAAGGCGACCATCGACTTGATCTCGGGCCAGGCGTGCTGGCACTTCCAGCCGTCCTGCCAGCAGGCGTTCACCTGGCCGCCGTTCGGGGGCCCGGCGTCGTGGTTCGACCACTCGTAGCCGGAGTTGACGTCGGGGGCGCCGTAGGGCCAGGCCAGCATGAAGACGTTGGCGAGGGTGTAGTTCGCGCCGTCCTTGTAGTTCAGCGTGGAGCCGTTGCGCTCGGTGTCGTGGTTGTCGACGAAGACACCGGAGACGCCGCTGTTCAGGTACCCCCAGCCCTCGCCGTAGTTCTTCAGGTAGGCCAGGTTCTCGTTGGTGAAGACACGCTTGAGGTCGTAGGCGTAGCGGAACTCCTGCACGTCGCCGCTGCCGGTGTACTCGGTCGGCTGGACGGCCTCCCCGGCGCCGTAGATGACCTCGTGCTTCCAGTACACGCCCGGATTGCTCAGCCGGGACTTGATGTTCGCGAGGTCGGCCGCCGGGATGTGCTTGGCCGCGTCGATGCGGAAGCCGTCCACACCGAGGGAGAGCAGGTCGTTCAGGTACCCGGCGATCTTCCCTCGGACGTAGTCCTCGCCGGTGTCGAGGTCGGCGAGGCCGACCAGTTCGCAGTGCTGGACGTTGTACCGGTCCCGGTAGTCGTTGATCTCGGAGCGGCAGTCGTCGACGTCGTACGAGGAGTAGAGGCCCGGGTAGTCGTACTTGCCGTACGTGGAGCCGCCGGTGCCGGTGCCGCTGCCCGCCGACATGTGGTTGACCACGGCGTCGGCGACGACCTTCACACCGGCCGCGTGGCAGGTGTCCACCATGTTCTTGAAGGCGGCGCGGTCGCCGAGCCGTCCGGCGATCTTGTAGCTGACGGGCTGGTACGAGGTCCACCACTGCCCGCCCTGTATGTGCTCGGCGGGCGGGGAGACCTGGACGTAGCCGTAGCCGGCGGGGCCGAGGGTGTCGGTGCACTCCTTGGCCACGGACGCGAACTTCCACTCGAAGAGGACGGCGGTGACGTCCTTGGCGCCGGGCGGGGCGGCCTGTGCGCCAGTCGGGTTCATGACAACAGTAGCTGCCGCGAGCGCGACGGCCACCGTGAGGGCTCTGCGTGCCATGTGGGGTTCCTTCACCGTCGAAGGCGTTGTGGGGAGCCGCGGGCCCCTGAAAGCCGGCTTGAATACTCTTGCTGAAACCTTCAGAAACCTTGCGGTGACGCAGATGTTAAAGGGTCACCGACCGAAAGGGCAGCGGTCGGTACGAAATCGGGGCCGGAAGTTTCCTCGGGAGGCCCTGCGCGGGGCGCTGTCGGTGCCCGGCCGCATACTCCACCCATGCAGATCACCGAGGACGCGCTCAAGCGGGCCTGGCACCGGCTGGCCGCAGGTTCCGACCTGCTCGACGAGGCCGTGTTCCCGCCCACCGGCACCTACGAGCAGTACGAGGCCCATGTGGAGGGCGGGGGCGGCGCCGGTCTCTACCTCGTCCTCGAGGAGGACGGCACGGTCTGCGGCTGCGGCGGCCCCTACGACGAGGTCTTCGTCGCCCGGGGCCTGGACGAGGCGCTGTACTGCCTCGCCGAGGAGGCCGTCCGCGGGCTCGACGGGACGATCGCCGGTCAGGCCGCGCTGATGGACCGGATAGACCCCGGCTGGGGACGCGTCTTCCGCGGCGGCGGCCCGGACGGTTCGGAACCGGCGCCGCCCTGCGGACGCGACCCGCTGGAGGGATTCGCCTGGATCGCCGGCTCCTGGCGCGAGCAGGCCCCCTACACCCACCTCGCGTTCTTCCGCGGCGAGAGCGTCGGCGCCGAGCGGATCGCCCTGCTGTACGGGGCCGACCCGCGGCACGTCGCCGCGGGGACCCGCCTGTCGGACCTGAGCGAGGGCAATGGCGGCGCCCACGGCAACTGGCCTACGGACTGGGACAGTTGCTGCTTCGGACGCAGCGGCGACTGGACGTTCCTGATGTACCACGACACGGCTCCCGGCACGCGGGTGGACGCGGCGGCCTTCGCCGAGCTGGGGGTGACGGAGACCGTCTGGCTGAGCGCCTGCCTCGGCAAGGCCATCTACACGTTCGACTACCTGCGCGACGGCCGGCGCGTCGACGACGACGGCATCATCGAGCTGATCTCCTACGAGCGGGGCCGCACCCCCTACGTCCGGGGCGGGCGGCTCGACTTCCTCAACCGGGCCCTGCGCCGCGCCGAACTGGACCACCCCGAGCTGACCGACGAGTTCGCCCTGTACTTCCACGCCCTGGAGACCTCGCTGGGCCTGGGTCTGCCGCGCCGGGACATCCGGGAAGGGACGGTCCGGGCCGCCCGGTGGGTCCGTCGCGACACCTGACGTGCGGCGAGCGCGCACGCGGTGAGGGGCCCGCGGTGTACGGGCCCCTCGGGGGCGGGGGTCAGGCCCGCGTCCACCACACCGTGGTGTCGGCCGGCACCTTCGCCTCGCCGTCCGTCTCGGTGACCTCGCCGCTGGCCAGCAGCAGCCGTCCGTACGCGGGCAGCGCCACCGACTCGCCGGTGGTGTTGGCGACGCACACGAAGTCCCCGCGCCGGAAGGCGAGGACGCCCTCGGGGGCGCGCAGCCACTCCACGGCGTCGCCCGCGCCGAGGTCGGGCTGCTCGCGGCGGACCGCGAGCGCGGCGCGGTACAGCTCCAGGGTCGAGCCCGGCTCGCCGGTCTGCGCCTCGACGCTCAGCTCCCCCCAGCCCGCCGGCTGCGGGAGCCAGCTGCCCCCGTCGCCGAAGCCGTACGAGGAGCCCTCCCGGGTCCACGGGATCGGGACGCGGCAGCCGTCGCGGAAGCCGTCCTGGCCGGCGCCCCGGAAGTACGCCGGGTCCTGGCGCACCTCGTCGGGCAGGTCGACGACGTCCGGCAGGCCCAGCTCCTCGCCCTGGTAGACGTAGGCCGAGCCCGGGAGGGCCAGCATGAGGAGGGTGGCGGCGCGGGCGCGGCGCAGGCCCAGCTCTCGGTCGCCGGCCAGGCGGATCTGGGTGCCGAGCCCCGCCGGGTTGGCGAAGCGGGTGGCGTGCCGGGTGACGTCGTGGTTGGACAGGACCCAGGTGGCGGGGGCGCCGACCGGGCGCATGGCGTCCAGGGTGCGGTCGATGACCGTGCGCAGCTCCTCGGCGTCCCAGTGGGTGCCCAGGTACTGGAAGTTGAACGCCTGGTGCAGCTCGTCGGGGCGCACGTAGTTGGCGGTGCGCTCGACGGTCGGGGTCCACGCCTCCGCGACGAAGATGCGCTCTCCGCTGTACTCGTCGAGGATGAGCCGCCACTGGCGGTAGATGTCGTGGACGCCGTCCTGGTCGAAGAACGGCATGACATCGTTGCCCAGCAGCTTCAGCTGTTCGTGGGATCCGAGGTCGGGAAGGCCCTCGGCCTTCACCATGCCGTGCGCGACGTCGATGCGGAAGCCGTCCACGCCCATGTCCAGCCAGAAGCGCAGGATGGAGCGGAACTCGTCGCCGACGGCCGGGTGCTCCCAGTTGAAGTCGGGCTGCTCGGGGGCGAAGAGGTGCAGGTACCACTCCCCCGGCGTGCCGTCGGGCTCGGTGACCCGGGTCCAGGCGGGGCCGCCGAAGATGGACTCCCAGTCGTTGGGGGGCAGTTCGCCGTTCTTCCCCTTGCCGGGGCGGAAGTGGTAGCGGTCCCGGGAGGGGGAGCCGGGGCCCTCGGCAAGGGCGCGCTTGAACCACTCGTGCTGGTCGGAGGAGTGGTTCGGGACGAGGTCGACGATGATGCGCAGGCCCAGCGCGTGCGCGTCGCGGATCAGCGCGTCGGCGTCCAGCAGGCTGCCGAACATGGGGTCGACGGCCCGGTAGTCGGCGACGTCGTAGCCGGCGTCGGCCTGCGGGGAGGCGTAGAAGGGGCTGAGCCACACGGCGTCCACGCCCAGGTCGCGCAGGTACGGCAGACGGGTGCGGACACCCTCCAGGTCGCCCATGCCGTCGCCGTTGCTGTCGGCGAAGCTGCGCGGGTACACCTGGTAGATCACCGCGTCCCGCCACCAGTCGCGGCGCCGTGCGACGGTGGCCGTCGCGGAGGCGGGGGCTGCGGAGGTGGGGGTGGAGGCCGGTGCGGCGGAAGGCTGCTGGCTCATGTCGTCCTTGGGATGAGACGGAGTTCTGGTCGTGGAGGCGTGGGTGGGGGGGCGGCCGGCCGCGGTGCAGCGGGGTCGGATGGGCACCGCGGCCGGACGTCTTCCCGGCCGGGCGTCAGCCCTTGGTGCCGCCGGCGGTGAGGCCGGTCACCAGGTTCTTCTGCACGAGGTAGAAGAACGCGGAGACGGGTATCGCGACGAGCACGGCGGTGGCCGCCATCAGGTGACGCTGCGCGTCGTGCTCGCTGACGAAGCTCTGCAGGCCGACCGCGAAGGTGTACTTCGTGTCGCTCAGCATGAACGTCGAGGCGAAGGCGACCTCGCCGAAGGCCGTGATGAAGCTGTAGAAGCCGGCCACCGCGAGGCCCGGCCGGGCCAGCGGCAGGATCAGCCGGAAGAAGGTGCCGAAGGGGGTCAGGCCGTCGACGCGTCCGGCCTCGTCGATCTCGAACGGGATGGTGTCGAAGTAGCCCTTGAGCAGCCACGCGCAGTACGGCACCGCGGTCGAGCAGTAGACGAGGATCAGGCCGAGGTAGCTGTCGACCAGCTGGAGCCGCGACAGGATCTGGTACATCGGCACGATCAGCACGGCGATGGGGAACATCTGGGTGACCAGAAGGACCCACATGAGCTTGCGGTAGCCCGGGAAACGCATCCGCGAGACCGCGTAACCGGTGGTGGCGGCGACCATGACGCCGATGACCGTGGTGCCCAGCGAGACGATCAGCGAGCTCTTCAGCCAGTCGAAGAAATTGGTGTGCTGCAGCACGAACGCGTAGTTGTCGAGGGTCATCTTCGACCAGATGCGCCCGGGGTGCAGATAGTCGTTCTTGTCCGGCCCGAGGGACAGGTAGACCAGCCAGGCGACCGGGAAGAGCGCGATGAGGCTCGCGACGGTCAGGATGCCGTGGGAGACGAGGGAGCCGGCGAGGCCGCGCTCGCCTCGGGCGCGCACCTTGCGCGGCGGTGCGGCGGGCGCGGTACCGGCCTGCTCGGCCGGAGCGGACGCCGGAACGGTCGTAGTGCTCATGGTGGCTCCTGCCTCAGATCGCGAGCTGCTGCTCATTGCGGTTCAGCCAGCGGCGGTAGAAGGAGGTGAAGACGATCAGAATGGCCAGCAGCAGGATGCCGTAGGCCGCGGACTGCGCGAAGTCGCGCGGCTGCTGTCCGAAGCCGAGCTGGTACGCCCAGGTGACGAGGATCTGCGCCTCGGGGGCGGTGTTGCCGAACAGCAGGAAGATCACGGCGAACTGGTTGAAGGTCCAGATGATGCCGAGCAGGACGACCGTGGAGCTGACCGACCGGAGGCCGGGCAGGGTGACGTAGCGGAACTGCTGCCAGGCGCTCGCCCCGTCCATCTCGGCGGCCTCGTAGAGGCTGTTGTCGATGGACTGGAGGCCGCCGAGGAGCGAGACCATCATGAACGGCACACCGCACCAGGTGTTGACCATGATCGCGGAGAACCGCTGCCAGAAGGTGTCCTCCAGCCACGCGGGCGTGGGCAGGTGCAGCCAGTCCAGGGCGGAGTTGATGATGCCCTCGTCGGCGAGCATGAAGCGCCAGCCGAAGACGGTGACGAAGGTGGGCACGGCCCACGGCAGGACCAGGATCAGCCGGTAGAAGGTGCGGCCGCGCAGCTTCTGGTTGAGCAGCAGGGCGAGGCCGAGGCCGATGAAGAAGTGCAGGCCGACGCAGACCGCCGTCCACACGATGGTCCAGATGAAGTGGGACCAGAAGCGGTCGTAGGCGGTCGGGCCCCACAGGATGTCGGCGTAGTTGTCCAGGCCGACGAACTTGTAGGTGGCCTCGATCTCGTTGACGCCGATGGTGCGCGCGCTGTTGAGGCTGTTGGCGTCGGTGAGGGTGAGGTAGAGGCCGTAGCCCAGCGGGTACAGCACGAGGACGCCGATCACGACGGCCACCGGCGCGATCATGGCGTAGGCGTACCAGTGCTTCTGGTAGCCGTCTTTCAGACGCCGGCCGAGGCCGGGCCGCGGGGTGCGGTCACCGCGGCGCTTGCCGGTCGCGCGGTCGATGGCGACTGTCATGGTTCGACACCTTCGGGAGCATCGGGACGATCAGAGGGTCAGGGTGCGGCGCACGGCCGGTGGCCGCCGGGGCCCTCCCCCGGGAGCGGGGACCCGGCGGCCACGCGGACTCACTTGCTGAAGTCCGGCACCAGCTTGGCGATCGCGGTCTCGGCGTCGCCCAGACCCTCGTCCAGGGACTTCTTGCCGCCGGCGATCTGCGGCAGCTCGTCGTCCAGCGGGGTCCACAGGGAGCTGTACTCCGGCAGCGCCGGGCGCGGCTGGGCGGCGGGCAGGACCGTCTGGAAGCCGGCGATGCCCGGGTCGGCCTTGACCTTGTCGGTATAGGCGTCGTCGCGGGTCGGCAGCGTGGAGTTCTTCAGGGCGATGGTCTCCTGGGACTTCGCCGAGGTCATGAAGTTGACGAACTTCAGCGCCGCTTCCTGGTGGGCCTGGTCCGAGCCGGCGTAGACCGAGAGGTTGTGGCCGCCGGTCGGGGCGCCCGCCTTGCCGGTGGAGCCGGCCGGGACGGTGGCGATGCCGAGGTTGTTCTTGTCCTTGAACGCCGAGCCCTTGTAGAAGTTGGTGATCTCCCACGGGCCCTGGATGATCGAGGCGACCTTGCCGCTGACGAACGCCTCCTGGATGTGGGCGTAGGCGTCGGCGGTGGTGTCTGCCTTGTGCAGGCCCTTGCCGTCGAACAGGCTCAGCCAGGTGCCGTACGCCTTCTTGGCCTCCGGCGAGTTGACGGTGACCTTCTTGGCGTCGGCGTCGACCGTGTCGGTGCCCTCGCCGTACAGGAACGGCTGCGCGTAGTAACCGGCGGTGGAGGCCCAGTAGCCGTCGACGCCGGTCTTGTCCTTGATGGTGGCGGCGGCCTTCTTCAGGTCGTCCCAGCTCTTGGGGACCTCGACGCCGGCCTTCTCGAACAGTTCCTTGTTGTAGACGAAGGCGAGGGTGTCGGTGACCAGCGGGACGCCGTAGGTCTTGCCCTCGTACTTGGCCTGCTCGATCAGGTTGGGCTGGAACTTGTCCTGGTCGGCGAGGGCCTCGGTGCCGTCCAGCGGCAGGAAGAAGCCCTTCTTGGCGAAGGCGGGGGTCCAGCCGACCTCGGAGCGCAGCACGTCCGGGGCGCCCTTGGAGCCGGCGGCGGTGTCGAACTTGTTCTGCGCCTGGTCGAAGGGGACGTTGACGAAGTTGACCTTGATGCCCTTGTTGGCGGCCTCGAACTCCTTGACCAGGGCCTTGTAGGTCGGCGCCTCGTTGGTCGCGTTGGAGGTGTCCCAGTAGGTGATGGTGACCGGTCCGCCGGACTCGCTGTCGCTGTCGTCCCCGCCGCACGCCGTCGCCGCGAGGGCGAGGGACGCCACCAGAGCGGTGGCCGCTATGCCACGCCGCATGAGTTCTCCTTGAGGGTGAAAGCCCGTGTGGTGCAGGGTGCGGGCCCGTCCGCCGCTCCTGCCGACACCGACCGCGTCGTTGGCGCCGTCGGGCGACGTGAACGTAACAGCGTTGTAAGCGGCGCGAAAGGTCTTGCAGCAAAAAAGTGCAAGAGATCTCCGAAGTTATCCGGGCGTGACCTCCCGGCGACCGTGACGAGACGCTTGTTTAACGGGCTGGAGCGGTTTGATCAGGGGGAACAAGCGGTATCGGGCCGGTTGTGCAAGACTCTGCAAGCTCTTGCCACCACTTTCTCGAGGGAGCGCGATGACGCAGCAGCCCGCGCCGGGCCGTCCGACGGGCCGTCCAACAGGCCGTCCGCGGCGCCCGATCGGTGTGCAAGGCCGCGGCCGACAGGTACAGTCCACCCCTGTGACCACACGGCTTGCCGACATCGCTGCCCAGGCGGGGGTGAGCGAAGCGACGGTCAGCCGCGTCCTCAACGGGAAGCCGGGCGTCGCCGCCACCACCCGCCAGTCCGTACTGGCCGCCCTCGACGTGCTCGGCTACGAGCGCCCGGTCCGGCTGCGCCAGCGCAGCGAGGGCCTGGTCGGGCTGATCACCCCGGAGCTGGAGAACCCGATATTCCCGGCGCTCGCCCAGGTCATCGGCCAGGCGCTGACCCGCCAGGGGTACACGCCGGTGCTCGCCACCCAGACCCCGGGCGGCTCCACCGAGGACGAGCTGACCGAGATGCTGGTCGACCGCGGCGTCGCCGGCATCATCTACGTCTCGGGGCTGCACGCCGACACCACCGCCGACATGCAGCGCTACGAGCGGCTGCGCGCGCAGGGCGTGCCCTTCGTCCTGGTGGACGGCTTCTCGTCGAAGGTGCAGGCGCCGTTCATCTCCCCCGACGACCGGGCGGCGATGAGCCTCGCGGTCACCCACCTCGTCTCGCTGGGCCACACCCGGATCGGGCTGGCCCTCGGGCCGAAGCGGTTCGTGCCGGTGCAGCGCAAGATCGAGGGTTTCGTCCGCACCGTCCAGGAGCAACTGGACCTGAGTGCCGAGACGGTGGAGAAGGAACTGGTCCAGCACTCCCTCTACACCCTGGAGGGCGGCCAGGCGGCGGCCACCGCGCTCATCGAGCGCAAGTGCACGGCGGTGGTCTGCGCCAGCGACATGATGGCGCTGGGCGCCATACGGGCCGCCCGGCAGCACGGTCTGGAGGTGCCCAGGGACATCTCGGTCGTCGGTTTCGACGACTCGCCGCTGATCGCCTTCACCGACCCGCCCCTGACCACCGTCCGCAAGCCGGTCCCGGCGATGGGGCAGGCGGCGGTGCGCACGCTGCTGGAGGAGATCGGCGGGACGCCCGCGCCGCACAGCGAGTTCGTGTTCATGCCGGAGCTGGTGGTGCGGGGTTCGACGGCGTCCGCGCCGGGCGAGCGGGGCCGTTCCTGACCCCCCGGTCTCCCGGTGGCCGCGCGCCCCGTCCCGTAGTGGCCGGATGCGCGCCGGATCCTCCCGGGGGATGATCGGTGGGACAGGGCTTTTCTGGCAGACTTCATGCCTATGGGTGACGTGACCGTGAGGACTCCGGAACGCCAGGAAGAGGGCGTTCCGCACCCCGTCACGGAGGAGACGGGGCAGGGACCCCTGCGCCGTCTGCGCGTGCCCCGCCGGCCCCGGTTGTGGTTCGAGATCCTGCTGATCGCGATCAGTTACTGGACGTACTCGCTCATCCGCAACGCGGTACCCGAGCAGCGGGGCCAGGCCCTGCGCAACGCCGACTGGATCTGGCGGCTCGAACAGCAACTGGGCATCGCCGTCGAGGAGTCGGTCAACCACGCCGTGAACTCGGTGACTTGGCTGGTCGTCGGCATGAACTACTACTACGCCACGCTGCATTTCGTGGTGACGCTGGGTGTCCTGGTGTGGCTGTACCGCAGTCATCCCGGGCGGTACGCGGCGACCCGGCTGGTCCTCTTCGCGACCACGGGCGTGGCCCTGGTCGGTTACTACCTGTATCCGCTCGCGCCGCCGCGGCTGATGAACGGCGGGCACTTCATCGACACCGTGATGGTCCACGAGACCTGGGGCTCGATGGCGTCCGGCGACCTGAAGAACATGTCCAACCAGTACGCCGCGATGCCGTCGATGCACATCGGGTGGTCGGTGTGGTGCGGGCTGACGATCTTCGCGCTGGCGTCGGTGCCGTGGGTGCGGGTGCTGGGGCTGGTGTACCCGGTGCTGACGCTGGTGGTGATCGTGGCGACGGCCAACCACTTCTGGCTGGACGCGGTGGGGGGCGTGCTGTGTCTGGGCTTCGGGTACGGGGTGGCCTTCGTCTGGTACGGGGCGTTGCCACACGCGTTGCCGAGGACGGTGCCGGGGGCTGAACGGCGGAGGGCGTGGCGGCCCACGCGCGCTTAGGGGTGCCCGGCGTCGGTGCGCGCCGGGGCGCTGCCCGGCGCCGCGGGGTGCCGTTGCGTGGTCACGCGTAGAACAGTTCGTCCACCACCGCTCGTGCCCTGCGTGCCGTGCGGCGGTACTCGTCCAGCATGTCCCCCGCGTGTCCGGGACCGTGCCCCAGGTACCGCCCGACCGCCGCCAGCTCCCGGGGATCGGTCGGGAAGGTGTCCCCCGCCCTGCCCCGCACCAGCATCACCGCGTTGCGCACCCGCGTCGCCAGGACCCATGCCTCGTCCAGCGTCGTGGCGTTCTCCGTCGAGATCAGCCCCGCCTCGCACGCGGCCGCCAGGGCCGCCCGCGTCCGGGTCGTCCGCAGTCCCGCCTCCTCGTGCCCGTGCCGCAGCTGCATCAGCTGCACCGTCCACTCGACGTCGGACAGCCCGCCCGGCCCCAGCTTGGCGTGCAGCTTGGGGTCGGCGCCGCGCGGCAGCCGCTCGGACTCCATCCTGGCCTTGAGCCGCCGGATCTCCCGCACCGCGTCGTCGCCGAGCCCGCCCGCCGGGTACCGCAGCGGGTCGACCAGCTCGATGAACCGGCGCCCCAGGTCCTCGTCCCCGGCCACGAACTCGGCCCGCAGCAGCGCGTGCCGCTCCCACACCAGCGACCAGCGCCGGTAGTACGCCTCGTACGACTTGAGCGTGCGCACCAGCGGCCCGGACTTGCCCTCGGGCCGCAGGTCGGCGTCGATCAGCAGCGGCGGGTCGGCGCTGGGCACCTGGAGCAGGCGGCGCATCTCGGAGACGACCTTGTTCGCCGCGTCCGCCGCCTCCCGCTCGTCGGCCCCGTCGCGCGGCTCGTGCACGAAGAGCACGTCCGCGTCCGAGCCGTAGCCCAGCTCGTGGCCGCCGAAGCGGCCCATGCCGATGATCGCGAACCGGGTCGGCAGGGTGTCGCCCCACCCCTCCCGCGCCACCGCCCGCAGCGTGCCCGCCAGGGTCGCCGCCGTCAGGTCGGACACGGCGGCGCCGACCCGGTCCACCAGCGCGCCCTGGTCGGCCTCGACGGGCTGCGCCTCGGTGCCGTAGGAGCCGACGATGTCGGCGGCGGCCGTGCGGAACAGCTCCCGGCGCCGTACGCCGCGCACCGCGGCGACCGCCTGCACGGCGCCGTCGGCACGGCGGACGGCCGCCAGCGTCTCCTGCTCCAGCTGGGCCCGGCCGCGGGGCGCCAGTCCCCCGGCGTTGCCGTCGCCGAGCAGCGCGACGGCCTCCGGGGCCCGCATCAGCAGGTCGGGGGCGAGGCGTCCGGCGGAGAGCACCCGGGCCAGGTTCTCGGCCGCGGCGCCCTCGTCCCGCAGCAGCCGCAGGTACCAGGGCGTCTTGCCGAGGGCGTCGGAGACCTTGCGGAAGTTGAGCAGGCCCGCGTCCGGGTCGGCGGAGTCCGCGAACCAGCCGAGCAGCACCGGCAGCAGGGTGCGCTGGATGGCCGCCTTGCGGGTGACGCCGGACGCCAGCGCCTCCAGGTGCCGGAGCGCGGCGGCCGGGTCGGCGTAGCCGAGGGCGACCATCCGTTCGCGGGCGGCCTCGGCGCTGAGCCGGGCCTCTCCGGGCGCGAGCTGGGCGACCGCGTCGAGCAGCGGCCGGTAGAACAGCTTCTCGTGCAGCCGCCGCACGACGGACGCGTGCCGCTTCCAGGCGCGCAGCAGTCCGGCGACGGGGTCGGTGCGCAGGCCCAGGGAGCGGCCGAGGCGGCGCAGGTCGGCCTCGTCCTCGGGCACGAGGTGGGTGCGGCGCAGCCGGTGGAGCTGGATGCGGTGCTCCATGGAGCGCAGGAAGCGGTACGCCTCGTCGAGCTGGGCGGCGTCCGCCCGGCCCACGTAGCCGCCGGCGGCCAGCGCCTCCAGCGCGTCCAGCGTGGTGCCGCTGTGCAGGGAGGTGTCGGCGCGGCCGTGCACCAGCTGGAGCAGCTGCACGGCGAACTCGACGTCCCGGAGGCCGCCGGGACCGAGCTTGAGCTGGCGGTCGACCTCGGCGGCGGGGATGTTCTCCACCACCCGGCGGCGCATCTTCTGCACGTCGGGCACGAAGTTCTCGCGGTCGGCGGCCTGCCAGACCAGGGGCTGGAGCGCGGCGACGTACTCGGCGCCGAGGCCGGGGTCGCCGGCCACCGGGCGGGCCTTGAGCAGCGCCTGGAACTCCCAGGTCTTGGCCCAGCGCTGGTAGTAGGCGAGGTGGCTGCTGAGGGTGCGCACCAGCGGGCCGTTGCGGCCCTCGGGGCGGAGGTTGGCGTCCACGGGCCAGATGGAGCCCTCGACGGTGGTCTCGGAGCAGATGCGCATTAGGTGCGAGGCGAGCGCGGTCGCGGCCCGCAGCGCCCTGGGCTCGTCCGCGCCCTCCACCGCCTCGCCGACGAAGATGACGTCGACGTCGGAGACGTAGTTCAGCTCGTGTCCGCCGCACTTGCCCATCGCGATCACCGCCAGCCGGCACAGCGCGGCGTCCTCGGGGGCGGCGGCCTCGGCGAGGGCGAGGGCGGCGCGCAGGGTGGCGGTGGCGAGGTCGGCCAGTTCGGCGGCGGTCTCGGCGACGTCGATGGTGCCGCAGACGTCCCGGGCGGCGATGGACAGCAGGCAGCGCCGGTAGGCGACGCGCAGCGAGACCGGGTCGTCGGCCTCGGCGAGGCCGCGTTCGAAGTCCTCCACGCCGCGGTGCAGGTCGCGGGGTTCGTAGGTGACCAGGGCCCGCCAGTCACCGGCGTGCCGGGCGAGGTGGTCGGCGAGCGCCTCGGAGGCGCCGAGCACCCCGAGGAGGCGGTCGCGCAGGGGCTTGGCCGCTATCAGGGTGTCCAGCAGCTCCCGGCGCGCGGTGGGGTCGGGCTGCGCCTCCAGGAGCCGGACCAGGCCGTGCAGGGCGAGGTCGGGGTCGGCGGTGGCGCCGAGGGCTTCCAACAGGACCGGGTCGTCGCGGACCGGTGCCAGCTCCACGGCGTCCAGCAGCCGCTCGGCGGCCGAGGGGTCGGTGAAGCCGTGCCGCAGCAGCCGCGTGAAGGTACTGCTTCTGCGCCCCGGCGCCGTCATCCCGTCCTCCTGCGCGCTGTCGTCCCGTCGGAACGCCGGAACGTCGGATCAAGGTCGTACGGCCCGAGCGTAACCGGGCGGCGGCGTGCGGGCGCCGGGGCGTACCGGCTCCGCCTCCCGGTGGCCACCCGTGAACTCGTACGATATCTTGTACAAGCCGCGAAGGGAGGCACCGGTATGTCCATCACCGCCAGCGAAGCCCGTCAGAACCTCTTCCCGCTGATAGAGCAGGTCAACGAGGACCACGCCCCGGTGCACATCACCTCCCGCAAGGGGAACGCCGTGCTGATGTCCGAGGAGGACTTCACGGCGTGGACGGAGACGGTGCACCTGCTGCGGTCGCCGAAGAACGCCCGCCGTCTGCTCGATTCGATCGCGGAGGCCGAGGCCGGCGAGGCACGGCACCGCGAGCTGATCGACCCGGACGCGGAGCGGGCGTGAGAGTCGCTTTCACGTCGCACGGCTGGGAGGACTACGTCCACTGGGCCGAGAGCGACCGGAAGATGACCAGACGGATCAACAAGCTGATCGCCGACATCGGGCGCGATCCCTTCAAGGGCATCGGCAAGCCGGAGCCGCTGAAGGGGGACCTGTCGGGCTACTGGTCACGGCGCATCGACGACACACACCGTCTGGTGTACAAGCCGGGCGACGGCGAACTGGTCGTCGTCCAGGCGCGGTACCACTACTGACCACCGAGATCCCGCTCGACAAGGACGTCGAAGGAGTCACGTCATGGATTTCACGCTCGAAGTGATCCCCCTGCCCGTCACCGACATCGACCGCTCCCGTGACTTCTACCGGGACAAGGTCGGCTTCCACGTCGACATCGACCAGGAGGTCATGCCGGGGATGCGCATCGTCCAGCTCACCCCTCCGGGCTCGGGCTGCTCGATCGCGCTGGGCGAGGCGATCTGGGACATGGCGCAGGGCCAGACCAAGCCGGAACCCGGTGCGTACCAGGGCCTGCAGCTCTGCGTGGCCGACATCAAGGCGGCCCACGCCGAGCTGGTGGGGCGCGGCCTGGACGTCTCCGAGCCCGTGCAGTACGCCCCGGACGACGGCGCCACCTTCATGTACTTCAAGGACCCCGACGGCAACGGCTGGGCGGTCCAGGAGTACCGCCGCCGGGAGGCGGAGCCGCTGCACAAGGTGCTCGCGGACCTCAAGCGCCAGGACGGCTGACCGCCCCCGCCGCCCCCGTCTCAGGCGCCGGTCCCGGGCCACGGAAGGTGGTACAGGTCCAAGGGCGCCGGGGGCGGCAGCGGTGCCCCGGCGCCGTCCGGGCCCGCGACATCGGCCCGGAAGGAGTGCAGCAGCAGGGCCACCAGCCGCCGGGAGGCCGCGAGGGCGGCCCGGGTCGACGGGGCGTTGATGCCGTTGTTGGCCATGAAGACCAGCGTGAGGTCGCTGCGGTCGAAGTCGGCGCGCAGCCGCCCGGCCTCCTTCGCCCGCCGCGTGAGCACCGCGAACCCCTCCTCCGCGCGCACCCGGGTCGCCTCGAAGTCGGCCGCGTCGGGGAACGCCGTGAGGAACGCGGCGGCGAAGCCCCGGTCGAGGACGTTCATCGCGCACACCTTCTCGACGACCCCGCAGAAGCCCGCCCAGGGGTCGGGGTCGGCGAGCGCCTCGTCGACGGTGCCGGCGCACGTCCTGAGCTGGTCGGCGAAGACCGTCGTGACCAACGACTCCCGGGTGGGGAAGCGCCGGTAGAGCGTGGCCACCCCGACCCCGGCCCGGCGGGCCACGGCGGCCATCGGGACGTCCAGCCCGCGGGCGGCGAACAGGGCGCGGGCCGCCTCCAGGATGCGGTCGCGGTTGTGCCGCGCGTCCGCGCGCAGGGCGGGCGGCATCCGAGAGGAAGAGGCGGCCATGTTTCTCACATTAGCTCAAGTGGACGACCCCGTCCGCTTACCGGGCTAGCGTGCCGGGCATGAGCGACATGCGAGCCGCCCTGTACGACGGGTACGGCCCTCCCGAGGTCCTGTACGAGGGCACCGTGCCCCGACCGGTCGCCGCGCCCGGCGAGATCCTGGTGCGCGTCCTGACCGCCAGCGTCAACGGCGGGGAACTGGCCGGGCGGGCGGGAAAGCTGAGGCCGGTGACCGGTCTGACGGGGCGGGGCTTCCCCAAGCGCACCGGAATGGACTTCGTCGGCGAGGTCGTCACCCCGGGACCGCCGGGGTCCGGCGTGACGGCCGGCGACCGGGTGTGGGGGCTGCTGCCCCGACGCCGGATGTTCGGCAGCGCCGCGGAGTTCGTGACCGTACCCCCCGGGAAAGTGGCCCGGGCACCGTCCTCGCTCGACGCGGCCGAGGCGGTGTCCCTGCTCGCCGGGGGCACCACGGCTCTCGTCGCCCTGCGGGACAAGGCCCGGCTGCGCGCGGGGGAGCGGCTGCTGGTCCGCGGCGCGGCGGGCGGGGTCGGCAGCGTCGCCGTCCAGCTGGGGCGGGCCCGCGGCGCCCACGTCACGGCGCTCGCCGGCGCCCGGAATCTGGACTTCGTCCGGGACCTCGGAGCCGACGACGCCTTCGACTACGCCACCACCGGGCCGGCCGGACTCGGCCGGTTCGACGTCGTCTTCGACGCGGTCGGCACCGACCTGGGCGCCTACCGGCGGCTGCTGGCCCCGGGGGGCCGCATGGTGGCCATCGCCTTCGACCTCTCGAGACCGGCCACCTCGCTCGCCCGCCTGCTCGCGACGACCGTGTACGGCCCCCGCCGCGTCCGCTTCTTCAGCGGCAACCCCGACCGCGCCCTGCTCGCCGACCTGACGGCCCTGGTCGATGACGGGGCGCTGCGTCCCGTGGTGGACACGGTGCACCCCCTGTCCGCCATCGCGGACGCGCACCGCGCGCTGGAGCGCGGAGGCGTGCGGGGCAAGCACGTCATCCGCGTCGGCTGAGGCCGCCGCCCGGGCGCCGCGTCCCGTCAGCCCCGCTCCCGCCACCGGTTGGTGACCGGCAGCCGGCGGTCCTTGCCGAAGCCCTTCGGGGAGATCTTGGTGCCCGGCGGGTACTGGCGCCGCTTGTACTCGGCGGTGTCGACCATGCGCAGGGTCCGCGCCACCAGCTCGCGGTCGTACCCGGCGGCCACGATCTCGTCCGCGCCCCGGTCCCGGTCGACGTACAGCTCGAGGATCGCGTCCAGCACCGGGTAGTCCGGCAGGGAGTCGGTGTCGACCTGGCCGGGGCGCAGCTCGGCGCTGGGCGGCTTGGTGATCGAGTTCTCGGGGATGGGCGGGGTCTGGCCGCGGGCCGCGGCGGCGCGGTTGCGCCACCGGGCGAGCCGGAAGACGGACGTCTTGTACACGTCCTTGATGGGGCCGTAGGCGCCCACCGAGTCGCCGTACAGCGTGGAGTACCCGACGGCCAGCTCCGACTTGTTGCCGGGGGCCAGGACGAGGTGGCCCTCCTGGTTGGAGATGGCCATCAGCAGGGTGCCGCGCAGCCGCGACTGCAGGTTCTCCTCGGCCAGGCCGGTCAGCCCCAGCGCCCCCATGTACGCGTCGAACATCGGCTCGATCGGCACGGTGCGGTAGTGGAGGCCGGTGCGCCGGGCCAGCTCGGCCGCGTCGTCCCTGGAGTGCTCGGAGGAGTACCGGGAGGGCATGGAGACCCCGTGGACGTTCTCCGCGCCCACCGCGTCGCAGGCGACGGCCGCAACGAGGGCGGAGTCGATGCCGCCGGACAGACCGACCAGCACCGAGCGGAACCCGTTCTTCGCCACGTAGGCGCGCAGTCCGACGACGAGGGCCGAGTAGATCTCCTCGTCGTCGTCCAGCCGCTCTGCGAGCCCGCCCGACAGCCACGGCTCACCGGCGGCGGGTCCGGTCACCGGCTCCTCGGACAGCACGACCCGGTCGATGCGCAGCCCGTCGTCCACCACGCCGTCCGGGGCGTCCGCGTCGGCGGCGGGCAGGTCGAGGTCGAGCACCATGCACCCCTCGGTGAACTGCGGCGCCCGCGCCAGCACCTCCCCGTCCCGGTCGACCACGATCGAGTCGCCGTCGAAGACCAGCTCGTCCTGACCGCCGGTCATGGCGAGGTAGGCGGTCGTGCAGCCGGCCTCCTGGGCGCGCTTGCGGACCAGCTCCAGCCGGGTGTCGTCCTTGTCCCGCTCGTACGGCGAGGCGTTGACCGACAGCAGCAGCCCGGCCCGCGCCGAGCGCGCCGCCGGCACCCGGCCGCCGTCCTGCCACAGGTCCTCGCAGACGGCCAGCGCCACGTCCACCCCGCGCACCCGCACCACCGGCATGGTGTCGCCGGGCACGAAGTAGCGGAACTCGTCGAAGACGCCGTAGTTCGGCAGGTGGTGCTTGGCGAAGCTCAGGGCCACCTCGCCGCCGTACAGCACGGCCACCGCGTTCTGCGGGGCGCCGGCGGGCTGGCCGTACCTCGGCCGGGCGGTCGCCGAGCGGTCCAGATGTCCGACGACGACCGGCAGCCCGCCGAAGCCCTCGTCGGCGAGGCGCGCGGCGAGGGAGCGCAGGGCGGCGCGGGACGCCTCGACGAAGGACGACCGCAGCGCCAGGTCCTCGACGGGATAACCGGTCAGGACCATCTCGGGGAACGCCACCAGGTGCGCTCCCTGTCCGGCCGAGTGCCGGGTCCAGCGGAGGACCGACTCGGCGTTGCCGTCGATGTCGCCGACGGTGGAGTCGATCTGGTTCAGGGCGAGTCGTAGGCGGGGCACGGCGGCCAGTGTAATCGTCAGAACGACACAATGGGGTGGCGTACCGGTTTCCGTCTCATGTCCGGGACCTCACACGCCCTCTTCTCACGCCCGCGGTTTCGCGCCCCGCTCGGCCAGCAGGTCCGCCATCAGCCGGATCTCCGACTCCTGCGACTCCACCATTCCCTGGGCCAGCCGCCTCTCCACCCCGACGGTGCACCTGTCGACGCACCCCTCGGCCATGTGGACCCCGCCCTTGTGGTGCTCGGTCATGAGCTGGAGGTAAAAAATCTCGGCCTGCCTGCCGTCGAGGGTGGCGAGCTCGTCCATCTCGGCGTCGGTGGCCATGCCCGGCATCAGCGAGCCCTCGCCCGCCGAGGGCATGCCGCCCATCCCCATCCACGTCATCGGCGGATCGGAGGACACCTTGGGCAGCCCCCACAGGTCGAGCCAGCCGATCATCATGCCGCGCTGGTTGGCCTGCGTCTGCGCGATGTCGTACGCGAGCCGCCGCACCTCCTCGTCGTCGGTGCGGTCGCGCACGATGTACGACATCTCCACGGCCTGCTGGTGGTGGACCGCCATGTCCCGCGCGAACCCGGCGTCCGCGGAGTCGGCCGACGGGGTCCGGCCCGCGCCGTCGTCCCCGGCGACCGCGAAGGTGATACCGCCGGCCGCGACGAGGGCCGCCGCGGCGGCCCCCGCGATCCAGCCGGCCCGCCTGCGGGTCACTTCGACAGCCCGTTGGTGCACGCGGCCCCCGGCTCGGGGGTCTGCTCACCCTGGACGAACTTCTCGAAGAACTTGTCCACGTTCGGGTCGTCGGCGCCCGTCACGGCGCGCTGGTGGCCCCAGGCGGTCAGCATGATCGGGTCCTGCTGCTCGTCGTTGGGGCTCATCAGCGAGTACGGCGTCTTCTTCACCTTCTCCGCCAGCTTCGCCACCTCGGCCTTCGGGGCCTTGTCGGTGTACGTCACCCACACCGCGCCGTGCTCCAGCGAGTGCACGGCGTGCTCGTTGTCCAGCGGCTCGGTGTAGACGTCGCCGTCGCAGTTCATCCAGACCTGGTTGTGGTCGCCGCCGACGGGGGGCTCGGCGGGGTAGGACACCTTCTTGGTGACGTGGTTGCGGCCCAGCTCGCCCTCCCAGGTCCGCACCCCGTCGTCGCCGGTGACGAACTTCCCGGAGGTCTTGCCGTCGGAGGCGGTGTCCGAGGACGAGTCGTCGGACTGCGACCGCACGAGGAAGACCCCGCCGACCACGAGTCCGGCGACGACCACGGTGCTGACCGCGATGGTCAGGATCCGGTTCCGGCGCTCGCGGGCCTCCTCGGCGCGTCGCATCTCGGCTATGCGGGCCTGTCGCGCCTGGTTGCTGCTCTTCTTGGCGGAACCCATGGGGTGTGCCCTTCTGGGGAAACGTCAACGGAAACGGAGCTGTGAGGTTCGCTGATCGTAATGCGGGAGGGGCCGTCGTTCGTAGGGAGATCACAGGATCGGTCCCGGCCGGATCCCCGGAATGGCCCGATCGAACAGGTGGCCTCTACGCTGCGGGGAGGGCCGGTGGGCCGATCGAGGTCCGCAACGCGTACGAAACCGTGCTGTGGTGTGATGCTCGGGTGCGGGGCCGCCTCCCGCCGTACCGGAGACAGGCGGCCTGACCAGCGAGGATGGGGAAGCGGAAGATGGACAAGCAGCAGGAGTTCGTGATCCGGACGCTGGAGGAGCGCGACATCCGGTTCGTACGCCTGTGGTTCACGGACGTGCTGGGCTTCCTGAAGTCCGTCGCCGTGGCCCCGGCCGAGCTGGAGCAGGCCTTCGACGAGGGCATCGGCTTCGACGGCTCGGCGATCGAGGGTTTCGCCCGGGTCTACGAGTCCGACATGATCGCCAAGCCGGACCCCTCCACCTTCCAGGTCCTGCCCTGGCGCGCGGAGGCCCCCGGCACGGCCCGCATGTTCTGCGACATCCTGATGCCGGACGGCTCCCCGTCCTTCGCGGACCCGCGCTACGTCCTCAAGCGCGCCCTGGCCCGCACCTCGGACCTGGGTTTCACCTTCTACACCCACCCCGAGATCGAGTTCTTCCTCCTCAAGGACAAGCCGGTCGACGGCACGGTCCCCACCCCCGCCGACAACTCCGGGTACTTCGACCACACCCCGCAGAACATCGGCATGGACTTCCGCCGCCAGGCGATCACCATGCTGGAGTCGATGGGCATCTCGGTGGAGTTCTCCCACCACGAGGGCGCCCCGGGCCAGCAGGAGATCGACCTGCGCTACGCGGACGCGCTCTCCACGGCCGACAACATCATGACCTTCCGTCTGGTCATGAAGCAGGTGGCCCTCGAACAGGGCCTCCAGGCCACCTTCATGCCGAAACCGTTCTCGGAGTACCCCGGCTCGGGCATGCACTCCCACCTGTCCCTCTTCGAGGGCGACCGCAACGCGTTCTACGAGTCCGGCGCCGAGTACCAGCTCTCCAAGGTCGGCCGCTCCTTCATCGCGGGCCTGCTGCGGCACGCGGCGGAGATCTCGGCGGTCACCAACCAGTGGGTGAACTCCTACAAGCGCATCTGGGGCGGCACCGAGCGCACGGCGGGCGCCGGCGGCGAGGCCCCCTCCTACATCTGCTGGGGCCACAACAACCGCTCGGCCCTGGTCCGGGTCCCCATGTACAAGCCCGGCAAGACCGGCTCGGCCCGCGTCGAGGTCCGCTCCATCGACTCCGGCGCCAACCCGTACCTGACCTACGCCGTCCTCCTGGCCGCCGGCCTCAAGGGCATCGAGGAGGGCTACGAACTCCCGCCGGGCGCCGAGGACGACGTCTGGGCCCTCTCCGACTCGGAGCGGCGCGCGCTGGGCATCGAACCCCTCCCCCAGAACCTGGGCGAGGCCCTGGCCCTGATGGAACGCAGCGACCTGGTCGCCGAGACCCTCGGCGAGCACGTCTTCGACTTCTTCCTCCGCAACAAGCGGCAGGAGTGGGAGGAGTACCGGTCGCAGGTGACGGCGTTCGAGCTGAGGAAGTCGCTGCCGGTGCTGTAGCGCTCCCGCAGGGGACGAGTGGGGCCGGCGGTCGACCGACCGCCGGCCCTGCGTCGTGGATGCCGAACATTCCTGGGACCTGCACACCTTTCATCACACGGTCGCACGGCGGGGGCGTGGCGGCGGCGTCCGGGCAGACCGGACGCCTCGGAGCCCCGGAGAAAGCCCGGAGAAGGGCCGGTTACCGGCGGGTAGCGTGAAGAGGCGGGCTCTTTCCCCGACGGTACGCACACACAGATGGACGCGGGTGCGGACCCTCAAGGGCGAGCGCTGGGCCGGTCGTTCGGCACCGTGCTTGGATCAGTGCGCGGCACGCCGGTGACCGGCTCCGGGCTTCCCCGACTCCGTACGCCGGGCGGGCGTGCCTCACCGCTCCGATTCCCCCGTACGAAAGGCAGGACCTGTCATGAACCTCGTCCCCCAGGTCGAAACGGCCGAGATCTCCGACGCGGACCTGGACCAGGTGTCCGGCGGCGCCATCGTCGGCATCGACGCCGGTGCGGCCGTCATATCCGCCGGTGGTGCGGTCGGCGCCGGCTTCCACGCGGAGGCCGGCCCCTTCTCGCTCACGGCCGGTCTGGGCGCCTCGGCGGCCTTCGGCGGCGCCTCGGCCCAGGGCCAGGCCCACACGACCATGGTCTGAGCGGCGCGCCTGCCCTGAGCCTGAGCCCCGGACCACCGTGTCCGGGGCTCACGCCTTGCCGACGCCGGCCACGAACGCCGTCCACGAGGCCGGGGGCACGGTGAGACGGGGGCCGTCCGGCCGCTTGGAGTCGCGGACGTGGATGGTGGCGGGGGTTATGGCGACCTCGACGCAGTCGCTGGGATTGCTGGTATCGCTGTAGCTGCTCTTGAACCAGGCCAGGTCGGCGAGGTGTCCGGATGTGTCCTTACGGCTCATGTCTCCCCCAGCAGTTGTTCGATGAAGGCCACTGACTCCCGGGCGGGCAGAGCCTCGGCCCGGATACTGCCATAGCGCAGTTCGAGGATGCGCAACTGCCGGGGGTCCGTGACCGGTCGACCACCGAACTCGTCGTCCGCCCGCCCGACCGCCGTGCCGTCCTCGAATTTGAGCACCTGCATCCGCCCGCCTCCCGGGTGGTCACCGCGGGACGTCGGCATCACCTGGATCTCCACGTGGCGCAATCGCCCGACTTCCAATAGGTGTTCGAGCTGCCGACGCAGAACCATCATGCCTCCGACAGGACGTCTGAGAGTCGCCTCCTCCTGGACGAAGCTGAGTTCTGGGGCCGGGACCCGTTCGAGCATCGCCTTGCGGCCCATGCGGGCGGCAACGGCGTTCTCCACCTCGTCCTCGGTGAGGGCCGGCCGTCGCCTGCCGAGGAGTGCGCGTGCGTACTCCTCGGTCTGGAGCAGCCCGTGCAGGCTGTAGCTGCCGTAGGAGAGCGATTCGACCGCCCGGGACTCCAACTTCGCCAGGTCCCGCACCTGCTTGGGATACCGGACCTTCTTCACGTCCTCCCAGGTGGCGGCGATGAGTCCGCCCGCCTTCAGGACCTCGTCGGCCCGTTCCAGGTACTCCCGCCGAGGAATCCGCTTCCCGCCCTCGACCTTGTAGACCAGGTCCTCCCCGTACCCCACCGCCGTCCCGAACTCGGCCGCCCGCATCCCGACCGCCTCGCGCCGCAGCTTCAGCTGCCGCCCGACGGTGGCGATGACCGCCACACCCCACTCGTCGTCCGGGTCGACCTCCCAACCCGGCTCGTCCGTCCCGCCGTTCACCGACATGCCGCCCCTCCTCGTACGTGTCGCCTCGCGACGGGCGACACGGTAGGGCCCGGGACTACGCCCGAGGGCCGGAACGCGGCTTCGCGCACGCCAACGGGTGATGCCTCAGCAGCGAGGTCAGGACCGGCTCCGCGTGGGTCCACAGCAGGGCGCCGCCGATGCCGGGGACGACGTGGCGGCGGGCCCCGCGTATCCGGGTCGCGAGGAGGGCGCCGTTGTCCGGTGAGTGACCGGTGTCCTCTTCGCCGTACCAGATGTCGACCGGGACGGTGACGGCGTGGAGCGCGAAGGGCCAGCGGCTCATGGCGAGGACGGTGTCGCGGGCGTAGCCGGCCGCCGCGCCCTGGGCGAATCCCTCGGCCAGGGCGCGGCGGTAGGCGGCGGAGAAGTCGGGGTCCCGGTAGACGGCGAGGTCGTGGTCCGGGCTACCGCCCATGACCATGCTCCACATCGCGTCCGCGTCGAAGCCGGCGAAGAACTCCTCCGCGCCGGACGGGTCCCGGACGGCCCGTTCGGTGAGCGCGCGCAGCTCGGCGGGGAGCAGTGCGGCGAAGTCCGGCGCGGCCACCTCGTCGGCGGCCGAGACCAGGGCCAGAGCGCCGGCGACGCCGGCCTCCGCGCAGGCCAGGGCGAACGGCGCGCCCTGGGAGTTGCCGACCACGGCGGGGCGGCCCAGCTCCCGCAGGTCGCACAGGGCGCGCATGTCGGCGGCGAAGTCGGCGAAGGTGCGGCCGGGGTGGGGGGTCGAGGCGCCGAGTCCGGGGCGGTCCACGGAGACCAGGCGGACGCCGAGCGCCTCCACGACGCCCGCGCCGAAGCCGAGCCGGCGGCTCGTGGCGGCGCCGGGGCAGAACAGGACCGGTACGCCGTCCGGCGGGCCCCACTCGGCCCAGCCGAGCAGGCGTCCGTCCGGCAGGCGGGTCTCACCGAGGCGGGCGGGGGCGGTGACGAGGGCGGTCATGCCCCGCATCCTCGCGCCGCGGCTCGGCGCCGCGCACGCGGTTTTCGGTGCCGCCGGGCGATCGGCGCGGCTGCCGCGGGCCGGCCTCCGGCCCGGCGGGACACCGGGGCGACGGGACACCGGGGCGACGGGGAGCAGTGGGCCGACAGGGCGGCGGGGCGACGGAACACCGGGCCGACGGGGCGACCGGGCGACGGGCCGGGGCCCGAGAGACGGCCAGGCCCGGGAGACTGCCAGGCCCGGGAGACGGTCGGGGCCCGAGAGACGGCCGGGGCCCGAGAGACGGCCAGGCCCGGGAGACGGCCGGGGCCCGGGAGACGGCCGGGGCCCGAGAGACGGCCAGGCCCGAGAGACGGCCGGAGCCCGGGAGACGGCCGGGGCCGGGGAGACGGCGGGCGGTCCGGGCAGCCGCCCGCACCGCGCCCCGCCGTCACCGCCGTACGGCTTCCACCGCCTCCGGCACATGGCCCGCGACCACCCGCTCCCGCCCGGCGGTCACGGCGGCGGCGTCCCGGCGGCGGTCGACCGCCCAGGCCGTGCCGGCGACGGCCAGCCCGAGCACCGCCAGCGCCGCGCCCGCCGTCGCCGGGGAGGTGACACCGAACCCGGCGGCCAGGGCGAGGCCGCCGACCCAGGCGCCGCCGGCGTTGGCGAGGTTGAAGGCGGCCTGGTTGGCCGAGGAGGCGAGGGAGGGGGCCGCCGCGGCCTTCTCCATGACCATCAGCTGGAGCGGGGAGCCCGTGATGAAGGCGGCCATGCCGAGCAGGGCCACCGCGAGGGCCGCCGTGACCTCCGTGCGCATCAGGAGCGGGAAGAGGGCCAGGACCAGGACGAGGGAGGCCAGGCCGCCGAAGAGGGTGCCCCGCAGGGAGTGGTCCGCGAGGCGGCCGCCCAGCAGGTTGCCGGCGGTGGCGCCGACGCCGAACAGGGCGAGCAGCAGGGTCACACTGGCCTCGGCGAAGCCGGCCGCGTCGGTGAGCATCGGTGTGATGTAGCTGTACGCGGCGAAGAGCGCGCCGAAGCCCGCGACCGTGGTGCCGAGGGCCAGCCAGACGGGGACGGAGCGCAGGGCGGCCAGTTCGCCGCGCAGGCCGGTGGTGGGGGCGGGGGCGTGGTCGCGGGGGATGAGGGCGACCAGGGCCGCGATCGCCGCGACGCCGATCGCGCTGACGGCGAGGAAGGTCGCCCGCCAGCCGAGCTGCTGGCCCATGGCGGTGGCGGCGGGGACGCCGACGATGTTGGCGACGGTCAGGCCCAGGAACATCAGGGAGACGGAGCGGGCCTTGCGTTCCGGCGCGACCATGCCGGTGGCGACCACCGCGCCGACGCCGAAGAAGGCGCCGTGCGGCAGGCCGCTGACGAAACGGGCGGCGAGGAGGGAGACCTCACCGGGGGCGAACGCGGACAGCGCGTTGCCGGCCACGAAGAGGGCCATCAGCGCGATCAGCACCGTGCGGCGGGACATCCGCGCGGTCGCCGCCGCGAGCAGCGGGGCGCCGACGACGACGCCGAGCGCGTACGCCGAGACCAGGTGGCCGGCGCTGGGGATCGAGATGTCCAGGTCGTCCGCGACGTCGGGCAGCAGGCCCATCATCACGAACTCGGTGGTACCGATGCCGAAGGCGCCCACGGCAAGGGCGAGCAGGGCCAGGGGCATGAAGGGTCTCGCCTTTCGAGAGCGGAGGTGTGCAGTACGGGGGGGACGAGGGGACACCGTATGTTCCCGTACGGAACAAAGACTCTCAGGGCGAGTATTCCGCCGACGAATCTCAGGAGGCGGTTGTGTCGACCTTCACACGTGCGGCGATCGGGAGGTGGTCGCTGCCGGTCGCCGGGAGGGTCCAGCTGGTCGTCGGTTCGACGCCGGAGACCAGGATCTGGTCGATGCGGGCCATCGGGAAGGACGCGGGCCAGCTGAAGCCGAAGCCGTCGCCCACGGCACCCTGCGGGGAGCGCATCTGCGAGGTGATCGCGGTGAGGGCGCGGTCGTTCATGGTGCCGTTGAGGTCGCCGAGCAGGATCTTGCGCTCCAGCTTCTCGTCGGCGATGGCCTCGCCGAGGGCGTTGGCGCTCTTGTCCCGCTGCCGGGCGGTGAAGCCGGCCTCCAGCTTCACCCGCACGGAGGGCAGGTGGGCGACGTAGACCGCGACCGGCCCGGAGGGCGTGGCGACGGTGGCGCGCATCGCGCGCTTCCAGCCGAGCTGGATGTCGACCGGCTTGACGTCGCTCAGCGGGTACTTGCTCCACAGCCCGACCGTGCCCACGACCGCGTGGTGCGGGTACTTCGCCTGCAGCGCCTTCTCGTACGTGGGCACCGCGGTCGCCTTCAGCTCCTCCAGGGCCATCACGTCCGCCCCGGCGGCGGCCACGGCGCGGGCGGTGCCGGCCGGGTCGGCGTTGTCGGCGTTGACGTTGTGGGTGGCCACGGTGAGGTCGCCGCCGGTCCCGGTCTTGTCGAAGAGGAGGCCGCCGAAGAGGTTGAGCCACACGCTCACCGGCAGCACCAGCGCGATCAGCGCCGTCGCCGACTTGCGGGCCAGCGCGATCACCAGCAGGACGGGGATCAGCAGGCCGAACCACGGCAGGAAGGTCTCGGTGAGGCTGCCCAGGTTGCCGATGGCGTT
This sequence comes from Streptomyces rochei, assembly GCA_002155895.1. Taxonomy (GTDB): domain Bacteria; phylum Actinomycetota; class Actinomycetes; order Streptomycetales; family Streptomycetaceae; genus Streptomyces; species Streptomyces rochei. The sequence continues at coordinate 46,236 of MUMD01000188.1, forward strand.
GGGGATGTGGGAGTGGGCCGCCATCACGGCCGCCAGGACCACCGCGACCGCGGCGGTGATCAGGCCGCGGCGCCAGATCCGCCGGTCGCCGCGCCAGCCGGTGACCATCCGGTCGTACACGCGCCGCGTCCGGGTGGTCCGTCGCTCGGGCCCCGGGTCGCCGTCGTCCGTTTCCGTGATGTACGCCTGCTGCGCCATGCCGTCGCCTCACTGCCTGCCGTGCACACCGTCGCCCCCCGTGACTCAGCACCCTAGGGGATGATCGGTTCCGTTCCCGCCGTCCCGCGACGGCCGTACGGGCACGAGGACGTACGAGTCCGCGTCCGGAGTTCCGAACGCCGTCGGTGTGGGCGGCTCTGTGACAGAACGATCACATTCGCCCCACTCGGCGCGGGGCAGGCTCCGCCCGTGACGAGGGTCCCCTAGCCGTCGGGGCGCGACAGGTGCCACCATGGAAGGGATCCGGGGACGCCGTGAGGGCGCCTCGAGATGACATGAAGGAGCCGTTGCCATGACGCAGCTCTCGGCTGCCCAGACGCCGCAGCGCACCCCCTCCGACGGGAGCAGGGCGCTGTACGGGGGCAAGAGCAACCGTCGTATCACCGTCCGGGACATCGCCGCCGCCAAGGAGCGCGGCGAGAAGTGGCCCATGCTCACCGCCTACGACGCGATGACCGCGTCCGTCTTCGACGAGGCCGGCATCCCGGTCATGCTCGTCGGCGACTCCGCGGGCAACTGCCACCTCGGCTACGACACCACCGTGCCGGTCACCCTCGACGAGATGACCATGCTGTCCGCGGCCGTCGTCCGCGGCACCTCCCGCGCCCTGATCGTCGGCGACCTGCCCTTCGGTTCCTACCAGGAGGGTCCGGTGCAGGCGCTGCGCTCGGCGACCCGGCTGGTCAAGGAGGCCGGGGTCGGGGCGGTCAAGCTGGAGGGCGGCGAGCGCTCGCACCGGCAGATCGAGCTGCTGGTCGAGTCCGGCATCCCGGTGATGGCGCACATCGGCCTCACCCCGCAGTCCGTCAACGCGATGGGCTACCGGGTGCAGGGCCGGGGCGAGGAGGCGGCCCAGCAGCTGCTGCGCGACGCCAAGGCCGTGCAGGACGCGGGCGCCTTCGCGGTCGTCCTGGAGCTGGTGCCGGCCGAGCTGGCCGCCGAGGTGACGCGGTCGCTGCACATCCCGACGGTCGGCATCGGCGCCGGGCCCGACACCGACGCCCAGGTGCTGGTGTGGACCGACATGCTGGGCCTGACCGGCGGCCGGGTGCCGAAGTTCGTGAAGAAGTACGCCGACCTGCGCCAGGTCATCGGCGACGCGGCGAAGTCCTTCGCCGAGGACGTCGTCGGCGGGACGTTCCCGCAGGAGGAGCACTCCGTCCACTGAGCCATCGCGGCACCACACACCGGCCCCGCCGATCTTCCCCCGTCGGCGGGGCCGGTCCACGTCGCGGCGGTGTCGGCGGGATGTCGGGGCCGTCGCCGTCCTGTCGGCGAGATGTCGGCGCTTTGTCGGCGGGGGCTGACAACGTCGTCGGCATGAAGCGAATCGACGACACCCCCGAAGCCGCGGGCAGCGCGGTCACCGTGCGGGGGCTGGTCAAGCACTACGGCGAGACCAAGGCACTGGACGGCGTCGACCTCGATGTGCGCGAGGGCACCGTGATGGGTGTGCTCGGGCCGAACGGGGCCGGCAAGACCACCCTCGTCCGCATCCTGTCCACCCTCATCACCCCCGACGCGGGCCGGGCGCACGTCGCCGGCTACGACGTCGTACGGCAGCCGCGGCAGCTGCGGCGGGTGATAGGTCTCACCGGGCAGTACGCGTCCGTGGACGAGAAGCTCCCCGGCTGGGAGAACCTGTACATGATCGGGCGTCTGCTCGACCTGTCCCGCAAGGACGCCCGCCGGCGGGCCGACGAACTGCTGGAGCGGTTCTCGCTCACCGAGGCCGCCAAACGGCCCGCGCGCACCTACTCGGGCGGCATGCGGCGCCGCCTCGACCTGGCCGCCTCCATGATCGGGCACCCGGCGGTGCTGTACCTGGACGAGCCGACCACCGGACTGGACCCGCGCACCCGCAACGAGGTGTGGGACGAGGTCAAGCGCATGGTCGGCGACGGCGTCACCGTGCTGCTCACCACCCAGTACATGGAGGAGGCCGAGCAGCTCGCCTCCGAGCTGACCGTCGTGGACCGCGGCAAGGTCATCGCCAACGGCGGCATCGAGGAGCTGAAGGCCAAGGTCGGCGGTCGCACCCTGCGCGTCCGCCCGGCCGATCCGCTGCAGCTGCGCCCGCTCGCGTCCTACCTGGACGAGCTGGGCATCACCGGGCTCGCCAGCTCCACCGTGGACACGGAGCGCGGTGCCGTCCTGGTGCCGATCCTCAGCGACGAGCAGCTGACCGCCGTGGTCGGCGCGGTCACCGCGCGCGGCGTCACCGTCTCCTCCGTCACCACCGAACTGCCCAGCCTGGACGAGGTCTTCCTGTCCCTCACCGGCCACCGTGCCAGTGCCCCGCAGGACCCCGCGCCCAGCACCGAGGACTCCCGCGAGGAGGTCGCCGTATGAGCGCCGCCACCGTCACCCCCACCCCCGCCCCGGCCGCCGACGCCCGGATCTCGCTGCGCGGGCACGTGCGGCACACCGGAGCCCTGGTCCGCCGCAACCTGCTGTGGATCCGGCAGGACCCGGAGTCGATGTTCGACGCCCTGCTGATGCCGGTCGTCTTCACCCTGCTGTTCGTGTACGTCTTCGGCGGGTCGATCGGCCAGGCCCTGGGCGGCGGCCAGGACGGCTATGTGCAGTACGTGATCCCCGGCATGATCGCGATGATGAGCATGACGCTGTCCCAGGGCGTCGGCACCGGCTTCAGCCAGGACTTCAACTCCGGTGTCATGGACCGCTTCCGGTCGCTGCCGATCGGGCGCGGCTCGGTGCTCTTCGCGAAGATCGCGGTGGAGATGCTGCGGATGCTCTTCGCGACGGCGGTGCTGATGATCGTCGCCGTCCTGGTCGGCTTCGACATCGAGCGCTGGGCCGGGCTGTTCGCGGCCGTGGGCCTGTCGGCGGTCTTCGCCTCGTCGATCATGTGGGTGTTCATCACCCTGGGCGTGGTCCTGAAGAACGCCCAGTCCGTGCAGGCCATGGGCTTCCTGGTGCTGTTCCCGCTGCAGTTCGGCTCGTCGATCTTCGCGCCGACGCAGTCGATGCCGGGCTGGCTGCAGGCCTTCACCGACTACAACCCGCTGTCCACGCTCGCCGACGCGGCGCGCGGACTGATGGTGGGCGGTCCGGTCGCGCACGACCTGTGGATCACGCTGGGCTGGTCGGTGGCGATCACGGCGGTGATGGCGCCGGTCGCCATCCACAAGTTCCGTACGAAGACCTGACCGGCCGTCCGGGCGGACGGGGGCCCGGGGGGCTCGAGGTCCGGGGGTCACACGAGGGCGACGGCGTCCCGCGGGGAGAGGCCGGCGCCCTCGTGGTACGCGGCCTCGTACGCCTCGGCGTCGAGCACCTCGCGGACCCGGCCGGCGGCCCGGGCGCGTGCGTCCCGCTCCAGGCCCATCGCGACGTGCTCCGGCGGCAGCATCGCGTCGGCGGCGCCGATGCAGCGTGCGGCGTCGGCGGCCCGGCGCCCGCCGTCCACGCGGGCCAGCGCCATCGCGGCGATGGTCAGGTAGCCGGAGCGCATGTGCGGGGCGATGGCCGCGGACAGCGGGTCATCGGCCCGCTCCAGCGACTTGCGGACCTTCTCCAGGCACTCCAGGTGCCGGTCCTCCAGCGTGGCGACCCACGCCTCGGCGGCGAGGATGAAGGCGTCGAAGACGATGAAGTGCGAGATGGCGAAATCCTCGCGCAGCAGCCGCAGCTGCTCCCGGGCCTCGGCGGTCCGGCCGGTCATGCCGAGCCAGCCGGCGAGGAAGAGCCGGGCGGCCGGCATGGCGCCGCTGTGGCCGGCGCCGTCGGTGCGGTCGATGACGGCGCACAGGATGCGCTCGCCCTCCTCGCCCTCGCCCGCCTCCAGCAGCACACTGCCGAGGCGGGCCTCCAGGACGTCCACCTGGGCGTGCGCGCCGAGTCGTTCGGCGTGCCGTGCGGCGGCCCGGTAGTCGGCGGCGGCGAGCCGGAACTCCCCCTTGCGCTCCCGTGCCTCGGCGCGGGCGGCGAGGGCCTCGGCGGTGCCCCAGGCGTCGCCGAGGCGGCGGTAGATCTCCAGCGCCTCGTCGGCGTCGCTGGTGGCGTCGCCCGCCCATTCGGTGCGGTTGGCGAGGAAGTTGGCGCGCATCTGGAGGCTGCCGGCCAGCGCCCAGTCGTATCCCGGTGTCTCGCGGCAGGTGCGCACGGAGGCGTCCATGATCTCGCGCAGCCGCTCCATGTCGCCGGAGAGCATCACGGCGAAGAACCAGAGCAGGCCGGGAGGGAAGCAGTTCTGGGGCATGCCCGGTTCGTACGTCTCGGCGATGACGCGCAGCTTCCGTCTGGCCGCCGGGCTCTGCCAGGCGTCCAGCTCGGTGTCCATGCAGGCGAGATGGGCCAGGTGGACACCGCGGCGGGCCTCGGCGAGCACTTCGCCGGTCATCGGGGGCGGGGCGGCGGTGCACCGCTCCCACACCGGCTCGGCGCGGCGGGCCGGCTCGGCGAACGGGTCCGGGCCGAGGGCCATGACCTCGCTGAACCAGTTCCGGGCCTCCACCCGCAGGTCGCGCATCTGCCAGTACCAGACCAGCGACAGGGACAGGCTGAGCGCCTCCTGCTCGTCGCGCTCGGCGATGGCGTGGCGCAGGGCGGTGCGCAGGTTCTCGTACTCGCGCTCCAGCCGCTCGATGGCGGCGAGCTGCCGCGGGCCGCGCAGCAACGGGTCCGTGGTCCGGGCCAGTTCCCGGTAGTACGTCAGGTGCGCGCGCTCGGCGGCGGTCCGGCCGCCGGTCTCGTCGAGGCGTTCGCCCGCGTACTCGGCGACGGTCTCCAGGAGCCGGTAGCGCATGCCGTCGCCGGACGGCGCGGCCACCACCAGGGACTTGTCGACGAGGGAGCCCAGCGCCTGAAGGGCGGCGGGCCCGCAGACGGCCTCGGCGGCGGCCAGGTCGCAGCCGCCGGCGAAGACGGAGAGGCGGCGCAGCACCTCCCGCTCCTCCTCGTCCAACAGCTCCCAGGACCAGTCGACGACGGCGCGCAGGGTCTGCTGGCGGGGCAGGACGGTGCGACTGCCCGAGGTGAGCAGCCGGAAGCGGTCGTCCAGGCGGTCGGCGATCTGCCGGGGGGTCAGCATCCGCAGCCGTGCGGCGGCCAGTTCGATGGCCAGCGGCAGGCCGTCGAGGCGGCGGCAGATCTCGGCGCAGGCCGCCGCGGTCTCCTCGTCGGCGTCGGGGCGGAAGCCGGGGCGGGCGGCGGCGCCCCGGTCGGCGAGCAGCCGCAGCGCCGCGGGCTCGGGCAGCGGCTCCACCGGGCGCAGCTGCTCCCCCGGCACGCCGAGGGGTTCGCGGCTGGTGGCGAGGACGGTCAGGTTCGGGCAGCGGGCGAGCAGTTCCTCGGCGAGGCGGGCGGCGGCGTCGACGACGTGCTCGCAGTTGTCCAGGACGATCAGCATGCGGCGCCGGCCGCAGTGCTCGACGAGGCGCTCGACGGCGGTGGCCTGCCGGTCGGAGACGGCGACGGCCCGCATCTCCTCGGCGCCGGCGCCGTACAGCACGGTCTCGCGGGCGCCCAGCGCGGTCAGCACGGCCTCCGGTACGGCGCCGGGGTCGTCGACGGGGGCGAGTTCGGCGAGCCAGGCGCCGTCCCTTGCCGGCTCTCCGGCGCCCTCGGCGGCCTCCTGCGACAGCCGGGTCTTGCCGGCGCCGCCGGGTCCGAGCAGCGTCACCAGCCGCGCGGCCGCCAGATCGCCCCGCAGCGCCTCCAGGTCGGCGTCCCGCCCGACGAAGGAGGTGAGCCGGGCCCGGAGATTGCCCCGGGGACGGGACGTTGCCACGCCCTCGGGGCCACCGGAACCGGAAGCGGCGGACGCCACACGGTCCGGATACGCGGCAGGACCGGCGGACGCCTCGTGATCCGGGTGAGCGGCGGGACCGGCGGACGCCTCGTGGTCGGAGTACCCCTCGGCATCCACGGACGCCGAGGGGTCAGGCGCTCCGGGACCGGCGGACGCCACACGGTCCGGATACGCGGCGGGACGGGCGGACGCCGACGGACGGGACGCCCCGGGACCGGCGGACGCCTCGCGGTCCGGGTGGGCGGCCGGACCGGCGGACGCCTCACCGCCCGGGTAGGCGGCCGGACCGGCGGACGCCTCACCGC
>MUMD01000189.1 GCA_002155895.1 Streptomyces rochei
CCATGACCCCCACCTCACCCCGCGCCGTCCCGCCCTCGTACGAGGCCCCCGCCTCGCACAGCGACTGTCGTGACAACGGGCGGCGATCACGGAGAGTTCCCGTGGGACACGCAGCGTGCAGCGGCCGGGCGGCCTGCGGCGTGTGCCGAGCAGGCGCCCCACGACACACGCCGAGCGCACCTCACTCGGCCTGCGCCGATCGGACCTCACACGGCCTGCGCCGATCGCACCTCAAGTCCCCTGCGCCGATCGGACCGCACTCGGCGCCCCTCGGACGGGCGTCACGCACCGTGCGCTAGACGGACGTCGTCATCCAGTCCGGCAGAGCCTCGACCCGCGACGCCCAGTCGGCCGGCGGGGCTCCCCCGGCGCCGGCGGCCACCACCCCGCCCACGATGGCGCACGTGGTGTCCACGTCCCCACCGACCTGGGCGGTCGTCCAGAAGGCTTCCTCGTAGTCCCCGAGGGCACGGGCCGCCGACCAGAGGGCGAACGGGACGGTGTCGTGCGCGGTGGTACGCCGGCCGCAGCCCAGCACGGCCGCCACAGTCGCGGCGTCGCCGTAGTCGAGCATGTCCCGGGCACGCCGCAGCCCGGCCCCGACCGCGCTCTTGGGCACCAGCGCGATCACACCGTCCAGAAGCGCGTGGGCGGTGGGCGGTCCGCCGGGGTCCGCGGCCAGCGCGGCGGCGGCGGCGACCGCCATCGCACCGACCACCGCTTCACGGTGCTGGTGCGTGGGGTAGGCGGAGATCTCCGCCTGGTGCGTCGCCTGCTCCGGGTCGTCCGCGTACCAGGCCCCCAGCGGCGCGATGCGCATCGCCGCGCCGTTGCCCCAGGAGCCCTGGCCGTTGAAGAGCGCGGCGGCCAGCTCCCGCCAGTCGCCGCCCTCGCGGACCAGCCGCAGCAGCCGGTTGACCGCGGGGCCGTAGCCGCGGTCGAAGTCGTGGTGGTGGGCGAAGGAGAGGGCCAGCGCGTCCTGGTCGATGCGGTGGTGGGTGGCCAGGACCGCGACCACGGAGCACGCCATTTCCGTGTCGTCCGTCCACTGCCAGGTGCCGGGCGGCAGCGCACGGTCCTTGAGCAGCGGATAGTTCGCCGGCACGAAGAACTGGGATCCCAGCGCGTCCCCCACCGACAGGCCGCGCAGGCTGGACAGGGCCCGGTCCAGGCGCCCCTCGGGAGATGAATGAGCGGTCATCGCCCTGCCACTCTATCCGGTGATCCCGTACGGCTCCGGATCTCGCCAGCGTTCGAAGGGACGGTCGAGGCGGTACTTGCCGTCCTCACCGAGAACGAGCATCCGCATCTCGCCGTTCCCGGGGTTGGACAGCGACTCGAACTCGGCGACCGTCCAGTGGAACCACCTCATGCAGAAGAGCCGCATGGCCAGACCGTGGGTGACCAGGAGGACGTTCGGCGGATGGCCGGGGTCCTCGAAGCTGCGGAACAGGCTCTCCAGGAAGCCGCCGACCCGGTCGTACACGTCGGCGCCCGACTCGCCCTGGGCGAAGCGGTAGAAGAAGTGACCGTAGGCGTCCCGGTACGCCTTCTGCAGGCGCACGTCGTCGCGGTCCTGCCAGTTGCCCCAGTCCTGCTCACGCAGCCGCGGCTCCTCCCGGACACGTATCAGCTCAGGGTCCAGGTGGAAGGCGCGCAGGGTCTCGTGCGTCCGGCGGTACGGGGAGACGTACACGCTGACCCGCTCGCGGCCGAAGACCTCGCGCAGCGCCTTTCCGGTCTCCTCCGCCTGCGCCAGGCCCCGCTCGGTGAGCGCGAGGGCGTGGTCGGGCTCGCGCTCGTACACGGTGTCATCGACGTTGCCGGTCGACTCGCCGTGCCGGACTAGAACGATGCGCCGTGGTCGTGCCATGCCAGAACCCTAGATCGGACCGGGCGGAACCAAGCACTCGGACGGGCCCCGTACGGCGTATGTCACACGGTCACCCCCTGACGTCCGGGCGCCGCCTGCCGTGGGCGCCGCCTGCCGTCCGGGCGCCCGCGGCATCCGTGCCGGGTGCCGGTGCGGGGCCTCAGACGGTCCAGGAAGGCTCCAGTTGCACGATGTCCCCCGTCAGCGCCGCGATGTCGGCCTCGGTCTGCGCCCGCAGGGCGAGCCGCTCGACCCGTTCGGTGCGGTACTTGCCGTGTTCGGCGGCCGACCGCCACATGGACAGCACCAGGTACTCGTTCCCCGGGGCCTCGCCGAACAGCCCCCGGACCATGCCCGGGGAACCGGCCATCGCCGGGTTCCACACCTTCTCCTGCATGAGGACGTAGTGCTCGGCCCGCTCCTCGTGCACCCGGCAGAGCGCCACCCGCAGCAGGTCGGCGTCCGTGAAGCGCGGCTCGAATCCCGTCTTCACGTCGAAGCGGTAGTCGAAGAGTCTGACCTGCGCGTCCTTGAAGGTGCCCGCCTGGGCCGAGGCGAGCCGGTCGTGGGAGCGGGCCATGAAGGAGTCGTAGAAGGCGCGGCTCTCCCAGAAGGCGAACACATGCGCCACATCGGGCCGGCCACGGCTCCAGCCGCCCCCCTGCCCCCGGAAACCCGGCTCCCCGGGAAGCCCCGCCCACTTTCGCTGCCCCCGCTCGAACCCGCGGCGGTCCACCACGGTGCAGCGAATCCACTTGACCAGCACCGCGCCATGGTAAGGCCAGGAACGTGGCGCCCGTCACCGTACGCGGGAGCGCTTGCCCGCACCGGCGTCGCTGTGCGTGGCAGGATGGACAACCGGCCGTCACCGCTCGGCAGTTGAGGTGGCCGGGCAGGGCGGGGACCTGGGAAGGGGAAGTCAGTGAACGGCCTCAGCAAGGGCAGGCGCAAGGTCG
>MUMD01000019.1 GCA_002155895.1 Streptomyces rochei
GCCCAGTACCAGCGCTGGTCGGACACCAGCTCGCCGACGACCAGCGCTGGTACTGGGCGGTCGGCGCCACCTGGTGGGTCTTCGTCAACACCACCTCGCGCGGCGAGACGCTGGTCCGCGGCTTCCGCCGGGTCCTCGGCACGGTCGTCGGCATCGGTCTCGGCTTCCTGATCGCCTTCCCGCTGGCCGGGGCCGCGGTGCCCACCGCCGTGCTCGCCGCCGCCTGCGTCTTCGGCATCTTCTACACCGCCGCGGTCTCCTACACCTGGATGATGCTCTGCGTCACCCTGCTCGCCGAACTGCTCTACGGCCTGCTGGGCTTCCTCAGCCCCGGGCTGCTCGCCCTGCGGCTCGTCGAGACCGGCGTCGGGGCGCTCGGCGCCGCGCTGGCCGTGCTCTTCGTCCTCCCCGTCACCACGCACGCCGTCACCGACGCCTGGATCCAGCGCGCCCTGCGCTGCGTGCACGCCTGCACCGCCGAGGCCGCCGCCCGTCTCGCCGGCAACGAGGGCGCCGACCCCGCGCACCGGGTGGCGGAACTGGAGCAGCTCCTGGGCCGGGTCCGGCTGTCCCTGTCCCCGCTCGTCCACCCGCTGAACCCGATGCGCGGCCGCAAGCGCCGCGCCCGGCGCGTCCTCGCCCTGCTCGACGACTGCGCGCGGGAGATACGCGGTCTGGTCGCCGTCGCCGCCGACCCGGAGGCCTCGCACGACGCGCGGCTGGCCGCCGCCTGCTGGCGCGTCGAGGCCGCCGTCGAGGCGCTCACCGGGGGCGGCCGCGTCCCCGCCCACGCGCAGGGGGCGCACACCGCCGAACCCGCGCTCGCCCACCTCCACGGCCTGGAGCGAGCCCTCACCGAACTCGCGGCACCCCTGCGGGCGCCCTCCGGCTCGCCGCTCGCCGGCGCCTGAGCCCGCCGCCCCGCGCCCTCCGCCAGGTCCGGACCGCAACTGATCGACTGCTACCGTCGCCCCGGGGCAGGCGATCGGCCGGCCCGGTCGGTCCGGCACCCGACGGGGCGCCGGAGGCGACGGCCCGGCACGCGGCGGTACGAGACGAGAGGGACCACTGGTGACAGACGGCGACATGCGGCGGCGGGCGTTCATCGGGTCGTTCACGGCGGCCGGCGGGCCCGGCATCGTCACCGCGGCCGTCGCGCCGGGCACCGGCGAGCTGACGGTCCTCAGCGGCACCGACCGCCTGCCCGACCCGTCCTTCCTGGCCCTGGCACCGGACGGGAACACGCTCTACGCCGTCAGCGAGACGGCCGAGGGAGCGGTCGCCGCCTTCCGCGTGAGCGGGGACAAGCCCGAGCCCGCCGGCCGCCCGGTGTCCGTCGGGGGCGACGGACCCACCCACCTCGCCCTCCACGCCGGGCACGTGCTGACGGCCAACTACGGCTCCGGCAGCGTCACCGCCGTGCCGCTGCGCGCCGACGGCACCCTCGCCCGGGCCGCCTCCGGCGTCCTGCGCCACACCGGATCGGGCCCGCACGCCCAGCGCCAGCAGGGACCGCACGCCCACCAGGTGCGCCCGGACCCGAGCGGGCGGTGGGCCGTCAGCGTGGACCTCGGCACCGACTCGGTGCGGGTGTGCACCCTGACGGACGGCGCCCTCGCCGTGCACCGGGAGACCGCGCTGCGCCCCGGCTCCGGGCCGCGGCACCTGGCCTTCCACCCCGACGGCTCCCACGCCTACGTCGTCAACGAACTCGCGCCCACCGTCACCGTCTGCCGCTGGGACGCGGCCGAGGGCGTGCTGCAGCCGCTCACCGAGGTGCCGGTGCTCCCCGGGGCCCCGGCCGGTGACGCCTACCCGTCCGGCATCGTGGCCTCGCCCGACGGCCGCTTCGTGTGGACCGCGACCCGGGGCGAGGACGTCCTGTCCGTGTTCGCCGTGGAACCGGACGGACTGCGGCTGACCGGGACCGTCCCCTGCGGCGGACACTGGCCGCGGGAGATCGCCGAGTCGGGCGGCTTCCTGTACGTCGCGAACGAGCGCTCCGGCGACGTGACCTGGTTCGCCCTCGATCCGGCGACCGGGGTGCCGCGCCGGGCCGGCTCCCTGGCCCTCCCGGCGGCCTCCTGCGTGATCTTCGGCTGACGCACCTCCGCACCCCCGCACCGCCGCGGTGCCCCGGCGGACCGGGTGCGCCACCCGTACCGGCCCGCGGCCGCCCTGCCCCCGCACGGGGACGACCACGGGCCCGCTCCGTCGCCGGAGCGGGCCCGTGGTCCCGTGTGTCCCGGGTGCCTCAGCGCACCGGTGCGCCCTGCGGCTGCTGCGGCGAGATGCCGAGCGCCGTCGTGTACTTGGCCAGCGTCAGCTTGCCGATCGCCGGGTAGGGGCCGAGCGGGTCGGCGGTGGAGCAGCCCGCCTCCTTGGCCGCCTCCTCCAGCAGGGACGCCTCGATCTCGGGGCCGATCAGGTACGGCGCGAGCGCCAGCTGCTGGGAGCCCGAGGAACGCAGCTGCTCGGCCACGGACGCGATCGAGCCCTCCTCGTCCAGGGCCGCCGCCATCACCGGCACGGCCAGACGCGCCGCGAGCAGCATGCCGGTGATCCCGGCCGCCTGCACGGCCTCGTCACCGCCCACGGAGGCCAGGATGATGCCGTCCGCGGCGGTGGCCACGGTGAAGAGCCTGGCCCGGTCGGCGCGGGCCAGCCCCGCCTCGGAGAGCCGCACGTGCAGCGCCTCGGCGAGCAGCGGGTGCGGGCCGAGCACGTCGGTCAGCTCGGCGGCGACCTTGCTGTCCATGACGGCCTGGCGGATGCGGCGCAGCAGCGCGCTGTCCGGTCCGGCGAGCAGCGGCACGACGACGGCGACGGGCCCCTCGGGCTCCTTCACCTCCAGGCCGGCGGCCACCGCCTGCTCGTAGCGGGCGGTGCGCTCCTCGGCGGCCCGGGCGAGGACGGTCGACAGGGTGGGGAACTCCTCGTCGTCCCCGTCGAGCCATCCGATCCTGGCGTCGAGGCCGGGAAGTTCGGAACGGGCGATGCTGACGACCTCGTCGGTGAGGCCGCGGGTGGCGCTACTGGGCGTCCCCGGAACCGCGAGGACGAGCGCCGGCGCGCCCTCGGGAGCCACCAGGGGTTCGGGACGGCGGTGCCGTCCGGGCTGGCGGGGGCGCGGCATTCGTACTGGCAGGCCGGACGCGGGCCCAGTGGGGGAGCTCATGGCGCCGCATGTTACTGGTTTCCTGGGTTTCCCTGTTCGGGGAGGGTGCAGGTGAGCGGTATCCGTCCGGTTTTGTCTGAAGAGTGATGTACGGATCGGCCGACATCGGCACGATTCACCTCGGTGGAGGACCGATTCTCAGCCGTCCGGGTCAGCCGTCACCCACAGCATTTTTTCATCACCCGGAAGGGTGAACGATCCGGTCGCCAGGTCGCTCGCGATCCGCACCGAACCGTGCAGTGGATCACCCTCGGCGGCCGTCCGCCGCGCGTGCGGGAGCCGCTTCGCCAGCTCCTCCTCCAGCGGCACGACCAGGGCGTCGCCCAGCTTCAGCAGACCACCGGTGACGGCGACCAGGGGCTCGCCCCCGCGCGGACACACCGCGGCCGCCGAATCCGCCATGTGCCGGGCGGCGGCCCGCAGGACGTCCGCGGCGACCGGGTCACCGGCCGCGCAGGCGGCCACCTCCGGCGCGAACGAGGCGAGGACGGCGGGACGGTCGGTACGCGGATAGATCCGGCCGGGCAGTCCCGCCACCGGCCCGAACCGCTCCTCGGTCCGGGCCAGCAGCGCCGCCGAACCGCCCGGGCGCCCGTCGTGGGCGCGCAACGCCGCCTCCAGCCCGGCCCGTCCGATCCAGGCCCCGCCGCCGCAGTCGCCCAGCAGATGGCCCCAGCCGTCCGCCCGGTACCAGCGCTCCAGGTCCGTACCGGTCGCGATCAGGCCCGTACCGGCGGCCACCACGGCGCCCGTCCGCGGGCCGAGGGCGCCGACGTACGCGGTCACCGCGTCCGCGACCAGGGCGACCGTCCGCGCGCCCAGGTCCCGGGCCAGGGCACCCGGCAGCTCGGCGCGCAGGGCGTCGCCCAGGGTGGCCAGCCCCGCGGCCCCGACGACCACGGTGCCGATCCGGACGACACCGGTCTCCTCCCGCAGCGACTCCGCCATGGGCAGCAGTTGCCCCAGCAGATGCCCGGGGTCGATGCCGCGCGCGCCGGTGCGGACCGCCTCCCGCGACGCGCGCCGTCCGAGGACCCGTGGGCCGTCCCCGTCGCCACCGGCCGTGCCGAGGACGACCCGCAGCCCCGAGCCGCCGGAGTCCACGGCCAGGAAGCCGGGCGTCACGGCAGGCGCCAGTCGACCGGCTGACCTCCCAGGCGGACCAGCAGGTCGTTGGCCCGGCTGAACGGACGGGACCCGAAGAATCCCCGGTCCGCCGACATCGGCGACGGGTGCGCGGACTCGACCGCCGGGAGGTCGCCGAGCAGCGGGCGCAGATTGCGGGCGTCGCGGCCCCACAGGATGGACACCATCGGCTTCCCGCGTGCCGCCAGAGCGCGTATCGCCTGCTCGGTGACCTCCTCCCAGCCCTTGCCGCGGTGGGCGGCGGGCTTGCGCGGGGCCGTGGTGAGCGCCCTGTTGAGCAGGAGAACACCCTGCTCGGTCCACGGGGTCAGGTCCCCGCTGGAGGGCTGCGGGAGGTTCAGGTCGGTGTGCAGTTCCCGGAAGATGTTGACGAGGCTGCCGGGCAGCGGACGCACCTCGGGCGCGACCGAGAACGACAGCCCCACCGCGTGTCCCGGGGTCGGGTAGGGGTCCTGTCCGACGATCAGTACGCGGACGTCGTCGAAGGGTTGTTGGAAGGCTCGCAGTACATGCGCCCCGGCGGGGAGGTAGGTGCGTCCGGCGGCGATCTCCGCGCGCAGGAACTCACCCATCGCGGTGATCCGCCCGGCGACGGGTTCCAGGGCCTTCGCCCAGCCCGCTTCGACGATTTCGTGCAAGGGTCGTGGTGCCACGGGCGTCACCCTACTGCCGTACGGGTGACGCCGATCAACCGGTGGCGGCGGCCGGTCCCCCCGGTCCGGTTCATCCGACGACCGCGGCCCGCACGCACAGCACGTCCGGCAGGTGGGAGGCCAACTGCCGCCAGCTGTCGCCGTCGTCGTCCGAAGCGAACACCTCGCCGTTGCGGTTGCCGAAGTAGACGCCGGCCCGCTCCGCGTCGTCGGTGCACAGCGCGTCGCGCAGCACCGTGCCGTAGTGGTCCTCCTGCGGCAGTCCCGCCGACAGCGGCTCCCAGCTCTTGCCCGCGTCGGCTGTGCGGAAGACCCGGCAGCGGCGGTCCGCCGGGACCCGGTCGGCGTCGGCGTTGATCGGGAAGACGTACGCCGTGTCGCCGCGGTGCGGGTGGGCGGCCACCGCGAAGCCGAACGTCGACGGCAGCCCCTCGCCGATGTCCGTCCAGTGCGCGCCGGAGTCGTCGCTGCGGTACACGCCCCAGTGGTTCTGCAGGTAGAGCCGGTCCGGGGTCGCCGCGTCCCGGGCCACCTTGTGCACGCACTGGCCGAACTCCGGATTCGGGTCCGGCAGGAAGACCGCGGAGACACCGGAGTTGGACGGCGCCCAGCTCGCGCCGCCGTCCGTGGTGCGGAAGACGCCCGCGGTCGACACGGCGACCGTGACGGACTCGGGGTCCCGGGCGTCGGTGAGGACGGTGTGCAGCCCCTCGCCACCGCCGCCCGGCACCCACTGCGAGCGCGTGGGGTGCTCCCACAGGGGCCGGACCAGCTCGAAGCTCTCGCCCCGGTCCTCCGACCGGTACAGCGCGGCCGGTTCCGTGCCCGCGTAGACCACGTCCGGCTCCGCGGCGGCCGGGTGCAGCTGCCACACCCGCTCCAGCGAAGCACCGGTCTCCTTGGGGAACTTGACCGCCGGCTGTGCGGGCTCGGTCCAGGTCCGTCCCAGGTCGTCGGAGTGGAACACCGACGGCCCCCAGTGCGCGCTGTCGCCGCCGGCCAGCAGCCGCGGGGTGTCGCCGCGGGTGTCGAGCGCGACCGAGTACACCGCCTGCGCGTTGAAGTAGGGACTCTCGTCGAACTCCCAGGTGCCACCCCGCCGGCGCCCGATGAACAGGCCCTTGCGGGTGCCCACGGCGAGCAGTACCTCGGTCATGCCGATCACCTCCGCGGCGTCCTCGTCGACGCCTTCGTCTCGGACACGGGCCAGTCTGCACCCCACCACTGACAGTCACCCCTGGAAAGGGTGACGCCGCAGGTCACGGCGGTGATGTCGCGCTCACGGAGGACAAGGGCGCGGTCCGCTCCGGGGCCGTGGCGGCTTCAGGCCCGTGGCGGCCGCTTCAGGCCCGCGGCGGCAGCGCCCGCTCCAGGATGCCGCCGAGGTCCGCCCCGGCCGGCAGCGTGCCGAAGGCGTGCCCCCAGTCGCCGCCGAGCCGGCTCGCGCAGAACGCGTCGGCCACGGCGGGCGGGGCGTGGCGGACCAGCAGGGAGCCCTGGAGGGTGAGGGCCATCAGCTCCACCAGGCGGCGGGCCCCCGTCTCGGACGCCTCCGCCAGTCCCGACTCCAGCCGGGCCACGGCGGCGTCCAGCCGGGCGTCCGCGCCCCGGGCGAGGGCGAGTTCGCCGAAGAGGGCGTGCGCGGTCTCGGGCGAGCGGCCCAGCGCCCGCAGCACGTCCAGGGCGTTGACGTTCCCCGAGCCCTCCCAGATCGACAGCAGCGGTGCCTCGCGGTAGTGGCGGGGCATGCCCGACTCCTCCACGTAGCCGTTGCCGCCCAGGCACTCCAGGGCCTCGGCGGTGAACGCGGGGCCCCTCTTGGTCACCCAGTACTTGCCGACGGCGGTGGCGATCCGCCGGAAGGCGGCCTCCCCGGCGTCCCCGCGCACCGCCCGGTCCGCCGCGCCCGCCAGCCGCAGCGTGAGCGTCGTCGCCGCCTCCGACTCCAGCGCGAGGTCGGCCAGGACGTTGCGCATCAGGGGCTGGTCGACCAGGCGGGCGCCGAACGCGCTGCGGTGCCGTACGTGATGTCCCGCCTCGACGAGCGTCTTGCGCATCAGCGTCGCCGAGGCCATCACGCAGTCCAGCCGGGTGCAGTTGACCATCTCGATGATCGTCTTGACGCCCTGCCCCTCGGGTCCGACCAGCCAGGCGACCGTCCCGTCGAATTCGGGCTCGGACGACGCGTTGGAGCGGTTGCCGAGCTTGTCCTTGAGGCGCTGGACGCGGAAGGTGTTGCGGGTGCCGTCGGGCAGGACGCGCGGGACCAGGAAGCACGACAGGCCCCCGGGGGCCTGGGCCAGCACCAGGAACACGTCGCACATCGGCGCCGACGTGAACCACTTGTGCCCGCGCAGCGTGTACACCCCGGACTCGGCGGTCGGGGTGGCCGCGGTGGTGTTCGTGCGGACGTCGGAGCCGCCCTGCTTCTCCGTCATCCCCATGCCGGCCAGCAGGCCCCGCTTCCCGGTGGGCGGGCGCAGCCCCGGCTCGTACTCCCGGCTGGTCAGCAGCGGTTCGTAGACCTTCGCCAGCTCCGGCTCGGCGCGCAGCGCGGGCACGGCGGCGTAGGTCATCGACGTGGGGCAGCCGTGCCCCGCCTCGGTGTGCCCCCACACCAGTCCGCCGGCGGTCCGGGCGACGTGGGCCCCCGGCCGGTCGTCCGCCCACGCCGAGCCGGCCAGCCCCTCGCCGACGGCCACCCGCATCAGGTGGTGCCAGCTGGGGTGGTACTCGACCTCGTCGATCCGGTTGCCGTACCGGTCGTGGGTACGCAGCACGGGCTCGTGGCGGTTGGCCAGGTCGCCCCACTCCTGGGCCTGGGCGCTGCCCGCCCGCAGGCCGAGCCGCCGCAGCTCCTCCTCGGCCCATGCGGCGCCCTCCCGCCGCACGCCCTCCAGCAGGGCCGTGTCCGCGGAGGCGTCGTAGGGGGCCAGCGGAGGGGGCTGGTTGGTGACGTCGTGCGTGGCGTACCCCACCGGACGGCCCGCGGACTCCTCGTACGGCTCCTGCGTGAGTGTCGTCATGAGGTCGAGTGTTGCACCGGCGCTGCGGTCGCAGCAATAGTGCAACAGGGGGGTGCACGTACAGTACGGCCCATGAACGGCTCCGCGTCCCCGGGCGACCCCGCGCTGCGTCCGCTGTCCGCGCGGTCGGTCGTGCTGAGCCTCCTCCTCGGTACGCATCCCCCCGAACTGTCCGCCCGCGAGCTGGTGCGGCTGGTGGAGGGCTTCGGTGTCGGCGGGTCCACCGTGCGCGCGGCCCTCAGCCGGATGACCGCCGCCGGTGACCTGCGGCGTACGGAGGCCGGCTACCGCCTCAGCGAGCGGCTGCTGGAGCGCCAGCGCCGCCAGGACGAGGCCGTGCGCCCGCACACCCGCGCGTGGCGGGACGACTGGGAGATGGTCGTGGTCACCGCGACGGGGCGCGGCCCCGCCGAACGCGCCGATCTGCGCGCCCGGCTGACCGCCCTGCGCCTGGCCGAGGTCCGCGAGGGCGTCTGGCTGCGCCCGGCCAATCTCCGCCGTCCGTTGCCGGCCGACCTGGACCGGGTGGCCGACTCGTACGTCTGCCGCCCCGCGCGTCCGGGCCGCGAACTCGCCGCCCGGCTGTGGCCGCTGGACGCCTGGTCCGCCACGGCCCGGGAACTGCTCGCCCGGGTCGACCGGGCCGAGCGGCCGGCCGACCGGCTCACCGCCTTCGCCGCCGTCGTGCGCCATTTGCTCGCCGATCCCGTCCTGCCCTCGGAGCTGCTGCCGGGCGACTGGCCGGGCCCGGCCCTGCGCGACGCCTACGAGCGCTTCCGGCGGGAGCAGGCCGGTCAGCTCCGGGCCACGGACGCCCGGGGCTGACCGGCGGCGGGGTCACGCGCCGGCGGGGCGCGTCACCTGTAGGTGATGTCGGACGACGTGTACTTGCAGTGGGTGCCGTCGGGGCCCGAGCCGTTCGAGTCCGGCTCGTCGCCGTCGTCGTTGCCGATGTACTTCTGGCACGGGACGATCTTCCTGTCGCCGTCCCCGACGATCGTGATGTTGCGCAGGGTCGCGCTGTCGCCGTAGTTGGTGTTGATCCCGGCGATCCGGCTGCCCTTCCAGCTCACCTCGATGGTGTCGAGGTTGATCGTGCGCTTGTACTGCGTCGAGCAGTTGCCGCAGGAGCGGACGAAGGTGCCGAAGTTCTTGACGGCGAAGTTCGACACGTTGAGCGTGCCGGCGCCGTTGAACTGGAACACCTTGTCGCCGGCCTCCTTGGCGCCGCCCCCGGTCACGGTGTAGACGTTGGACGACGAGGAGCCGCGGAAGGTCGCCGCGTCCTCGCCGACGTCCTCCCACCAGACGTTCTGCAGCGTGCAACTGCCCTTGCAGTGGATGCCGTCGGCGGCCGGCGCGCCGAGGATCACGTTCTTCAGGACGGCGCCCGGGGCCAGTTCCAGGATCGGCCCCTGGTCCTCGTCCTGGCCCCCGGAGCCCAGGTCGCCGGTGCCGTAGAGGCGCTTCATCCCGTAGTCCTTGGTGCCGGAGACCGAGATGGTGGAGGAGACGCCCTGGCTGCCGTTGGGGGTCGGCCAGGTGGCGGCCTGGGCCGGCGACGCCCCGGAAGTCATGAGCATGCCAACCGAGAGGCCGAGGGTGGCCAGCGTGCCGGTCGCGGCGCGCCACCGCGCGTGGGGGTGTGTCGCAGCGGTCATGTTCTGGTCCCTTCCGTCAGGGAGTGGGGGTGGAACGGAACATGTACATGAACGTTGTGCAGGATGTTGTCCTATGTCACGGGCGCAGCCGGGCTCTTGAGACCCCGCAGCGCCCGTGACGGTCATGCTGATGAACGGACCGTAGAGGGCAAGCGCTTTCTAGTCAACGCCTCGCGCACGACTCCGTCTCACATGCCCCAGCCGTACTGGTCCGGCATGCGGACCGTGTCGCCCATGTCGCCCAGCTCCCGGGCCGCCTGCTGCGCCCAGGACGGGCTGCGCAGCAGCTCGCGGCCGAGGAGCACGGCGTCGGCCTCGTCGTTGGCCAGGATCTTCTCGGCCTGCCGGACGTCGGTGATCAGGCCGACGGCGGCGACCGGCAGGGTGGTCCCGGCCTTGACGCGCGCGGCGAACGGCACCTGGTAGCCGGGGCCGGTGGGGATGCGGACGCGCGGCACGTTGCCCCCGGTGGAGACGTCGAGCAGGTCGATGCCGTGGGCCTGGAGGTCGGCGGCGAAGCGCACGGTGTCCTCGGGCGTCCAGCCGCCCTCCTCCAGCCAGTCGGTCGCCGAGATCCGGAAGAACAGCGGCTTGTCGTCCGGCCACACCGCCCGGACCGCGTCGGCGACTTCGAGGGCGAAGCGGGTGCGGTTCTCGTACGAACCGCCGTAGGCGTCGGTGCGGTGGTTGGAGTGCGGCGACAGGAACTCGTGGATCAGGTAGCCGTGGGCGCCGTGGATCTCGACGATCTCGAAGCCGGCCGCCAGCGCGCGGCGGGCCGCATCCGCGAACTGCCCGACGATCTCCTCGATCTGCGCCGTCGTCAGCTCGGTCGGCACCGGGTGGCGCTCGTCGAACGCCAGCGCGCTCGGGGCCGCGGGCTGCCAGCCGTGCGCGTCGGGGCCCACCGGGGCCCCGCCCTTCCAGGGCTGCGCGGTCGACGCCTTGCGGCCCGCGTGGGCCAGCTGGATCGCCGGCACGGTCCCCTGCGACCGCAGGAAGTCCGTGATCCTGCGGAAGGCGTCGGCCTGGGTGTCGTTCCACAGGCCCAGGTCCTGCGGGGAGATCCGGCCCTCGGGCGACACGCCGGTGGCCTCGACGATGATCAGTCCGGTGCCGCCGACCGCGCGGGCGCCGTAGTGCGCGAAGTGCCAGTCGCCGGGCACGCCCGCCAGGGGCCCCTCCGGCGCGGCGGAGTACTGGCACATGGGAGGCATCCAGACCCGGTTCGGAATCGTGGTGTCCCGCAGCTGGAGGGGCTGGAAGAGGGCGCTCATGGCGGACTGCTCCCTTGGTCGAGCGGCCGGGTGGCCGGATGGTCCGGGAAGGGGGTACGGCTCGTACGATAGCCCTCGTAGTACGGCAGGTGTCAAACTACGGCGACCTTCGTACAATGAAGACCTTCGAGGGGCCCCGCCGGCCGGCGGTCCCCCTCCCGGACGACTGGAGCCGCCGTGACCCCCGCCGCCACCGCCGCCGGTACCCGCGACCTGCCCCATCCGGCACGGGACGACATCCGGTTGGAGGACGTGCTGCACGCGCTCTCCGACCCGGTGCGGCTGCGCATCGTGCGCGACCTCGCCGCCGACAGCGACGCGCTCTTCTCCTGCTCCCACTTCGACCTGCCGGTCACCAAGTCCACGACCACGCATCACTTCCGGGTGCTGCGCGAGAGCGGAGTGATCCGGCAGACCTACCGGGGCACGGCCAAGATGAACGGCCTGCGCAGGGACGACCTGGACGTCCTCTTCCCGGGGCTGCTCGACGCCCTGCTGGCCGCCGCGGCCCGCCAGGCCGCCCGCGTCGGCACCGGCTGACCGGCGCCTCCCCTCGGCCCGTACGCCGACAGGGTGCTGCGGCCGGTGAACGGTCCACCTCCCGCGCGTGTTCTGTTCGTATGGAATGTGATCATGCGGTTACGTTCCGTGTATGCTCGACGCATCCTTCGTTGATCGTTCTCTTCAGCTTTCCGATCGCTGTCCGGACGACGGCGAGGTGTCCGTGCGGCAGACCTGGGTGGTGCGCGAAGGCGCCGGCGACGCCTCGTGGTTCGACGTCCGGCTGAGCTTCGCCGACGGTGCCCGGCTGGAGGCGCTCGCCGTGCTGTCCCACCGGGGGGTGCGGATCGAGGACGTACGGGCGCAGCCCCCGCTCTCCCTCGACGACCTGGCCGTGCTCGCCGAATGGCTCGAGCACCCGCTGCTCGCCGCCTGCCTGCCGCCCTGCGCCGGTGCGGCACCGGTCGCGGCGCGGCGGGCCCGGCCCGCCCGGCCGGGCGGCAGGGAGGAGCGCCGGCTCGTCGCCGAGCGGTACCGGGCCGCCCGGGAGGAGGGCGGCGACCCGGTCCTGGCGGTGATGCGCGCGACCGGGCACAGCCGGCGCAGGTCGCTCAGACTGATCGGGCAGGCCCGCGACGACGGCTTCCTGAGCCCGCGCCGCGCGCGGCGCTGAGGTGGCGGGGCGTCAGAGCATCCCGCGCATCCGGGAGATCTCGCTGGTCTGCTGAGCCACCACGTCGTCGGCCATCTCCTCCACCTGCACGTTGTTGCCCTGCGACTTGACGTCCGTGGCCATGCTGATCGCGCCTTCGTGATGGGTGATCATCAGCGTCAGGAAGAGCTGGTCGAAGGCCTTGCCCCGTGCCTTGCGCAGCTTCTCCAACTGGGCCTCGGTCGCCATCCCCGGCATCCCGGCGTGGTGGTCGTGGCCGCCGCCGCTCTCCTCCTTGCCGTGGCTCTTCAGCCAGCCCTTCATCGCCTGGATCTCCGGCCCCTGTGCCGCCGAGATCCGCTCGGCGAGCTTCTTCACCCGGCCGGACGCCGCCTGACGAGGCACCAGTTCGGTCATCTCCAGGGCCTGGGCGTGGTGCTGGATCATCATCCGCGCGTAGGTCACGTCCGCCGAGTTGGGGGAGTCGTCGTCGGCGCGCTGCTTCTCGGCCTCCTCGGCGGACAGGGTGCGGTTGCCCCCGCCCGGCTCGCCGGGGGCGATCACCGAGGGTCCGGCCGCGTTCGCGGTCCCGCCGTCCGGGCCGGAATCGCAGGCCCCGAGCCCGAGCACGGCCAAGGCGGTCAGCGCGGCCGTGACGAGCGACGCGCGGGTCGACGCGGGGCGGAAGGGCACAACGACCTCCTGTGACTGGGGGTGCCCCCAAGGGGGAAGCGACGCGGAGCACCTCGTGAGTGCGATGACCGTCTTAGCACGCTTCCGCGTACCACTGATCAAAAAACTTCATTGCGATCCTGTTGCCCCCTGTTGGTATGTGCATGGCGAAGACGATACTGCGGGGTGCGTGAGCCGTTCCGACGGAACGGACGTAGGGAGGAAACAGTGATCCTGTTGAACGACCCGCGAACGCGGCGCAGACGTCTGGGAGTCGGGGCGGTCGCCGCCGGTCTCCTGTCCGCGCTGCTCACGGCCGGTCCGGCCGTGGCGACCCCGGACCCCGGGGACGCCCCGGCGACGTCGAAGGAGGTGTCCAAGAGCGCGCGCGCCGAAGTGCGCGACGCCATCGAGGGCGGCGAGATACCCGGCCAGGACCAGGTGGTCCACTCGGACAACATCGAGCACCTGGCCAACATCCCCAAGGACGCGCTGCCCGGCACCAACTCGGACCTGGCCTTCCAGGGCCGGTACGCCTTCGCCGGCAATTACGACGGCTTCCGCATCTTCGACATCAGCAACCCGAAGAAGCCGAAGACTGTCGCCCAGGTGCTGTGCCCCGGCTCGCAGAACGACATCTCCGTCTCCGGCGATCTGCTGTTCCTGTCGACCGACTCCTCGCGCAGCGACAGCAGTTGCAACAGCACCACCCAGCCGGCGACCGAGAAGTCCTCCTGGGAGGGCATGAAGGTCTTCGACATCAGCGACAAGCGGAACCCGAAGTACGTGGCGGCCGTCGAGACCGCCTGCGGTTCCCACACCCACACGCTGGTGCCCGAGCGCAAGAACGTCTACATCTACGTCTCCTCGTACTCGCCGAACGCCGCGTACCCGGACTGCCAGCCCCCGCACGACGGCATCTCCGTCATCAAGGTGCCGCGCAAGGCACCCGAGCGGGCGGCCGTCGTGGACTTCCCGGTGCTGTTCCCGGGTGAGGGCCCCGACGGCGGCGGCAACCCGGGCGGGCCGACCAACCCGGGCGTCTCCAAGACCACCGGCTGCCACGACATCACCGTGCTGCCCTCGAAGGACCTGGCAGCGGGCGCCTGCATGGGCGACGGCATCCTGTTCTCCATCGAGGACCCCGAGCGGCCGAAGGTCATCGACCGGGTCCAGGACAACGTCAACTTCGCCTTCTGGCACTCGGCCACCTTCAACCAGGGCGCGAACAAGGTCGTCTTCACCGACGAGCTGGGCGGCGGCGGTGCCGCCACCTGCAACGCGGAGATCGGCCCGAACCGCGGCGCCGACGGCATCTACGACATCGTCGGCCGGGGCGACCACCGCAAGCTGGTCTTCCGCAGCTACTTCAAGATCCCCCGCCACCAGGCGGACACCGAGAACTGCGTGGCCCACAACGGCTCGCTGATCCCGGTCAAGGGCAAGGACATCATGGTCCAGGCCTGGTACCAGGGCGGTGTCTCGGTCTGGGAGTTCACCGACTCCTCGCGTCCGAAGGAGATCGCCTACTTCGAGCGCGGGCCGCTGAGCACGGAGGCCATCTCCACGGGCGGCTCCTGGTCGGCGTACTACTACAACGGCTACATCTACTCGAACGACATGGCGAAGGGCTTCGACGTCCTCAAGCTCAGCGACCGGCGCACCGACCCGGCCAAGCGGGTCCACCTGCGTGAGCTGAACACGCAGACGCAGCCGGACTACTTCGACTGAGCCGTGCGGCCGGCCGGGTCCTGCGGGAGCGGCCGGCCGGACACCCCGGTCGCGAAGAACCGCGACAGGTCCGTGTCGCACGAGGTCCCGCCGGGCGCCGCGGCGTCCGGCGGGACACCCAGCTCCCAGGCCAACCGGTAGCGCTTGAACAGCTCGGCGCGCAGCACCGGCACGGGCATCGGCACCCCCGGCACCAGGGCGGCGAACACGGCGCCCATCAGCAGCGCCCGCAGCATCGGGTAGTCGCGGTCGACGTCCCGCGAGCCGTGCCGGGCCACGGTGTCCCGCAGCAGCTCCGCCAGCCGCCGTTGCTCCGGGCACGGCACGAAGCCGACCTCGGCCTGGAGCAGCCCCGCCATGTGCTGGCGCATGAGGACCGGCCGCTCGCGGGCGAGGCCCAGGATCGCGTCGATGGCCCGGGCCATCCGCTCCGCGCCCTCGTCGGTACGGGGCTCGCGCTCCAGCGCCTCCTCCAGCGTGCGGTGCATCAGCCGGTGCACGGCCGACTGCACGAGCTGGCGCTTGCCGGGGAAGTAGTACGAGACCAGGCCGCGTGCGGAGCCGGCGCGGTCGGCGATGGCGCCCAGGGTGGTGGCCTCGTACCCGTGCTCGCCCACCAGCTCGACCGCGGCCTGCAGGAGCCGCTCCTTGGAACGCCTGCGCAACTCTTCATTGACCGAGGCGCTGCGCGGGGACATCCTTTACTCCTGCGTTGACTGGCCGACAGCCAACTATACTCGGCGCAGGCGGACGGGCCTGGTGTCCGGTCCGGCCACCGTCTGCCTCGGGCGACACGGGGGATCGTCCGAGGCGGACGGGCACCTCGGGTGGTTGCCTCGGGCTACGGAGACCGATCGGTCAACCGGTGAACCCTCTCCACCACGGAGGACGAGACGCCGCGCCGGCCGACGGGGACGCGGCCTACCGCGTCGACGCCGCGGTCCCGGGCCGACGGCGCCGGTGGACGAGTGCCGCGACGGCCACCACCAGGGCGCCCAGGAGCCAGCCGCCGAGGACGTCCGTGGCCCAGTGGACGCCCAGCCAGACCCGGGTCACCCCGACGCCGGCCACGGAGACCACCGCCGCGGCCAGGGCGGCGCGGCGCACGCCGTCGGCGGCACCGTAGTGGTGGACCAGCCAGACGAGCAGGCCGCACACGAACGTGGCGGTCATCGCGTGCCCCGACGGGAAGGCCGCGAAGTGCGCCGAGTCCACGGGGTCGGGCCAGACGGGACGGGCGCGGTCCACGGCCGCCTTGAGGAGCTGCTGCAGCAGACTTCCCAGCAGGCACGCCGCCCCCAGCCATACGGCCGTCCACCGGTCCCCACGCCGGAACCACAGCCACAGCACCACCGCCGCGCACAGCAGCCGCATGGTCCAGGTGTCCCACACCCAGTCGGTGAGGATCCGCATGGCGTGCGTGATGCCCGGCTCCTCGACCGCCCAGCGGTGCGTCGTGCCGGCGATGTCGTCGTCCAGGTCGATCAGCGGACGCCATTCGAGGGCCACGAGGGTGAGCAGCAGCGCGGAGCACACGGCCAGCGCCCAGGCGACGCGGAGCGCGGTGCGGGGCCGCGGGGGACGGGGCGGGGAGTCGACGGGGTGCGTCTGCATGGTGCGATACTCGCCGAAGCGGAGGGTTCGAAACCAATTCACCCGGCGTTCGCCGGTTTCCGGGCCCTGCCGAGGGGCGGGAGAGGGGCGACGGCGGCCTAGCCCAGCGCCCGCAGCCCGGGTACGAAGGCCACCAGGACCGGGACCACCGGCACCAGCGCGGCCGCCGCCGTCAGCCGCAGCCGACGGGCCGCCGACAGCCGGTTCGGCGGGGTGAGCAGCCGGTGCACGCGCTGCGGGACGTGGGCCTGGGCCGACGGGCAGGGGCCGAACACGCCCCGGTCCTCGTTGAGTTCCACCAGGGCCAGCGCGGTCGTCAGCCGGCCGAAGCGGCGGGAGGCGACGTCGTCGGCGGCGAGTTCCACCAGGCGGTGCATCTCGTCGCGGAACGCGGCGAACACCGGCACCTGCGGGAACCCGTCGGCCAGGGCGGCCGAGCAGTGCAGCAGCCAGTCGTGCCGGGCCTGCGCGTGCCCCTTCTCGTGGGCGAGCACCGCGTCGAGCTGCCGGCCCTCGAGGCGGCGCAGCGCGGCGGTGGTGACGACCAGCTGCGGGGGAGTGCCGGGCAGCCACCAGGCGTCGGGCCGGTCGCCCTCGAGGACCACGAGCCGGTCCGGGCCGGGCGTCTCGCCCGGCAGCAGGGGAGCGCGGCGCAGGAGTTCGGCGCGGCGCTCCCGGCGCCGGGCCCGGGCCCGCACGACCTCGCGCGCCAGCATCGCGGCGCTCCACAGCCCGGCGCAGGCCAGTGCCACGGCGGTGGTGTCCGCCCAGAGACCCGACGTGCCGAGTGCGTACGCCTCCACCACCGGCCGCGGCGCCGTCGCGAAGACGCGGCCGCCCACCGCGTGCCAGGCCGCCGCCGCGCTGAACGTCATCGACAGCGCGCAGCACACGAGCACGGCCGCCACCACGCACTGCCACACCCACAGGGCCACCACCGGTTCACGGTCCGGCCAGTCGGCGCGGGCGAGCAGCCTCGGGGCGAGCACGGCGGTGAGGGCGCCGAGCAGCATCAGTGCCGCGGGGAGGATCATGGGGGCAGCCTATGAGCGCGGCGCCGCCCGCAGTGCGGCCCGCGGCACAAAGTGACGCAGACAACCACGACCGCGCGCGGTGGGCCGGGCAGGGACGCCCATCGGTGCCGGTGCCGGTGCCGGTGCCGGTCCGACCGTCGGCCGTCGGGTGTCACATGGTCAGCAGCATGGCCAGCATCGCGATGCCCATCGAGAGCCGGCACGCCCGCGCCAGCTCCGGCCGGTCGCCCCACCCGGCCGCCGCTCCGCTCCCCGCCGCACCGCCCCCGGCGACGGCGGCCACGGGCAGCAGGCGTACGCCGGTCAGCAGCACGTACCCGGTGAAGTAGAGGAGCAGGGCCCCGGTCAGCAGCGGGACTCCGGACGGGCCGTGCCCATGGGCGTGGGCGGGGGAGCCGGCCATCGCCAGCGCCATGTACACCATGGCCGCGTCGCCGACGAGGTGGTGGAGGTGGTGCCGTCCGGTCCGGGCCGCCCACAGGGCGCGCAGCCCGGCGGCGCCGAAGACCGCCGCGTAGACGGGCCAGGCCCAGGCG
Source organism: Streptomyces rochei (assembly GCA_002155895.1). Classification (GTDB taxonomy): domain Bacteria; phylum Actinomycetota; class Actinomycetes; order Streptomycetales; family Streptomycetaceae; genus Streptomyces; species Streptomyces rochei. The sequence goes on from MUMD01000019.1 coordinate 17,682, forward strand.
GGCGGAGTGAAGACGGCGGCGGGGACGGCCATGGCGGCCATCCCGAACCCCATGAGCGCCTCGCCGCCCGCGGCACGGCGCTGCTCCTCGACGCCGCTCCGCATTCGCAGCAGGCAGTACGCGCCGGTCGCCGCGCACAGCGCGACGAGCAGCCACCCGGACGACGCCGGTCCGTGCACGTGTGCCTCCCCCGCTCGCGGCTCGACGGCCGCTCCCCGACGGTCGGTCAAGGTCTGCCCGGGACATGCGGCGCGCACGCGAGCGCAAGGGTGTACACGGGGGGTACCGCGGGGGAGCACGACGCGTCGCCGCTGGTCGGGGCCGATCGGCCCCGACCAGCCCCGACCGGCCGAGCGCATCACCGCGAGAGGTTATTTACAGGTAAAACACCTGTTAACCTTTTACTCATGAGCAGTGCGACCCCCACCCCCGGCACCTCGCTCGGCCGCCACCTGTCCCTGACCGGTGTGCTGGGCCTGCGCCGTCCCTCCGAGATCTGGTTCAAGCCCGCCCTCAGCTCGGTGGCCGCCGTGGCCCCGCCCAACCTGATCCTGATGGCGCTCGGCCGGCTCGACCTGGCGATGTACACCATGGCCGGGTCGCTGTGCGCCCTCTACGCGCACAACCGCCCCTACGCCGCCCGCGCCCGCGTCCTGGCCTGGGTGGTGCTCGGCATGCTCGGCGGGGTCGCCGTCGCCCTGGTCACCGCCTCGCTCACCCGGAACGCCGTCGTCCTGGTCACCGTCGGCGCCCTGCTGGCGGCCGCCCAGAAGACACTGTGCGACGCCACCCGCATCGGGCCGCCCGGCAACGTCATCCTCACCTTCATCAGTTCCGCCGCCCTGTTCGTCCCGCAGACCTTCGCGCAGATCCCCGGGCACCTGGCCCTGGGCGCCGCCGCGGGCGCCTGGGCCTGGATCGTCGGCATGGCGCCCGCGCTCGTCCGCCCGCACGGCCCGGAACGCCGGGCGACCGCCCAGGCGCTGAACGCCGCGGCCGCGTACGCCGGCACCCGCGGCACCGGCGACGGCCACACCGCCGCGCGCGCCGCCGGGTACGCCGCCGTACAGGCCGCCTGGCAGACGCTGCTGGCCCTCCCCGCGCAGGGCACCCGCGCCACCACCAGGCGCGCCCTGGAACACCTCGTCGTCCGCGCCGAGGTCGCGCTCGCCGC
>MUMD01000190.1 GCA_002155895.1 Streptomyces rochei
GACCCGCACTACGGGAAGGGGGCGGCGGTATCGGATCGCGGGGGATGCTGCCGGGTGCGGGAGGCGGCCTGGTGCGGGGTCAGCCCTTGACGCTGCCTGCGAGGATTCCGTTGATGAAGTGGCGTTGCAGCAGGACGAACAGCAGCAGGACGGGCAGCAACGCCAGGCTGCCCGCGGCGAGCAGTTCGCCCCAGACGGTGCTGAAGTCGGCGCCGATGCGGTTCCCCGTGACGTTCTGGGCCAGCGTGGACAGGACGACCTGGAGAGTCTGGTGGCTTTCGTCGTTGACGGCGACGACGGGCCAGACGAAGTCGTTGTAGATGTTCATGACGGTCAGTACACCGAGTGCGGCGATGCCCGGCCGGATGACCGGCACCACGATGCGGGCGAAGATCCTCAGCTCGCCCGCCCCGTCCACTCGTCCCGCGTCGAGGAGTTCGTCCGGCACGGCGGCGATGGTCTGCCGCATCCAGAAGATGCTGAAGGCGTCGATGCTGCCGGGCAGGATCAGGGCCTGGTAGGTGTTGACCCAGCCGAGCTGGCTCATCTGCAGCAGCAACGGGATGATCAGCACGAGCGTCGGCAGCATCAGGGTGAGCATGAGGATGCCGAACAGCAGGTTCCGGCCGGGGAAGCGGTACTTGGCAAAGGCATACCCGGCCAGCGGGCACAGGCACATGGTCAGCGTGCCCTTGACCGCGACCACCAGCAGCGTGTTGAGGAACCCGGTGCCCAGAGGCACGTCGTCGAGCATCGCCCGGTAGTTGTCGAGGGTGAGCGAGCCCGGGGAGAACGACAGCGGGCTACGGACGATGTCGTTCGCCGGCTTCAGGGAGGAGCTGATCGCCCACCAGATGGGGTAGGCGAACAGTACGGCCAGGCCCGCGAGGACGACGTACTGCCAAGGGCTCGGTCTGGTCTGGGAGTAGCTCTTGTGTCTCATCGGGTCACTCGTCTCGGGAGCGCAGCAGGCGCACGGACAGCAGGGACAGGGCGAACACGAGCAGGACGAGCAGGAAGGAGTTGGCCGCTCCGGTCCCGAGGTCGGACGACGTGATGTGGTTGTACAGGAAGAGGCCGCTGGTGGTGGTCGAGCCGTAGGGCCCGCCTTGGGTGACCACGAAGGGTTCGGCGAACATCTGGAACACGGCCAGGGTCTGCACCACGACCAGGAAGGCGATGCTGCGCCGCACCAGTGGCAGCGTCAGCGACCAGAACTGGCGTCGGCGCGAGGCGCCGTCGAGTGCCGCCGCCTCGTACACGTCGGCCGGTACCGCCTGCAGCCCCGCGAGGAGGATGATGATCGCGAAGCCGGTGGTCTTCCACAGGAACAGCAGCGCCAGGGTGGGTTTCGCCCACGCCGTCGAGGTCAGCCAAGCGACGTCGGGCAGGCCCACCAGGTTCAGCAGGGAATTGACCAGCCCGTAGTCCGTGTCGAAGACCACGATCCACACTTGGGCCATGGCCACCAGGGGGGTGACGAAGGGGGCGATGAACACCACCCGGAACAACCCGCGCGCTCTGAGACGGGCGTTGGCCAGCAGTACCGCGACGGCGAGACCGCCGACGATCTGCACCGGCACGATGAGGAGCCACATGACGGCGCTGTTGCCCAGTGAGGACCAGAACTCCGGACTGGTCAGCAGGTAGGTGTAGTTGCCGAGGCCGATGAAGTGTGCCTCTCCCGCGCCCTTCCAGTCCGTGAAGCTCAGCTGGAAGGCGAACACCAGGGGGTACAGCCCGAACGCGGCGAAGACCACGTAGAACGGGGCGACGAAGAGATAGGGCGTGAGGAACAGCCGGCGACGGGCACGGGGCGGTGGTGGCGACGCCCGGTGACCGTCGCGCACGGGGGAGAGGGTTGCCGAGGTCACGCGCGGTCCACCAGGTTCCGCTGGATCTTGCGGGTGGAATCGTCGATGACGTCGTCGGGGGTCATGTCCCCTTCCATCAGCCGCTGCACGTTGTTGCCCAGGTAGTCGACCGACTTGGCCCACCAGGACGGGATCGGCGCGGCGGCGGGGATGGCGGCGGCCGCGTCCACCGTGACCTTCCACAGGTCCTGGCCGCCGAGGGCCGCCACCGGATCGAACAGCGGTGCGTCGGCCTTGCGGGCGGGTGTGTAGCTGGGCACGGAGGTGTTCAGACCGCCCGGGTAGACGCTGCTCGGTCCGTACACCGCGCTGTAGCCGGGCTGCTTGAAGCAGAGGAACTCATAGAGCATCCAGGCCAGTTCCGGGTTCTTCGCCTTGGCCGGGATGATGAAGCTGCTGCCGCCCATGGCGCCGCTGCGCGCGCCTCCGGGCGTCCAGGCGGGCAGCTTGGTGGCCCGCCACTTGCCCCTGGTCTTCTTCAGCAGCTGCTGAGGGGCGAAGGACCACCACACCGCCCAGGGCACGAGCGCCTGCCGGCCGTCCTCCAGAGCGGCGAGGTCGCCCTGCTTGAGGTAATCGGCGTGCGTCGCCAGGCCGTCGTGAACGGCCGTGCGCACCCAGTTGAGGATCGTCCGGTACTCCTTGGAGTCCAGACGCAGTTTCCCGTCGGCGTCGGCGAGGCTGGTGCCCTGCTGGTTGGCGAGCATCTCCAGCCACAGCTGGCCGAGGAAGGGGTCCTTCTCCAGGTGGATGGGGCCGGCCTTGTGGTTCTTCTCCTTCAACGCCCGTGCCGCGTCCAGCAGATCGTCGTAGGTGGCGATGCCTTCCGGGTCGACGCCCGCGTCCTCCAGCAGGTCCTCCCGGTACCACAGCAGCCCGGGATCCAGGTCCCAGGGGACGCCGTAGATTCGGCCGTCGACGGTGTTGACCGAGAGCTTGTAGGGGGAGGTGTCCTTGCGGTACGGCTCGATCAGGTCCGTGAGGTCGTACAGGTGCTCGGCCTGTCCGCCGATCTTCGCGTCGTCCCAGAAGCTGCCGTCGGGCAGATCCGCGCCGGTGATCAACGTGTTGGCCAGCTTGGCATCGATGTCGACGGCCTGATGGTTGACCTTTACGTTCGGATGGGCCTTGCGGAACTCGTCGATGGCCGCGTCGAAGACCTTGAACAGATCACCCGAGCGGTTCCAGATGGTGACTTCACCCTTGACTGAGGCGCTCGGCGTCCCGGTGAGCTTGCGCGGCTCGCTCCCGGTCGCGCCCGGAGCGCAGGCGGTGAGCGAGCCGAGGCCGGCGGCGGCGCCGAATCCCACGGCGCCGCGCAGAACACTGCGGCGGGGAACAGAGGGTCTGGACATGTGCGCGGCTCCTCTGCGGCGCCGCGGTCACCGGAACCGCACAAGGGCGCAGGCTCAGCGCGCAGCGGGGTTCCGGCAGCGCGTGCGCCGCCTCGATTGCAACGATGCAGAGATGATGCGTCGCCTTTTGCAACGATGCAATACCTGGGTACCATCAAGTTGCCGCGATTCGGAGACAGCCTCACCGGGGCGGCGTACAGCCGACAGCACGAGAGAGAGGGGCCCCTGGATGGCCGGTGCCACCCTCCGCGACGTCGCCCGACGCGCCGGAGTCTCCATTCGCACGGTTTCCAACGTGGTCAACGAGTCGGTCCCTGTCTCCGACGAGCTGCGGACCAGGGTGGAAGCGGCGCTGAAGGAACTCGAATACCGGCCCAACCTGGTGGCTCGTAACCTGCGTCGGGGACGCACCGGCATGCTGGCCTTCGTCGTGCCGGAGCTCGACGTGCCGTACTTCGCCGAACTGGCACGCGAGGTCATCACCGCCGCCCGCGAGCACGGATACGTCGTCATGCTCGACCAGACCGACGGAGACGCCGAGCGTGAGCGCGAACTGCTCGGCCGCGAGTCGCGCGCCACCATGTTCGACGGACTGCTGCTGAGCCCGCTGAGCATCTCCGAGGACGAATTGCGCGACCGCACCAACCGGGTGCCGGTCGTCCTGCTCGGCGAGCACATCTTCAACGGCGACTTTCACCACGTCGCCATCGACAACGTCGCAGCCGCCCGTGAGGCCACCGAACACCTCGTCTCCCTGGGCCGCCGGCGCATCGCCGCCATCGGTGACCAGCCCTACAGCACCGGCGAGACGGCGCAGTTGCGTACCATCGGCTACCGCCAGGCACTGGAGCGTGCCGGGTTGTCCGTGGACGAGAGCCTGATCGTGTCCACCCCGCACTTCCACCGCCGGCTCGGCGCCGAGGCCATGCGGCACCTGCTCGCCTTGCCCGAGCCGCCCGACGCGGTCTTCTGTTACAACGACCTTCTCGCCATCGGTGCCATGTACGCCCTGGCCGATGCCGGCGTGCGGGTGCCCGAGGACGTCGCGGTCATCGGTGTCGACGGCATCCAGGAGGGCGAGTACAGCTCACCGACCCTCACCACCATCGCGCCCGACAAGACGCAGATCGCCCGCACGGCGGTCAGCACACTCGTCGCCAGCATCGAGGGCACCGCACCGCCGCCCGCGGACGCCAAGGCTCCGTACCAGCTACTGGTCAGGGGCAGCACCCGCGGGGCACACGAGGCGCGCTGACCGCTTCGGCCCGCGTCGGCGGCGTATCGCGGACTTACGAGCAATCCGTGCACAAGTGGAGCGGCGGGAGCCCCCGCTGACCGTTCATCCCCGATACCCGCATGTTCCGACCGGACTGCCGCCCGCGACCGTTGTCGCAGGCGGTGGTGCCAGACGTCTCGCGCCATCGGGCATCGAATGCGGACGTTACGCTCAGGTCTCGACTGGACAATCGCGCGCTGAGGACCTGAGACGCTGCTCGCCACGGCAGCGAGCTGCGTCACAGGAGCCGCCGCATGCACACGCGCGGCCAGCGGTCCAGACCGTCTGCCGCTTCACGCTCGCGGATCTTCCGCAGGCCAGGTGTCAGCGCGCTGTCGGCCAGAACGTGGAAGCCGCAACGCGAGTAGTAGGGGGCGTTCCACGGCACCTCGCTGAAGGTGGTGAGGGTCAGCGCGGGAGCGTGCTCACTCTGAGCGTGACCGGCCAGGTGGTCCAGAAGCGATTTGCCGATCCCGTGGCCCGCGCTGTCGGGGAGCACCGAAACCTGTTCAACGTGGATGCCGCCGTCGACACGATCGGCGATCAGGTAGGCAATCGGGACGTCGGCCGCATCGACTGAGACCCAGGCGAGCCCGCTCCGCTGGTACCGGACGAGTTCGTCGAGCGGGAGCGGATCGTCGTCGGCGATCTCCCGCATACCGATGTCGTGGAAGCGTTGGCCGGCCGCCCTCTCGATGTCCTGCAGAACGGGCAACTCATTCACACGCGGGGATCGAATGTCCATGTGTTCATTGTCCAGGACGACCGGGCAGAGCGGCCGGTGAGCGATCGAGCCGGATCAGCGGGTCCCGCAGCCTGCTGCTTGGCAGCATGCCCGGTAGCCTGCCTGAATGTCACATTCCGAAGCAACTGATGCGCTGGTGAGCGGGAAGCATGTGCGCGAGGCCGTCGCTCACTGCGTCAAGGTACTGTCCGATGTTCCCCCCTCCCGATGGAGTGCTCCAGCCGGTGACCTGGACTGGACGTGTTGGGAAACCCTGGAGCATCTCGCGGACGATCTGCTCACCTACGCGCTGCGCTTCGGGCTCGGACATCCCATGGACGTCCGGCGCGTGCCCCTGCGCCTGTCCAGCGACCGCGCCGACGGGCCCGTGAACGTGATATTCGGGGACGCGGCGGCGGGGGCCGAGGGGCTCCTGACCGTCGTCGAGGCGTGCGGCGGCGTGCTCGCTGCGATGGTGGACAGCATCGCCCCCACGGTGCTGGCCCCGCACGTCTTCGGCGCTTCCGACCCGGAGGGCTTCGCGGCGATGGGAGTCGTCGAAACACTCGTCCACACCTACGACATCGCCCAGGGTGCCCAACGTGACGGGAAGCCGCCGGAGGACCTGAGCCGCCGGGCCCTCGTCCGGCTGTTTCCCGATGTGCCCATGATCGGCGACGCCTCGTCAACCCTGCTGTGGGCCACCGGACGCATCGGCAGCCCTGAGCGGCCCCGGCGCACGAGCTGGCGCTGGTATGGCGCACCTCGCAGGCGGCAGTGACCCGCCCAGGCAGAAGGGTCGCACGGAGGTACTTTGTGCGGACTGACGACCTCAGCCCCGCTGGGCTGTCCGGTGGACTGTGGGTGGGCGGTCCCGCTGATTTGCTGCAGGCTGTGAATCGCCGCTCGAGAATTGAGTTGTTCTGCCGTTCGGCGGCAGGTGAGCATGGTCGGGTACGAACACCATGTGGAGAGGCCCCATGCACATCACCGTCCCCACCTCTGCAGGCCGCATTCGCGGACAGGGGAAGGGTGAAGTGGTAGCGTTCATGGGCGTCCCTACGTGGCACCGCCGTTCGGTCCGCGACGCTTGTTGTGGCTGGGGTACGAGACGCGCTCGGCAGCGCACCCGCCGAGCAGTCTCCCCTCGACGCGATCCGCGCGGTCTTCACTGCTGACAGTGACTGGCTCGACCAGCGTCGGAGCGCGGCACAGCGCCGCAGGCACATCCTCGACGCCCGTCTCGACCTGCGGGAGCGCGAAGGGGCGAAACTGGCAGCCCTCGCCGCTGCGATCGCCGGCGCGCTGCGCACACGGGGCGTTCCCGACCCTGCTGCAACGCTGACCGCAGCCGTCTCCGTCACCGCGTACCACTGTGCCGCAGCCCGGTGGCTGGCCGATCCGCAGCACGGCACGTTCGGGCAGCACCTCCACGCAAGCTTCGACGATCTGCACCGCACGCACCTGGTGACGTCACCGGACAGCGCGGACACGGCGGCGGCAGGCGCTTGTCGAAGGCATTCCTCCCGGCCGGTGTGACCGCGGTGGCGTGGTGTTCGCCTTTGCCGACGGCCGAGGAAGACGTCGATGTCGCCGGTATCGATCACGTGCAGGCCCCTCCATCATGCTCTCGTCCGGCCTTGCCAGGTCACCGAGCTGCCACATCAACGTTACGGAGAGCTCTGCCGGCTCGACTTCATCGACTGTGCTGTCTGAGAGTTGTCGGCTCGTCGGCAGAGCCGCCGTGCACGCGGCCGGACGAGCGTGTCTCAGGCGCCTGGTCCGGAAGCCCCGTCACTGTCTTGTCCACCCGCCCGACCGGCGCGTGTCGCCCTTGGAGCGGCAACCCCACAGGGACGGACATGGCCGGCATGAGTTCGGGAGCCATGACGGCCTTTCCGCCCGTCGTCATGCCTCCTTGGCGGTGAGCCGGCCGATGGCCCGGATGACCTGGCGCCGGCTCGCCAGGCGTCGGGCAAGGAAGGCCATCACCCGGTTCATGCGGCCTGCGATGACGCTGGGCGGCGGGTTCCTGCGGTCCAGGGCGGCCAGCGCGGTGTGGACGACGTCGGCGGGTGAGGCGAGCCTGGTCCCTCCGGCGGCCTGTGGGGTGCCCACGACGTCGAAGAACTCGGTCCGGGTCGCGCCGGGGGACAGGGCCAGCACCCGCAGACCGGTGCCGCGTGACTCTTCCCACAGAGCTTCGGTGAGGCTGAGCACGAACGCCTTGGTCGCCCCGTAGAGCGCCATGCGCGGGTTGGGCTGGTAGGCGGCCATGCTCGCCACGTTGACCAGTACCCCGCGGCCCGCGCTGCGCAGTTGGCCGATGAAGGCCCTGCTGATGTCGGCGACCGCGGTCACGTCGACCGCGATCTCCCGGCGCAGCCGGTCCGGGTCTGCCTGGTGGAAGGGGCCGAAGGTGGCGAACCCGGCGTTGTTGATCAGGCTCGTGATGTGCAGGCCGAGCTCGGCCACCTGCGCGGCCAGCGCCTGCCCGGGGTGTTCCGTGGCCAGGTCCATCTCCACGACGTGCACCTGGATCCGATGCTGTTCGCGCAGTTCGGTGGCCAGCTTCTCCAAGCGGTTCCTGCGGCGGGCGACCAGCACCAGGTCGGAGTCGCGTGCGGCGAGCTGGCGGGCGAACTCGGCGCCGAGGCCCGCGCTGGCCCCGGTGATGAGGGTGGTGTGTCCGTGGTAGTCGACGGCTCGCATGGTCATCCTTCTTTCAGTCGCTGCCTGCCTGGCAGTTAATGCCAAGTAGGCGGTCGCTGTCCAGTGGCGTATCCTGACGTTCATGACGACCTTGTGGGAGCGTTCGCGGCAGGTCGCCGCCCAGACGGTCCTGGATACGGCAGTACGCCTGTTCGCCGAGCAGGGCTACGAGCAGACGACGATCGCGCAGATCGCGCGCGAAGCAGGCATCTCGCAGCGCTCCCTCTTCCGCTACTTCGGAACCAAGGAGGACCTGGTCTGCGGCGACCAGGAGGCGCTGGGCGAACTGCTGAAGCGGACCGTCGAGCAGCAACCGGCCGAGATGTCCGCCTGGGATGCCCTGCGCGCCGGATTCGAGGTCATTCTGACCGCCAACCACCCCCCCGAGCGTGCGCTGGAACTGTCCCGCCTCATCTTCGACACGCCCTCGCTGCGCTCCCGCTACATCGAGAAGCGGCTGCGCTGGCAGGCCGAACTCGTCCCCGTCGTCCGGGCGCGGCTGGGCGACGGCCCAGGCCGCCCGGCTCCCGACACGCAGGCCAAGGCGATCGTCGCGACGGTCTTCGCCTGTATCGACACGGCAACCGAACTCTGGGCCGGACATGACGGACGGTTCGACCTGGCAGACCTCTACGACCAGTGCCTCGCGGCGGTGCGGGACCACGGCTGAGGCACGTATCCCCGTGGCGGGCCATGCGCTCGAACGCTCCACTGAACGCGTTCCAGGTCGCCTCCGGGAGCGCCTGCCGCGAGCCGCAACTGAACACTCAACTAGTAAGACGAGCGTCAGGTTGACGCAGCCCCAGGAACCTAGCGGAAGTCAGCGGGTGGTGAGCCCGCCGTCGACGGCGAGGATGGTGCCGGTGGTCCACTGGGCCGAGGCCAGATAGGCGGCCGCGGCGGCGACGTCATCGGCGGTGCCCAGACGTCCCAGGGGGTAGGAGTGCTCGATCTGCTCGCCGTGTGCGGCGCGTTCCTCTGCGGTCATGGGGGCGATATAGGAGCGTTCGTACGTGGGGGTGCGGACGGCACCGGGAGCGATGGCATTGACACGGACTCCTTGGGGGCCGAGTTCACTGGCCAGCGCCCGGGTCATGGAGTTGAGCGCTCCGCGGGTGGCGGAGTAGGCGGCTGAATAACGGCCGGCGACCATCTTGCGGGCCCAGTAGCTGCTGATGTTGATGATGCTTCCCCGAGCGTTCACGAGGGCGGGCAGGAGTCGCTGGCTCAGCAGCAGCGGCACCTGGACGTTGAGGTGCCACATGGTGTTCATCTCCTCGACCGTGGTGTCGGCGAGGGAGGCGAAGTGTGCGGTGCCGACGTTGTTGACGAGGGTGTCGACCCGGGCGGTCAGGTCTGCGACGTGCCCGGCGATCAGGGCGGGGGCATCGGGCGCGGAGAGATCTGCGGGCACGGTGTGGACGACGGTGCCGCGCCGCCCAAGTTCCTTCGCGGCGGTCTCGAGCTTGCCGCGGTTGCGGGCGACAAGAACAAGGTTCGTTCCGTCGCGGGCGAGGGCGTCGGCGATGGCCAGGCCCAGGCCCTCGCTGCCGCCGGTGACAACGGCGAAACGGCCGGTGGTGCGGTGCTCGGACATGTCAGATCGCCTTTGTGTGGTCGGTGGAAGCACTCAGGGGCGCGAATCGGCGTAGCTGTTCGAGGGGGTCGCTGCGGGCGTGCTCTGTGCCGGCGAGGGCGTCGCTGCCGACGACGTCGAGGCGGCCGAACCCGGTGATCGCGTCATCCAGCACGGGACGCAGCGTGCCGGCGTCGGTGATGTCCACGCTCACGGTGCGCGGACGCCCGGAAGGCGGCGGTCAGCGGTCGCAGCGGCTCTTCGTGGCGCATGACCGCGAGCACTCGCTCACCTGAACGCAGAATCTCGCTGACCGGAGCCCGGCTCAACCCGCCGGACGCGCCGGTGACCAGCCACACACGGGACCCCATGATTCACGCCTCTCGCACGAGTCGAACAAACGGACAGATTGTGTCCGCTAATGGAGCGCAGAGGAGGCGGACGGAAGCTGTCCACTTACGGATAGGATGAGGCCATGAACACGAAGCGGCCTGCGGCGTCCCAGGCCCAGGGGACGGCGATGCCCGTGCGCGTCGACGCCCAGCGCAATGCCGCGCGGGTTCTCGCAGCCGCGCGTCGTGCCGTCGCCTCAGCCGGGCTGGACGTGAGCTATCACGAGATCGCGCGCGAGGCCGGCGTCGGTGTGGGCACTGTCTACCGGCGCTACCCCGAACGCGACAAGCTCATGGCGGCGGTGCTGAGCGACATCCTCACCGAACTGATCGCCACCGCACACCAGGGCCTGGACTGCGATGACGCCTGGGAGGGCTTCTCGTTGCTGTTCACCGGCCTGGCTCTGCGCACCGCCCAGAACGCGGGACTGTCCGGCTCCCTGGACCAGCACGGCGGACCCGCTGTCGCCCAGCGGCGCCACGAGCTCCTCGACCTCGCCCGGAGAGTCATCGAGCGCGCTCAGGATCAGGGACGCCTTCGCCGGGACCTGGCCTGGCAGGACGTGCTGCGGCTGACCGGCGCCCCAGCGGTGCAGGGATGTGTGCTGGGACTTGAGCCTGATCCCGCACACGGTCACCACTTCGTGCTGACCGTTCTTCTCGACGGTCTACGAGCCGGCTGACACGGCGGCGTTCCGAAGCTCTCAGGGGCGGATGACATCGTGCGGCGGTGGACGACATCGCCGGGACGATGCCGTGCACCCGCACCCACTCAGCGCGTTCCATGAATTCGAGTCTCCCGACAGCGGGTGTACCGGCCCTTGCCAGTGACCCGGTGAGCCGACCCCGGAGGGGTGTGCTGGGAGATGCCGCGATGTCACTTGGATGAGACGACTTCAAGTGTTTGGAGAACCGTCCCCGTTTCGGCTCGGCCGCGCAGCCGGTCGGCACGTCAGCGGTGGACCTTGATGCAGGGACTCCCGGACGCGCTCTTGGAGGAGGCGCACAGCCACGTGCCGTGCGGGAACTTCTTGTTGATCTTCCAGTCGGCCTTGGAGAACTTCGTCATCATGTGGCTGTGGAACGTCGCCATCTCAGTCGCCACGTGGTACTCCGGCGGCGTCATCGTCCGTAAGGTCACCTTCTGCGCATCCATGCCAACATCTTCAACTGGTCACTGGCGACAGCGGTGACAGCGATACCGGGTGTCCAAGCCCGACAGTCGCGCCCCGGCCGACGACCAGTCGCCGGGCCGCGCGGCCCGGCGATCCGCCGCACCGACGGATCGATCGTCGTCCGACCGCTCCGAGGACTCACCCGGAGCGCCCTGCACGACGACGAGGACAGCTGACACGTCACCAAGATCCGTTGTCGGTGCCGATGACGGCGGCCGCGGTGTTTTGCTCGCGACGGTGCAGGTCGCACCACTCACCGTACGGCCGAGCCCGGGCGAGCTGCCGTCCCGTCGCGTTTCGGGACGGTCATGGCGTATGGCCCATGTGCCTGGGGCAGCGGGAAGCCGAAGCTCTTCTTGTCCGGAGCAGACGGGCGGCGGATGGACGGCACACCTCGTCCACCGTGCACCACAGGAAGAAAGAGGTACTCCCATGCAGTCCGAGAAGCTCGTGTACGACATGCCGCTGATCGTGGAGGTCGGAGATTTCCGTGAGCTGACCCGTTCTGTTCGCCCTGGCCACTGGATCGACTTCTTCGGTGGTTGGTGGCTGTGATCGAGACCGCGCTCTGACGCGACGGTCCGGCACGTAGCAGAACACCGGGCGATCGGCGCGAGGCTTCGCGTCGATCGCCCCCTGGGACAAGGAACCTCATGGAATTCATCGTTCTCCCCGATCACCCCGCTGCCGATGCCGTGGTTGCCCTGTCGCCGCACAGGGCCGGGGACAAGGTGATCAGGCACCCCTCGGGCCGGCCCTGGGTCATCGGGAGCTGGCACGACGAGGAACTCACCTCCGCGTCCGCCGGCCCCAATGCGGTGGTCCTGCTCGGTCGGACCCGCATCGGGGAGACCGAACTCGTCCGCAAGCTCGCGGCGATGCGCTCAGTGACCGACATCGACTCGTTGAGCCGCTCGTTGCACGGTTGCTTCCACCTGCTCGCCTCCATCGGCGGCCAGGTCAGGGCCCAAGGCAGCCTGACCACGGTGTGCCAGATCTTCCACGGATCCGTGGCCGGGGTGGCAGTGGCCGCCGACCGGCCGCAGAGTGTAGCCGCGCTGACCGAAGCCGGCATCGATGAAGAAATCGTGGCACTCAGCCTCCTCTCACCCACCGCACCACACCCTTTGTCCCAGGCCTGTCTGTGGCGAGGAGTCACCTCCTTGCCGCTGGGCCACTACCTGCTGATGCCCGCCAACAGCGCTGCCCGCCCGGTTCGTTGGTGGGCGCCACCCGAACCGAGCGTTCCGCTGGCCCAAGGCGCCGACACACTGCGCCGGGCGCTCGAGGCGGCAGTCGAGACGCGGACCGCTCACTCCGCCACGGTGAGCACCGACCTCTCCGGCGGCATGGACTCCACCAGTCTGTGCTTCCTCGCCGCACCACGAGCCACCCGGCTGATCACCTACCACCATGTGCCGTTGGACCCCTCGAACGACGACGGCACCTGGGCCGATCGGTGCGCGGCCGACCTGCCTGAAGCACGGCATGTGAAAGAACATCCCGGCACGGCACCGGCCTGGTACGCCGGGTGTCTGACCACCGACGAGGACGTGGAGGGGCCTTTCCCCCTCATCCGGACCCGGGCGAAGCTGGAGCATCTGGCCAAGACGATGGCCGGGCTGGGTTCGACAGCGCACCTCCAGGGCATCGGAGGGGACGAACTGTTCCATGCCCGTGCCACATGTGCGCACGCGCTCGCTCGCGCACACCCCCTCCGAGCAGTGCGGCAGGTACGGGTCGTCAGGAGCATGAGCCGCTGGACGACGCCCGCCACTATCGGCTACCTCCTGTCCGGCGGCAGCTACGCCCGTTGGCTCCGGTCGTCTGCCGCCCTCCTCGGTCCGGAACCGAGGAGGCGGGCGACGGGACCGGCGTGGGAAAGCCCGCCTGCCATGCCGGCGTGGGCAACACCGCGAGCGGTCAGCAGCGTACGCAGCCTCATCCGCGAGGCGGCGCACGGAGAGCCGGACCCACTCGCCCCGCTGCCGGTGCAGCACGACATGTTGAGCGTCGCTCAGTTCTGCGGTGAGATAACACGTCGGGCCTCCCGCTTCACCACACGTCACGGTGTCTCCTGCGAAGCCCCTTACCTCGACGACCGCGTCGTCGAAGCCGCGATGTCGATCCGGCTTGAGGACCGGATTGCGGCCGGACGCTACAAACCGGTGCTCGCGACCGCCATGCGAGACGTTCTTCCGGCGTACGCGCAAGGCCGTGCGACCAAGGGCGACTACAGCGGTGAGCTGTACGGCGGCCTGCGTCGGCACCGGACCGACCTGCTCGAACTGTGCGAGGAGTCCGTGCTCGTAGGGATGGGCCTGGTCGACCGCGTGGCACTGAAGGAACTGCTGCTCGGCCTGCACCCTGACACCAGTCCTTTCATGGCCTTCGATTCGACGCTGGCCTGCGAGCTCTGGCTCCGATCCCTGTACCGGAACAACAGGAGTGGCACAACTGAGTCCCTCCCCCCACACCGTGAGGAAATCTGATGCGCTTCGCCCTTCACCCTCATGTCACCACCACTGAGACCGAGCACGGCGCGGTGCTCCTGAACCAGAAGACCGGCCGGTACTGGCAGGCGAACGACGCCGGCGCGCGGGTGCTGCGCTGCCTGCTCGACGGCGGAACGGCCGAAACCGCTGCGGCTGCCCTGCGCCCCGGCGATCCCAAGGCGTACGAGCGGGCACTGCGCGACGTACAGGCCATGATCGACGGCCTGCGCGAAGCCGGCCTGGTGATCTCATGAGTGGCCTGGTCACCACCGAAGTGTCCGAGCGCCCACCCTTCGGTCTCCGGATCACCGCACGGTGCGCAGTCGTCGTGGCGTTCGGTCTCGCCCGTCTCTCGCCCGGCGGCCTGCGGCAGGTCTTGCGCTTCATCAGTGCCCGGGCCCGTCCCGCAGGGCACGAGCAGGCGCTGCGTGCCCGCAAAGCGGTGGTTGCCGCCAGTGTGCGCTGCGCCGGCCCGTGGTGCTTGCCCAGGTCCATCGCCACCGCCCTTCTGTGTCGTGTCGGCGGAACCTGGCCGGACTGGCACACAGGGGTGTGCGTGGAGCCCTTCCGTGCACACGCATGGGTGGTCGCGGACGGCCAACCGGTCGGAGAGAGCGGTGCTGTCTCCCTCGTTTCCTTCCGTTCCGTGATCGTCGTGAGGGCCGGCCGCTGAACGGGATCCGCCACACGCGCCGTCCTTGCGGGCCGGCGCTTGAAACCCAACGGCTGACCAGTCGTTCATCCTCATGCGGAACGCGAACGCGTACCGCCGGTGAAGGTGGAGGAACGAGCGTGATGATGTGGAATCCCATGAGGTCGTTCGCTGCTGTGCTGGGCGTCATCATCGCCATGACAGCCGTGTCGGCAACCCCTGCCCAGGCTGCGGCCGAAGAGAGGCTGATCGCTCACTACCACTCCGAGTCGGGGTGTCTTGACGCGGGAGGCCAGGGCAAACGCAAGGGAAAGTGGGCCGATTACAGGTGCCTGCCCTCCTGGGACGGGCCAGGGCCTTGGGGCCTGTGGGTGTCTTGAGGCCGGAACCGGTCGACGTCTCCCGTCACTCGCGCTCCAAGCCAGGGGCGCGCATGGCCGGAACGGCGCTGGGGCTGCTGGCGGCAGTGCTGGTGCTGAAACTGACGGTCCTGTCCGTGTCCGGGGAGCAGTGGCGTGCTCTCCACTACTCACAGCCGCAGACCATCGCTGAGGCCGTACGGTTGGCGGTGGGACTTCCAGTGTGGGTGATCGGGGTACTGCTCCTCGCCGACCGTTCCGGTCGAGGCATGGGGACGCTGCTGCTGGCCGCGGGGGCCGTGCTGGTTGTGCCGCGTACGGTGTCCGACCTGCTCGCCTTGATCGGCGACTGGTCGGCACCGGTAGATGCGACGGTGCTGGCATTGGCTGCTGTCGCTCTCGCCGGCCACCCCCTGAGCGTCCTCGTCTTTCCCCTGTGCTTCCTGCGCGAGCCCGCCGTGCGGCGGGGCCGGTGGTACGTGATCGCGTCGGCCACCGCGGTTCATGCCGGCCATGGGGCTCTCTGGTTCCTTGGAGTGCCGGGGGCGCCGCCCTTCTTCAGCCCATGGTCAGGGACCGCGACGGCGCAGTGGGCCCTGCGGCACATCGACCCGGTCAGCCAGCTGGTGGACTGGGTGAGTGGAGCGGTGGCGCTCACTGTGACGGCCGCCGTGGCCCACTGCTCGCTGTCCGGGAACGACACGACGGAGCGCCGTCGCTGGCTGCTGCTTGCCGTCGCCTACGCGGTCTGCGTGTCCTTGCTGCTCGGCCAGTGGTGGCCAGAACGCTGGACCATGGCCGCCCGTGCCGGAGGAGGCACGGTATGGGTCGCTGTCATCTGCCTCACCGTCGCCAGGAGCGATGTCTGGCGACTGGAACGTACAACTGTCCACCGATTGTCCGTGGCGTTCGTCCTCACGGTCTTCGGCACTGCGGCGGTAAGCGGGGCCTTGATCGTCTGGGCGGCTTTTCCGGCCGTGCGCAGTACGACGACACTGACCGTCGCGGGTTGCGCGCTACTGGCCGGCTGGGTCACCCGGCCCGTGGTGGTGCGGTCGTCTCTCCGGGTCGAGCGCTTCTTCTACGGTTCGAGAGCCCAGCCCCACCACGCCATAAGAAGACTGGTAACCCGATTGCAGGAGGCTCCCGACCCCTGGGATGTACCGGAGCAGATCTGCCGCAGTGCGGTGGAGGACCTGGGCGTGTCAGGAGCAGCGGTCGAGGTCGACACCCGGTCAGGCGTACGACGGCTCGGCGCGGTCGGAGTGCCGGTCGTCGACCCCAAACAAATTTTCATCCTGCGCCACCATGGCCAGGTAGTGGGTCGCCTGGAAGTGGCGCGCGACGGCACCAGCACGCCTGTGGAGAGAGACAGCGACCTGCTGTCCCTGCTTGCCGATCAGGCGGGTCCCGCGCTGGCGGCGCTGCGACTGGTCGAGGAGACTCAGGCCGCCCGGGAAAGCCTCGTACTGGCCCGTGAAGAGGAACGCCGTCGGCTGCGCCGCGAGATCCATGACGGGCTGGGCCCCCAACTGGCGGCCGTGCAAATGAGGTTGGGTACTGCTCAGGCATGCGTCGGGTCGCAGTCGGCGGCATCGGAACATCTGCGGGCAGCTGCCGAGGGACTCAGCGAGGCACTGACCGAAGTACGCCGCATCACCGCCGGCCTGACACCGGCCGTTCTGGTGGAACGTGGTCTCCTCGAAGCGATCCGGATTCTGGCGCGCCGGTTGAGTACCGAGGTGGTTCAGGTGGTCGTTGCCGACTCCGCGACGACCGTGCCCGCTCTGGCACCCGCGGTGGAGACGGCCGCCTACCGCATCGCCGCCGAGGCGATGACCAACGCCGTGCGTCATTCCGGAGCCCGCCGCGTACTGGTCAGTCTTGTCCTCACACCCACGTCGCTGACCGTCAAGGTCAGTGACGACGGCAACGGTCTACGTGGCGGGGGCGTACCGGGCACGGGCCTCGCCTCGTTCACCGAACGGGCCGAGGAGATCGGCGGTACAACTTGTGTGCGCACGGGCTCCCATGGCACCGCTGTGCACGCCACCTTGCCTCTCACCCGGCAGGGCCGAGAACTTGAGGAGGGTCATGAACGCCCAGAACGAAACGGCCGGGCACGACCATGCGGCAGCGGCAGCGACTCGGCGAGTACTGCTGGTGGATGACCACCCCCTATTCCGGGAAGGCCTCGCAGCCGCGATCGACCTGGACGACCACTTCACCGTGGTCGCGGAGGCGGCCAGCGGCGAAAAGGCACTCGTCGAAGCCGCACGAACCGATCCCGACCTGGTGGTCATGGACCTCGGCCTTCCTGGTCTCTCCGGCATCGAGGCCACACGCCGACTGCTCATGGCCCACCCGCACATTCGCATCATGGTGATGACGATGTCCGAGGACGACGACAACCTCTTGGCGGCGATGCGTGCTGGCGCTCATGGCTATCTCTTGAAGGGAGCTCTGCGTGAGGACGTCCTGCGCGCCCTGCATACGGTAGCGCGCGGCGGCGCGGTCTTCGGCCCGCAGACGACCGAACGGTTGAGCGCACTTTTCGCTGCTTTCGGCAGCGCACCGGCGAGGGAGGCGTTCCCGACGCTCACGGCCCGAGAACGCGAGATCCTCGATCTGCTCGCGGTCGGCCTCACCTACCGACAGATCGCGCAGCAGCTGTGCGTAGTGGAGAAAACAGTGCGCAATCACGTCGGTGCCATCTTCTCCAAGCTTCAGGTCCACGACCGTGCCGCGGCGATCGTCCGGGCCCGCAACGCCGGCCTTGGACCGCAACCGCAGTGAACCACGTCATCACAGGCGTGCGCATCAACAGCTTCCTCATCGCCGGCACCCCCGCTCAAGACCCCACCGCCCCACCTGGTCGGGCCGCACCGAGCC
>MUMD01000191.1 GCA_002155895.1 Streptomyces rochei
TCGGCATGCTGGCCGAGCCGTCGGTCGCCGTGCTGCTGCGCGGCCCGCTGACGGCGATCGGCCTGGGCGGTGCCGCCTCGACGGTGGCGACCGTGCTCGGCGTGGTCGTCTCCACCGTCGTCCTGATGGTCGTCGGCGAGCTGGTCCCCAAGAACTGGGCGATCTCCCGGCCGCTGGCCGTCGCGAAGGTCGTCGCGGGCCCGCAGCGCGGCTTCACCACCGCCTTCGGCCCCTTCATCCGCCACCTGAACAACACGGCCAACCGCTTCGTGCGCCGCTTCGGCCTGGAACCGGCCGAGGAGCTGGCCTCCGCCCGCAGCGCCGAGGAACTGGTCGCCCTGGCCCAGCACTCGGCCGCCGAGGGAGCCCTGGAGGCGGACTCGGCCGAGCTGTTCGTGCGCACCCTGCACCTGAGCGAGCTGACCGCGGAGAACGTCATGACCCCGCGCGTGGACGTCAAGGCCCTGGAGGCCCACGCCACCGCCGCCGACGCCGCGAACCTCTCGCACGCCACCGGCCTGTCCCGCTTCCCGGTCTACCGGGACAGCCTGGACGAGGTCATCGGCACCGTCCACATCCGCGACGTGCTGGCCCTGGAGCCGGACCGGCGCCGGGCCACCCCCGTCACCGAGCTGGCCACCGCGCCGCTGCTGGTGCCGGACAGCCTGCCCGCCGACCGTCTCCTGGAGCGCATGCGCTCCACCCGCACCATGGCCGTCGTCATCGACGAGTACGGCGGCACGGCGGGCGTGGCCACGGTCGAGGACATCGTGGAGGAGGTCGTCGGCGAGGTGCGCGACGAGCACGACCCGGTCGAGATACCGGACCTGCTCCCCGCCCCCGCCGAGTCCGACGGCCGCGCCGCCTGGGAGGCCGACGGCTCGCTGCGCCTGGACCACCTGGAGCGCATCGGCCTGACCGCCCCCGAGGGCCCGTACGAGACCCTGGCCGGCCTGGTCGCCACCCACCTGGCCCGCATCCCCGCCAAGGGGGACGTCGTCGACCTCGACGGCTGGCGCGTCGACGTCCTGGACGTCGACCACCACCGTGCCGACCGCCTGCGGATCACCGCGCCCGCGCCGGTCACGTCGGCCGACCGGGAGCCGGAGGCCGCCCGATGACCGTCGTACAGCTTCTGATCGGCGCCCTGACGCTGCTGACCAACGCCTTCTTCGTCGGCGCCGAGTTCGCCCTGATCTCGGTGCGCCGCAGCCAGATCGAGCCGCGCGCGAAGGCGGGCGACAAGCGCGCCCGGATGACCCTGTGGGGCCTGGAACACATCTCCCAGATGATGGCCACGGCCCAGCTCGGCATCACCGTCTCCTCCCTGGTGCTCGGCGCCGTGGCGGAGCCCGCCATCGCGCACCTGATGGAGCCGGCGTTCGAGGCGGTCCACATGCCGCACGCGCTGGTCCACCCGGTCGCCTTCGCGATCGCCCTGACCCTCGCCACGTATCTGCACATGCTGATCGGCGAGATGATCCCGAAGAACATCGCGCTGGCCGCCCCGGCGACCACCGCGCTGGTCCTCGGCCCGCCGCTGGTCGCCCTCACCCGGGCGCTGAAGCCGGTCGTCTTCGGCATCAACGCCTTCGCCAACACGCTCCTCAAGCTGCTGCGGGTGGAGCCGAAGGACGAGGTCGAGGCCGTCTTCACCGACGACCAGCTGGCCCGCATGGTGGTGGACGCCAGCGAGGCCGGACTGCTCACCCCGGCCGACGGCGAGCGGCTGCGCGACGCCCTGGAACTGGGCACCCGCCCGGTCGGCGAGATCCTGGTCCCGGTCCCGAAGATGCGCACCGTCGGCCACACGGTCACCCCGGCCCAGCTGGAGCGCCTGGCCGCCGAGGCGGGCTACTCCCGCTTCCCGGTCACCGGCCCCGGCGGCACCGTCCTCGGCTACCTGCACATCAAGGACACCCTGGGCCTCACCGAGCGCGACGCCCCCTTCCCGCGTTCGGCGCTCCACCGGGTGACCCGGGTCCGCATCGACACCCCGCTGGACGACACCCTCACCGCCCTGCGCGCCGAGGGCAGCCACCTGGCCGCCGTCACCGGCGAGACGGGCGCGGTCCTGGGCTTCGTGACGATGGAGGACGTCCTGACGGAGCTGGTGGGCCCGGCGCCGGTGTCCTGACCCCCTGGGACCGGTCCCCCCGGGACCGGTCCCCGTTCGTGGTCCCCCCCGCCGGCCACGGGCCGCACCGGCGACATCGCCCGGGCAGCCCGTGGTCGGCGGGGGGGACCACGAACG
>MUMD01000192.1 GCA_002155895.1 Streptomyces rochei
CCTCCCCCCCCACCGTCCAGCGCCGGTGCCGACCGCCCGCGCGTGAGCCCGGCCCCAACCCGCGCCGACGGCTCCCTGTGCGGACCGTGGTGGGAGCCCCAACCAGACGCCGGGCCACCTCTCCGGTGGTCAGTCCACCGGGCGCCGGACCGCCGTCACAGGCTGGGTTCGCGCCGTCTTCCCTCCGTGCGCCCATGTCTCCACTCTACGACGCACAAACGATGCATGTTGTCTGCGTCGTTTGCGCGTTCAAGACTGGAAGCACGCTCACGGTGGCGAAGGAAGTTCGTGATCGGCGGACCATCTGTTCGGCGGATGTCCGTTCCCCGCCCCGGTAGGGCGCACGGCAGGAGGAGCGGCCATGAACACGCGCCCGCGACCGACCACCACCCTCGTCCCGCTCGTGGAGGAGTCCCGGTGCGCGGAGGAGCCGGCCCCCGGCCCGGTCGGGACCGACGAGGAAGCGTTCGCAGCCGTCTACCGGTGCCCGGGCTCACTGGCGCACACCGTGGCCACCCGGCCCCTCGGCGCCAGTCATGAGGCCGAGGACGTCACCCGGCAGGTGTCCATCGGTGTCTGGCGCGGTCGGCACGGCTTCCGGCCCGAGCGGGAGGTGCTGGACCAGGTGCTGCCCGTCGAGGCCGTGTCCCGGTCGACGCACGCTCAGCGCGAGTTGCCGTGCACGGCCTTGCACGAGGACCTGACGCAGGTCCGGATTCCGGAACGCGCCGCCGTGCCCCTGGGCACGGTCGAGAGCCTCGACCGCCGCGGACTCCATCGGTTGCGCACGTACGCCGACCGGGGCGACACCATCGGCACCGACGTGTGGCCTCGTCGAGGAAGTGGCGCCTCGGCGCATCCACGACACCGCCCACCCGTGAAACGAGTGTGAGACACCGCAGCAGGCGGTGACTCCCCACGAGGGGATGATTCCCATGACCAACCGGACCACCATCGCCGTCGCCGCCTCCGCCGGGGCCTGCGCCCTGGCTCTCGGCGTGACCGCACCCGCCATGGCCGCCCCCGCCCAGGCGCAGGACACAGCCATGGTGTCCGTCTTCCACGGCATCCCCGGCATGACGGTCGACGTCTACGCCAACGGTGACGAATTGCTCAGTGACTTCAAGCCCGGCACGGTGACGGAGCCGCAGTCCCTCGAGGCGGGGACCTACGACATCCAGATCTTCGAAGCCGGCAAGGGCCCCGACGGCACACCCGCCCTGGAGAAGCAGGTGAAGGTACCCGAAGGCGGCAACGCCACCGTCGCCGCCCACCTCTCCGCCGACGGCAAGCCCCAGCTGACGGCGTTCACCGACGACGTGTCCAGGGTGGACGCCGGCCAGGCGCGCCTGACCGTCCGCCATGTCGCCGCCGCGCCCGCGGTGGACGTACGCGCCGGCGGGGAGCCCGTCTTCACCGGCCTGACGAACCCGGACCAGGACACCGCGGCCGTCGACGCGGGCACCGTGAACGCCGACGTCGTCCTCGCGGGCACGGACACCGTGGCCGTCGGACCGGCCGAACTCGACCTCAAGGAGGGCACGAGCAACATCGTCTACGCCTGGGGCAGCGCCGAGGACAAGAACCTGGCTCTGGCCACCCAGACCTTCAGCGGCATGGAGACGATGCCCAAGGCGGTGCACGCGGGCGGCAGCGGCGCCGCCGTCACGCCGAACTCCCCCGACCAGTGGCTCGCCTGGGCCGCGGCGGCCGGTGCGATCACCCTGTCGGGTGTCCTCGTGGCCCGCCGGGTCGCCGGCCGGCGGAATTGACGACGTGCGACGGCTGATCGCACCGACGACGGCGGCTGCCGCTCTGGCAGCCGCCCTCGCCTTCTCGGGTGCACCATCGGATGAGGCGCCCGCACCGCCCGACTTCGGATCCGCGCCTTGGCAGCGGAGAACGGCATCGACCCCGCCGTCCAGCGGCACGGAGTCGCCGGCCGACACCGCCGCGGCCGCACCACCCGAGCGTGTTCGGGTCCGCGACGTGGGTCTCGACGCGCGGGTGAAGCCGGTCGGCGTGACTGAGGAGGGAGCCATGACCGTCCCCGAGGACCCCGCCGTGGCAGGCTGGTACCGCTACGGCCCGGTCCCCGGGAGCCCCGCGGGATCGGCCGTGCTCGTCGGACACGTGGACAGCGAGTCGGGCGCCCTCGGTGAGTTCGCCGCGCTGTACGACATACGGCGCGGCGACCGCGTCGAGGTCCGGCGGGCGCAGGCCCCGCCGATGGTCTACCTTGTCGCCTCGCGCACCACCGTGCCCAAGGACGAGCTGCCGCCCTCCGTGTTCCGCCGAACGGGCGACCCGGTCCTCACGCTGATCACCTGCGCGCCGCCGTTCGAACCCGAGCGCGGGGGCTACCTGTCCAATCTCGTGGTCACAGCCGAGCCGGTGCGCGGGTGACGGCGTCGCCTCACACGCGACGGCATGGGACCCGTCTCACCGGACGGAACTGGCGATCGGTGACGCGAACAGCGACGAGGACGCCGACGCCCAGCCCCGTGAAAAGCCGGTTGTGCATGCTGCCTGAGGGAGGTTCACCGCACGCCTGTAACCAGGCTCGGCATCGCCCCGTGTACCAGCCGCACGAGAACCGCGTGAAACTCTGAAAGGCATGACCCGGATTCTGACGCGCACGGACCTGCTGGAACTGCTGCATCCCTCGGACTGCATCAGGGTGCTGCGAGAAGGGTTTGCAGCGTCCGTGCACAGTTCTCCGCCAGGCCGGCGGGTGCGCACCGACCTCCCCTTCCCCGGTACTGCGACAGCCTTGCTGCCCGGACTGCTTCCGGGGACAGACGCCTATACGGTCAAGGTCAACGCGAAGTTTCCTGGCGCGGTCCCGGCCCTGAGGGGTGTGATCTGTCTTCACAGCGGTACGGATGGCGCATTGCTGGCCTTGATCGACTCCGCCACCATCACGGCCTGGCGGACCGGCCTCGCCGCGGCCCTGGCCACCGACATGATCGCCCGGCCGACGGGCGAGGGCGCCCGCACGGTCGGCGTGATCGGCGCGGGAGCCCAGGCCGAACTGACCATACGTGGACTTCGCACGCTGAGATCATGGGACCGTCTGGTCGTCCACGACATCGAGGCGCCGAGGGCGGCCGCCTTCGCGCAGCGGCACGGTGGCGCGGTGGCGTCGACGCCGACAGAGGTGGCCGCCGCGGCGGACGTGGTGGTGTTGGCCACATGGTCGCGTGAACCTCTGCTGCATCTGCCGGACGTGCGGCCGGGACAGCACCTGACCACGCTCGGTGCCGACGAACCAGGCAAGCAGGAAATCGCCCCCGAGATACTTCTCTCCGCCCGGCTGATCGTCGACGACACCGCACTTGTCGCAACGCACGGCGCCCTGGCGAACGCTGGATTGCCCTCCTCGACGGCTGCCGCCTCCCTGGGAGAGGTCATCCGCGGTGATGCCCTCGCCCGCTCCCACAGCCGGGAACTCACCGCCTACGCTCCCGTCGGCCTGCCCTGGCAGGATCTGGCCCTGAGCTGGCTGGTTTTCCAGCGGGCCGAGGCAACAGGAAGAGGAGCCCTCGTCGATCTCCTGGCCTGACGACGGCTGTGGCCGTCGGCCACCGGGACCGGCTGATGCGCATTGCCCGCGAAGCATGTTCGAGGCGGGCACCCGACTGCGCGAAGAGGTCCGGTCGGCCGGTTGTCCACCGATTCGGTCCTGGACCAGCGCGACTGCGGAACGGCGATGTGGTGTGTCAGGCGGACTGACGCGCCGGGCACGAGCAGGACGGGCGGCTTCGCGTGTGTGCACGATGCGGCCCACCACCGCCGTGGCCAGCCGGCTCAGGCTCTCCTGCCGGATCTGTCGCGGGACGGCCCTCGTCCCGGTGGGCCCGCCCTCCGTAGCCACGTCCACAACCCCACCTGGCTTCCCGACAGTAGCGGCACCGCCAGCAGGCACTGAGTGCGCACCGTCCGGTTCCCGGGCTCGGTCAGCCCTCCCATGGCAGGAAGGAAGCGGCCCTCGGTCCACTATGTCGGCCTCGGTCGTCGCCGGCCTACAGGTCCCACGTTGCTGTCGAGGAATCAGGGCCGCACCTCGAGCACATCGGACACCGGTCGCCGTGGTGTCCGAGGCCCCTTGGGGCCGTATCCCAGTCGTAGCAGCATCTGCGGGTGGCCGGCACCGGTCACCGGATCGCGCAGGAGCCATCGCAGGTCGGGCCGTTCGAGGGGCTGTGTGGCGAGGGATCCGACCAGGCCTTCGGCTGTGGCCAGCAGCAGGACACGTTCCATGGCCTGACCGGCCCGCAGCCAATCCTCCGGGCGGTCGTGCGTCGTGCTGAGGCAGGCGATCTGGGGTGCCGCTTCGAAGACCGCGGTGTCCCGTCCCGCCACGCGGCGTGTGCCCGCGAAGTCCCGCAGGGGCGCCCGGCCTCCGCTTCTGACGGGGCCGAAGGCGTAGTCCGGGACGCCGTCGTCGCTACAGTTGACCGAGGGGGCGTCGGTGCGGGTCCACTCCGCCAGTTCGCGTTCGGACGCGCGGTCGGTGAGACCGCGTGCCTCGGCCTCCCGCACGAGATCCAGCACATGCTGCAGATGCCAGGGGGCCGGGAAGGCCAGCGCGGCGCCTTCGCGACGGGCGGCCTCGACCAGAGCGCCGCGCAGGCCGTCAGGGATTCGCTTCTCCTCGAACGGGAAGCGGCTGCTGTGCCGCTCGGTTATGGCCGGGTGCAGCGGGGCGAGGTCGCTGTCGTCGCCTCCCGGGCCGGCCAGCCGCACGGTCGCGAGGAGTGCCGGATCCTCGGGGCGGGGAAGCAGTCGGGTTTCCGCGTGCCGACCGTCGTGGGCCACGGCTACCCGCATATTCAGCAGGGCGGCGCCACAGCCTATGTGGAGACCGCGGGCGCGTGGGTCGGAGTACGGCATGGCGCGGTCGAAGTCGGCGTACAGCTCGAACGTACGCGTCTGACGCACGTAGCGGAAACGCCACGGCTGCGCGTTGTGCATCGAGGGCGCGGCGACAGCGTCACCGACCAGACTGATCAGGTGTTCGTCGGATGGTGTTCGAACGTTCACCGGTGTCCATCTCCTCAGTCCGTTCGTCACCGGGCGTGATCTGGCCAGGCGCCCGGCCGCCGTTGCCTCCGCGGGTGCGACTGGCGCCGCCGTTGTCGGCGGGCCCGGTCACGAGGTCGGCGTCACGGCCCGCTCGGTTGTTCGGACGCCAGGTCGGGCTCGAGCGCCGGCCGGTGGCGGGGCCCGGCCAGCTCACAACGGACGTCGACCACGCCCTCGACCGAGCGCACCAGCCGTTCGACCAGCGGGACGACCGACGTGTCACGCACCCGCCCGGCCAGTGTGACCACGCCCTCACGGACCTCGACCCGGACCGGCCCGATACCGTCCGGAAGGCGGCCGCCGACGACCTCGTGCCGGACCTCCTCAGCGATCTCCGGGTCGGGCCGCAGGAAGACCCTGAGCAGATCGCCACGACTCACGATCCCCCGCAGCACGCCGTCGGCGTCGACGACGGGCAGGCGTTTGACTCCACGCCGCGCCATGACGCGGGCAGCCCCGGCCAGGGTCTCCTCAGGGCGCGCCGTGACGGCGGGGGACGTCATCAGATCCGTCGCCGTCACCCCTCTCGCCTTGTCGTGCGCCGGGACGGGCCCGGTCCTCGGATGCACATCCTGGTCGCTGTCGCGCAACTCCTCCTTGCGCAGCAGGTCGGCCTCGGAAACGACTCCGACCACACGGTTCCCCGCATCGATGACGGGGAGCGCACTGATCCGCTGCGTTCGCATGGTCCGCACGATGTCCTTGAACCCCGCCCCGGCGGCCAGCGCCACGACGGAACGGGTCATGACATCACTCACGGTGTATACGGAGCCGTACATCGCTTCCTCCCGCACATATGGGCGGCGTTCTCACATGTCCAGGATCGGCCCTGTCGCCTGGGCCGGCATGGGCCGAACGGTCCGATCCGCGGGGCCATCCTTCCCGCCCCGCCGAGAGCGGCACGATCGATCAGGCTCTCGTGACCCGCGCCTGCCACCGCCGACCAGTCACGTCTGCTCCGTCACTCTCCGGACCGGAGGGTGGTCAGTACGCGGAAGCCCCCCGTTGCCGGAACATCTCACAGCGGTGCGACGTCGGCGCGGGGTCGTGTACCTGCACGTCAGGGCCGAACGGCCGGCGATCGGACCCGGACAGCCCATGGCTTCCGGCTCCGGACAGGACCAGTCTGGAATCAGCGAAGGACGCGCCACCCGGTTCACGTCCCGGACGCAGGCACCGCTGAACGTTGCCTGGCCGCGTGCACCCAGAAGCAGGGAGCGCAACGATGACCTCCACCACCACACTGACCGGGGGCCTCCCGGAAGAACACCGTGAACGACTGATGCGAGTCGCGCGCGAGGTCTCCTACGTGGCAGGCGCGCGACTGTTCGAGGAGGGCGGTCGTGCGGACCGGTTCTGGATCGTCCGCACCGGCACCGTCATCCTCGACCTCCGCGTCCCAGGCCGCCGGGCCGCCGTCATCGAGTCACTGGGCCACGGGGAACTGGTCGGCTGGTCCTGGCACTTCCCGCCCTACCTGTGGCACCTGGGTGCCGAGGCGATGACCCCGGTTCGGGCCTGGGAGTTCGACGCCGGGGCGGTCCGTGCCCTGTGCGCCCAGGATCCGGTTCTCGGCCGCGCGGTCGCCACCTGGGTCGGCAACGTCGTCGCCCACCGGCTGCACGCCGCCCGGATTCGGCTGCTCGACCTGTACGGCCCCCACGGGAGCGGAAGCTCCCTGTGACCCATGTGTCGCGCCCCGAGAGGAGTAACACCATGCTGTACGGCAGCCCGCGCGTCGTGAGTGATGTCATGACGCACACCGTCGTGGCCGTGGGCCGCGACGCACTGTTCAAGGACATCGTCACGCTCATGCAGGAGTGGAAGGTCAGTGCCCTGCCCGTGCTGACGGGCGAGGGCCGCGTCATAGGCGTCGTCTCGGAGGCCGACCTGCTGCCCAAGGAGGAGTTCCGCGACAGCGACCCGGACCGGTTCACCCAGATGCGCCGCCTGGCCGACCTGGCCAAGGCGGGCGGTCTGACAGCCGCCGACGTGATGTCCGCGCCGGCCGTCACCGTCCACCCCGACGCCACACTGGCGGAGGCGGCCCGAATCATGGCTCAGCGGAGGGTCAAGCGCCTGCCGGTGGTCAACTCCGAGGGCTTGCTGGAGGGCGTCGTGAGCCGAGGTGACCTCCTGCGCCTCTTCCTGCGCTCGGACGAGGAGATCGCCGAGGAGGTCGAACGGGAGATCGTGCCATTCCTCTTCCCGGCCCCCTCTCACCCTGTCCGGGTGGCCGTCTCCGACGGCGTGGTGACGCTCGCCGGTCCGTTCCGCGACACTTCCCTCGTACCCGTCGCCATCCGGCTGGTCCGCGCCGTGGAGGGTGTCGTCGACGTCGAGTGCCGGGTCGAGCACGGCGGCCCCCGCGAGACCGTCGCAGCCAGTCAGGTGTGACGAGACCGGTTACGGCGTGCGCGGCCCGATGCATGCAGCGTGCGGCCGCGCACACCCGTAGCCGGCACGTGGTGCGCGCCGACCCGGCTGGCCTTCGCCGGTGCAGCTCAGGGCCGATGCAGCTCAGGAGGGAAGGGACAGCCGGTACCTGGTCCGCCCACCCAGGAGTTCGCGTCCGGTGACCATTTCCGGCTCGATCCGGACGAGAACCTCGTCGGGCCAGGCTACCCACGGACAAGGGCCGACCCTCTTCAGCCGGTCGTGATCGGCGGATTCGGTCACCACGGAAGTGAGCCCGGTGACGACGACGGTCCAGCCCGCGTGCGCCGCCTCACACCGTCCTGGGTGCGACGACTTCCCGGCGCGGACCGCCGAGGACCACCTTCAGCGCTCCGGTGTCCGCGGCGCCGGCGAAGACCCCGTACGCCTCTTCCATGCGCTCCAGCGGGAAGGTGTGGGTCACCAGCTGGGCCGTGGGAAGGCGACCGGACGCCGCCATGCGCAGCAGCGTGGGTGTGGAGCGGGTGTCGACCAGGCCGGTGGTGATCGTGACGTTCTTGATCCACAGGTCTTCCAGGTGCAGGGTCGCCGGCTTGCCGTGCACGCCGACGTTGGCGACGTGCCCGCCCGGGCGCACCATGCGGGTGCACATCTCGAACGTCTCGGGTACGCCCACGGCCTCGATGACGACATCGGCGCCGAGTCCCCCGGTCAGGTCGGCGACCAGTTGCTCCGGGGTCTCCCGGGCGTCGGCCACCGCGTCGGCACCGAGTTTCCTGGCGGCCTCCAGCCGAGCACCGGCCAGATCCACGGCGATGATGCGCTCGGGCGCGAACAGCCGTGCCGTGGCGACGGCGGCCAGTCCGATGGGCCCGGCGCCCACCACGACGACGGTGTCACCGGGGCGGACGCTCCCGTTGAGCACACCCACCTCGTAGGCCGTCGGGAAGATGTCGGCCAGCAGTACGGCGTCCTGATCGGTGACCGCGCCAGGCAGAGGGTGCACGGAGAGGTCCGCGTACGGAACACGTACGTACTCCGCCTGTGTGCCGTCGATCAGGTGGCCGAGGATCCAGCCCCCTCCGCCGAGGCACTGGCCGTACACGCCCTCACGGCAGTAGCGGCACCTTCCGCAGGCGGTGATGCAGGAAACCAGGACGCGGTCTCCCGGACGTACGGTGCGCACGTCCGTGCCGACCTCGACGATCTCGCCGACCGCCTCGTGGCCGAGGACGGTTCCGGGGCGCACCTCGGGAACGTCCCCTTTCAGGATGTGCAGGTCCGTCCCACAGATGGTGACGGCGTCGACCCGGACCACCGCGTCGGTAGGGTCCTTGAGGTCCGGGTCGGGTATGTCCTCCCACGCGGACCGGCCCGGCCCGTGGAACACGTAACCCTTCATCGCGATGCTCACCCTCTCTTCGCTCGGGAGCATCCGGAGCCTCACTGACCAGTCTTCGCCGGGCGGGCCCTCGACCGTCGGTGCGACGGGGATTGCTCCACGACTCCAGACTCTCCCGGAGTACGCGCACGCGCTTGGGCCGGTCGGCCCTCGCGCCCGGCCTGTCGGCCCCGTCGGCCTCCGGTCAAGGCCGGCCGACCCTGCCGGCCGGAACCGTGTGCCTCTGCCCCACCCGGTGAGTGCGCGATGCAGTCGCGGTGCAGGTGGTGACAGCCGCCACCGACCCAGAAGGTGCGTCATGTGCTCCCTGAGTCGCACGGAAGCCGATCCGCGTCCGGCTCACGACGTCGAACGGCTCGAACTCCTCCGGCCCCGCACTCCTTGGCCGGATGCGCCGAACGGGCCGATGCCGCCGTGGCCCGCTCAGCCGCGGCGTCGAGCGGCCCACCGCTGACGAACGCACCATCTCCGACATGCCGGGTCACCCTCTTCAGAGGGTCGGTCCGCTGCTCAGTGCTGTCTCCTCAGCGGAGGCGGCGCAGATACGGGTCCTGCGGACGGCACGGCAGCAGGCGTGCACGGGCGTCCAGGACCATGAGCCCACCGGATGTCGCGAGGACCGGGTTGAAGTCGGCCTCGGCCAGCTGCGGCAGGTCCTCGGACATCCGGGAGAGCCGGTGGAGCAGTTGCTCCAGGCCGTCGAGGTCGACGGGGTCCGAGCCGGCCGAGCCGAAGAGCAGCGGAGCACAGCGCGGTGAGGTGATCAGGTCGTGCACGTCCAGGTCGGTGAGCGGGGCGAGACGGGCTGCCCGGTCGGCGAACACCTCCGTGGCGGTGCCGCCCAGTCCGAATACGACCAGCGGTCCGAAGACCTGGTCCTGGACGACACCGGCGAGCAGTTCGGTGCCACGTTCCGCCAGCGGTTGCACGAGGGCCCCGCTCATCAGCCCGGCGAAGCGTGTCCGGAGGTCCCGGTAGGCGCCCCGTACCTGGGATTCGCCCCGCAGATCGAGATGAACGGCACGCTGCGCGCTCTTGTGCACCAGTCCCGGCCAGTACGCCTTCAGGACGACCCGGCCGTCCGGGCCGCCCAGACGCTCCGCGGCACGTACGGCGTCGTCCTCGGTCTCCGCCCACGCCCATGGGGACTGGGGGATGCCGTAGCACTTCAGGAGTTCGGCGCACGTCCGCGGTCCGAGCCAGCCGCCGTCCGGGTGTGCGGTGAGCCAGCCGTCGGCCAGGGCGTGCGCGCGTCGGGTGTCGATGCCGTCCGGGGTCCGCCTGGTGCCGGGCGGGCGGGCCAGCCAGGCCGTCCGGCGGGCGGCGTGGGCCAGCGCGCGTGCCGCCGCGTGCGGTTCGGCGTAGGAGGGAATCGCTCCGCCTTCGCCGGCCGGCAGCAAGCGCACGGGCACGTCCTGTTCCAGGCGGACCAGGACGACAGGGATGCGCCGTCTGCCGGGGCCCTGGGTGACGGCTCGTGCCAGGTCGTCACCGGTCGCGGCGGCCACAGCCGTGGGGACGAGGGCGACCACGACGGCGCCGACACCGCGGTGGGTGGTGAGCCGGTCGAGGCAATCGCGCAGTTCGTCCTCGGTGACAGCGGCGGTGACGTCCACCGGATTGCCGACGGCGGCCCCGTCGGGCAGCACGGCAAGCAGGTCCTGAACCAGTTCGGGGGTGGGAGCAGGCAGGAGGAGTCCCGCCTCCACACACGCGTCCGCGGCCAGTACACCGGCCCCGCCCGCGTTGGTGACGACGGCGACCTTGTTCCCGGCGGGCAGAGGCTGAGCATGGAACAGGGCTGCCGTCTCCAGCAGTTCTCCGATGGAGCGGGTCGCGGTGATGCCGGCCTGGGTGAACAGCGCCTGCCTGGTCAGGGTGCCGGTGGCCGCGGCGGCACTGTGCGAGGCGGCGGCACGACGGCCCGCGTCGGTGCGGCCGGCGTCGACGGTCAGCAACGGCATCCGGCGGGTGACCCGCCGGGCGGTACGGGAGAAAGCCCGCGGATTGCCGAAGGACTCCAGGTGCAGCAGAGCGAGATCGGTGACGCCGTCGTTCTCCCACCACTGGAGCAGATCGTTGCCGCTGACGTCGTACTTGTCGCCGAGCGAGGCGAACGTCGACACCCCGATACCCAGGCGGGACAGCCCGTCGAGCAGGGCGATGCCGACACCGCCGGACTGGACGGCGATACCCGCGGTCCCGCGGCTCGGATGTGCGGCGGCGAAGGTCGCGTCCATCCGCAGCGCCGGGTCGGTGTTGGCGACACCCAGACAGTTCGGGCCGACCAGACGCATACCGTGGGTGCGGCACGCGGTGAGCAGTGCCTGTGCCTGAGCGGGGTCAAGACCTGCCGACACGACCACCAGGGCATGCGCGCCCGCCTTCCCGGAGTCCTCCGCCACGCTCGGCACGGCGGCGGCCGGGGTGGCGATCACGACGAGGTCGGGCGGGACGGGCAGCGTCGTGACCGCGGGGTACGACGGAACGCCGAGGAGTGCGTGGGCATGCGGGTTCACGGCGAACAACCGGCCGGTGAAGTCGCCGGTACGCAGGTGGCGGAGCACGGCGCGTCCCACGGAGCCGGGCCGTCGGCCGGCCCCGACGACGGCGACCGTCCGCGGCCTGAACAGAGGTTCCATGCTGGCCACGTCCGCGGTGCGCCCGCGGTTCTCCACCGCCTCCAGATAGGTGTCGTCCTGATCGAGCGCGATGGTGCAGCGTGTCTCGGGTCCGTCGGTGCGGTGGGTGACGCGCAGCCCTAGATCGGTGAACAGACGGAGCACTTCCCGGTTCTCGCTGAGTGCGTCGGCCACGAAACACGTGAGGCCGTCGGCCCGGGCGGCGGACGCCAGGTGCTCGATGAGCAGGGTGCCCACGCCGTGGTGGTGCAAGCGGTCCGCGACGGCGACGGCCAGCTCGGCCGATCCCCGCTCCTCCCCTTCGTCGTACTCCGCGAGGCCGATGATCCGCCCCCGCAGCTCCGCCACAAGCGCCCGGTGGCCTGCGCGGGGCGGCTCACAGGCGTGGTCTGCGGCGAGTGCGGCGGAGTGAGGACTCACGGCGAAGAAACGCATCCGCAGGTTCTCGGGTGACATCTCCTCGTAGAGCCGATGGAGCTGATCGTGGTCCTCGGGTTCCACGGCGCGGATACGGACGGTGGTGCCGTCCGCCAGCAGGGCGTGGATCGAGGGACGTCCCAGAGCATCCGTCATCGATCTCTCCTCTCGCCGGGGCCGGGTTGCTTCGAACGGCCCCGTCGCTCCATCACTCCGGTGAAGGCGGCCCGGTAGCCGGGCGTCGGGCTCACCGCTGCTCCGGCACGACGACGACCGGGCAGGCCGAGCGGTGCAGTACGGAGTGGGCGACCCGGCCGAGCCGTCCATGGGCGCGACGGCCGATCACCATCAGGTCGGCCCCGGAGGAAGCAGCGGGCAGCACGCTGCGGGCCGGGCCCTCGGCGGTGCGCCGACGCACAGCGATGTCGGACGGTGCGTACTCCAAGGCCGCTTCCAGCTCCTTGGCTGCCCGCTCCTCGTACAACCGGGCGGGCTCCCCCGTCAGCAGTGGGTGATCAACCGTCTCATGGGCGGGGCAGCGCCACGCCCGCACGACGGTCAGCGGCACGCGCCGCAGGCGTGCCTCAGTGAAGGCGAACTGCAGGACGGACGTCGGTGCGTCGCCGAGACCGACAATGATCCTTCCGTGCCGTCCGGCGACAGCTCGGTCGTCGTGGTTGCCGCGCAGCACGACGACCGGGCAGTCGCTCGCGGCGGCCACGGTCCGGCTGACGGAGCCCAGCAGCCTGTCCGCGACGCCACTGCGGCCGCGGTTGCCCACGACGATCATGGACGCGTTGCGTCCCGCGCACACCAGACCATGCTCAGCCTCGTCGGGCACCGTTTCGGTGGTGACGAGGAGGTCGGGGCGCCGACGTCGGGCGCGCTCGGCGGCAGCCCGGAGGATGTCCTCAGCTTCCACCCGCGCGATCGGCTTGCCGAGTTCGCGGGCGAGCGCCGATCCTTCATACCGCTCCCACAGGGCTCCATAGAGCACGAGGAGGGACACCCCGTGCAAGGCGGCCTCGTCGGCGGCCCAGTCGACGGCCCGCAGGCTGGGTTCGGAGCCGTCCACGCCGGCCACCAGTGGCAGATACATGACGCCTCCTCCTCGCGATGGGGACCCGTCAGGGGTGCGCGACGACGGCGACGGGTGCGGTGGCGTGGTGCAGCACCGCATGGGTGACGGCGCCGATGTGGGCGCCGAACGGGTTGCGGCGGATGCGCCTGCCGACGACCACCAGGGACGCGTCGTGTGCGACGTCGACCAGGTGGCGGGCGGGGCTGCCGGAGCGGGACACCTCGATGACCTCGACGCCCGGGTACCTCTGCCGCCAGGGCAGGATCACCCGGGTGAGGTCGGCCGCCTTCCTGCGGGCCACCCCCTCGTCGGGCAGGGACCCGGCGGCCAGCACATAGGGGTAGTAGGGCGGCAGTTGCCAGCCGCTGACCACGTGCAACGCCGTTCTGCGGCGCTGTGCCTCCTCGAAAGCGAAGGCGAGCACGTTGTCGTCAGGGCTGTCGATGCCGATGCCGACCACGACCGGCCGGAAAGCGGTGGCCGCGGACGGGATCCCTGCGGGATCCAGGACGTGTTCGTCGGCCGCCATCTCACCGGCCCGTACGAGGACCACGGGGATCTCGGCCTGGGCGATCACGGACTGTCCGACAGAACCGACGAGGAACCCACCGAGTCCGCTCAGGGCGCGCGAACCGAGGACAAGCAGTTCCGCCTCCTCGATGGCTTCGACCAGCGTGTTTGCCGGTGGGCCGGACCGCTGGTCGCAGCTCACCTCAAGACCGGGGTGGCGCAGTCGGAGCCCTTCGCCCATCTTCCGTGGGACTTGCCGGGTCCAGTACTGGTGGGTTTCGGTGCCGAGGATCGGGTCCTCGGCCATGGGCGCTGGAACCGGCTCCCACACGTGCAGCAGCCGAACCGGCAGGTCGCGCAACCCGGCCTCGCGGGCCGCCCACTCGGCGGCGGCGCGGCTCTCAGGTGAGCCGTCGATCCCCACCGTGATCGTGCGCGTCATGCTGCCCACCTCCTGGGTCGGTCTTCTGATTCCAGCGTGTCCCGCGTCCGGTCCCAGGAACAGGGACCGCAGGTCCCCGGTCGCGGCCGAGAGTCCCTTTCGGCCTACCCGTAGAGCGAGCCCGTCGCCGGGCCCGTCCCACGCAACACACCCGCGTTCAACGCAGCCACTTCCGGTCGCGGACGACCGGACGACGGGCCCACAACCGACCGAGGCCGAGTGGGCCGCAGGCGGATGCAGCGGCCGGGACCATCCACATAGCGTCATCATGACGGTGCCCGCGCGGGCCCCGAGACGCAGTGCCACCGGGTGGTCAGCGCGACACCGACGCCGAGCCGACCCAGCATCGCGAACAGCCAGTCCGCCCGGGCCGCGCCGGCCCACCGTGGAGGGTGCACTCCATCGGGCGGACGACGACTTTGCCGAGTAGGCCTTCGGTCGGCGAGCCCTGGTCGATCCAGCCCTGGTGGGACGGGGTGGCGTAGCCGAGGCCGAAGGTCCTGCCCACAGGAAGAAGGTGGAAGCCCGTGGTCCTGCGAGGGTGCTCATGCGCGCCATGAGGTGGTCCCTACAGGGAAAGTCCGGTCGCTTCCGGAAGACGCGCACTCTGACAGGCCGGGCGCGACGCCACACCGGGTTCTCGACGGTCTTCTCGGCCAGGTCGAGGCGCTGGCCGATCTGCCGGTCGGTCAGGCCCTCTCCGATGAGGGCCGGAAGGTCCCGCTCGCGCTCGGTCAGACCGGGCATCGCTTCCGGCGCCTCCCTTCGTTCCTCACCACCCGCAGCCGCGCCACCGGTTTCGCCGTGGCGCTCGGGTCCAGCAACGACTGGCCGCGGGCCACGGTGTGCACGGCGGAGACCCAATCGGAGCCCTCGATCTGTTTCAGGACGTACCCGGCCGCGCCCGCCATGATCGAGTCGAGCAACGTTTCCTCATCGTCGAACGAGGCCAGCCTCAGACAGGCCGGGCCCGGCATGCGCACGTCCGGCACTGCCACGTCCGCACGCAGCGCGGGAACGGGGCCAGGGCCAGTCGTCCATCCGGTGCGCGGCGCCGGTCTGCGGCACCGCGCACCGGATGGTCCGGCAGGTGTCACGCCGCCTGTGGGACCACTGCCACCGGGCAGGCCGCGTGTTGCAGCAGGGTGTGAGTGACGCGTCCGAGCTGGAGACCGAAGTGACCCGCCCTGTGCCGGGCACCCACGACGACCAGATCGGCGGCGGCCGACCGCGCCACCAGCACCTTTCGCGCCGGCCCTTCGACCGTCGCCCTGCGCAGTCGCACGCTCGGATGTGCCGTCACCGCTTCGGCGATCAAAGTGTCGATCAAAGCGGAAGCCCGCTCCTCGTGCTGATGCTCGGAACCAGCCGGTGCCCCGACGTCGGTGCTCTCGTACTCCGGGCACCGCCAGGCCCGCACCACATCCAGCTCGCAGCCCCTCGTCTCGGCCGCCTCGAATGCGAAGCGAACCGCCTCCCGGCTTGTGTCGGGATCGCCTGCGCCCAGGAGGACGCGCTCGTGAGCGCCTGACAACGCCGACTTGTCACCTCGGACGACGATCACGGGGCAGTCGGACCGGGCGGCGACGGCCAGGCTGACCGAGCCGAGCAGTGCTCCCTTGAGTTCCCCACGTCCTCGTGATCCGGTGACCACGGCGGTGGCGTGCATCCCTTCGGCTAGCAGCGCCGACACCGCTTCGGCAGGCACCGTGTCCGTGGAGACCTTCAGGCCGGGATCGTATCGCCGGACACGTTCGACGGCAGTTCCGACGATGTTGTCCGCCATCACCTGCGCCGAGGAACGCTCCCGACTCATGGTCGGCAGGACGCCCTCGTACCGCTCCCACAAAGAGGCGTAGACCAGGCGCAGCGGAAGCCCTCGACGCAGCGCCTCGTCCACCGCCCAGTCGATGGCCAGAACACTGCCGTCCGACCCGTCGACGCCCACAACCAGGGGAAGTGCCATCATCCCCACCGCCTTCTCTCTTCCAGCCACCTCGTGCAGCGTGGGTTGCCATTTCCACGGTCGCACCGCCACGGCCCACATGGCAGGGACTGCCCGGTGCCACAGGGAAGGGACCTTCAGTCCCCGGACGAGGCCGAGCGGGCCGCGCCATGAACCCTGAGGTCCCTGGACCGGTTCCCGCACGCGAGTGAGGCTGTGAAACAGGGGACCAACGCGAGACGAGGCGATCGTCATGGGACGGCTCCAGATGACAAGGCGCCCGCGCCCTCCGCGCCGCCCCGATCCACCCGACCTGCGTACACCATCGGGACGCCCCATGCCGTACTAGCCGATGTTCCGGGCGACCGACAGGCGACCGGCCACGGCCGAGCCGGGCCGGCCGACGGCCCGGGTCCCACCGAGGCGTCCGCCCGGTCGATGCTGCCGCCGGGCGATGCGCAGGACCCCCTCATGAACGCCACCGGCCGCCCGCCCCCTCAAGCGGGCGAGGCGGTTCTGGATCTACTGACCCGACGACTTTCCGCGCACCACAGTCGGCATCCGGACAGCGGTGCACGGGCAGGCAGGACGGACAGGGCCGGCAGTCCCTTGCAACGCGCTGGTCGTCTCACCCTCCCGCCCGCACTTCCGGGACCGGTCGCTGGCGGAAGGCGTGGGGAGCGGCCGCGCGACCCGTCACGGTCCGCGGGGAGGGCCGTGCGACCCTTCCCCGCATTGCGACAGTGCGCGAGACTGGACTCGGACCGGGACCTCGACCGTCGCGAGCAGGTGACTGCGATGTCGGAAGTGACCACCACCGACCTCTACGAAGTCACCATGGCCCTGTCGTATCTGCGTGAGGACATGAACCGATCGGCGACCTTCAGCCTCTTCGTCCGCTCACTGCCTCCCGAACGGGGCTTCCTCGTGAGCGCGGGGACGGAACCGGCACTCGACTACCTCAGTGATTTCCACGTCACCGCCGCCGACCTGGAGGTGTTCGCCTCCGCATTGCGTCGGCCCACCGCCGACGTCGCTCCCCTGAGTGGCATGACGTTCACCGGCGAGGTGCGCGCCGTGCCCGAGGGACGGATCGTGTACGCGGGGGAGCCACTCCTGGAGGTGACCGCTCCGATCGCGCAGGCCCAATTGGTCGAGACGTTTCTGCTCAACCAGATCTCGCACCAGACGACCGTGGCGTCCAAAGCGGTCCGCTCCGTCCTGGCTGCTGCCGGGCACCCGGTGGTCGACTTCTCGCTGCGCCGCACGCACGGCACGTGCGCCGGACTGCAGGCCGCCCGCACCGCGGCGCTGACAGGCTTCGCGGGCACCAGCAACGTGGCCGCGGCCGTCCGATGGGGGCTGCCCGCGTCCGGCACGATGGCCCACTCCTACGTCGAGGCGTTCCCCGACGAGGAGGCTGCCTTCCGCGCCTTCGCCCGCACCCATCCCGGGCCCGTGACCTTCCTGGTGGACACGTACGACACGGTGCGCGGGGTACGCACAGCGGCCCGGGTCCTGCGTGACCTGGAGCGGGGACCGGGCTGCGCCGTCCGGCTCGACAGCGGTGACCTGGATGATCTCTCCCGGCGGGCCCGAAGCGAACTGGACGCCGCCGGCCTGCCCGGCGTGCGCGTCATAGCCAGCGGTGGCCTCGACGAGTACCGGGTCGACGCCCTGGTCCGCTCGGGCGCGCCCATCGACGTCTACGCGGTCGGCACCCGTGTCGGCACCTCCGCCGACGCTCCCTACCTCGATTCCGCCTACAAGCTCGTGGAGTACGACGGCCACCCGGTCATGAAACTGGCGTCGGGCAAGACGACGCTGCCGGGGAGCAAGCAGGTGTACCGACGTCCGGGCCACCCGGACATCATCGCCCTGCGGGAGGAAGACGCACCGGCCGGTGCGGAACCACTCCTTCGCACGCTGATGCGCGACGGACGTCGCTCGAGCCCGCCGGACACTCTGCCCGCCGCACGAGTCCGCCTGACGGCGGACCTGGCGGCTCTTCCCTCCGAGACGCTCCGGCTACGCGCTCCTCAGCCGGGGCGGGCCATGATCTCGGAGCGGCTGTCCGGGCTGGCGGAAAGGCTTCGGGAACAACTGCTCGCCTCGCACTTCCTCCCCGGCGCCCGCGGGGCACCGGCTGCACGGCGTCAACCACCGATGTAGTCGGCTGGCGCATTACGCCGACAGCGGGCAGCGTGGACAGAGACGGGAAGCACGTACGAGTGAGGTGGCCATGCAATCACCGGAGCCGGCAGCACGCGTGGTCGTGGGCGTGGACGGGTCCCCTTCCTCCTACGCCGCGCTGCGCTGGGCGGATCGGTACGCGCGCACCATCGGCGGTGTCGTGGAGGCGGTCCACGTGTGGGACACACCGTCCGCGGCGGGCTTCACCGGTCCCGCCATCGACCCCGACTTCGACCTGCAGCAGGCCCGTGAGCGGTTCTCCGACGAACTGCATGCCATCTTCCCGGGCGAACGGCCGCCGGGTCTCAAGGAGGTACTCGTCGAGGGTGACCCGTCGGAGATCTTGATCCGCGCCTCGGAAGGGGCCGACCTCCTCGTGGTGGGCCGCCGCGGCAGGGGCGCGTTCGCCCGGGCCATGCTCGGTTCGGTCAGCCAGCGCTGTGCTCAGCACGCATCCTGCCCGGTCGTCGTCGTCCGGCAGGGGCCAGAAGCGGACTCCGCGCGCTGAGCCGCCGGGGATCAGGAACGCTCGGGTGAGGTCACGGGCTGATCGCCTCGCTCGCGGGCGACTCACTGGCTCTGACAAAAGCTGCTGATCATGAGACCGTCGGGTCTCTCTGCTCGCATCTCTGGGCATGGGAAACCGTCAGTCCCAACTCGAGCCGCCGCTCGACAGGATCTCCCGCCGTCGCGGGCCAGGTCGGCAGACCCCGCCGACGCCCCGACGCCCTGCTGGCCGACCGCGGCTACGACCACGACAAATACCGCCGCCTGCTCTGGCAACGAGGCATCCGCCCTGTGATCGCGAAGAGAGGCGAGCCACACGGCACCGGCCTGGGCGTGCTCCGCTACGTCGTCGAGCGCACGATCGCCTGGCTCCACGGCTTCCGCCGCCTGCGCATCCGCTGGGAACGACGCGACGACATCCACGAAGCGTTCCTCAGCCTCGCTTTCTGCCTGATCACCCACCGCCACGTCCAACGCCTTAGTGGGGACCTCTTTTATGCTGGGGCGGTGACACCGAAGGTGGGGCAGGAGACGGAGCTGCGGGCGGATGCGGTGCGCAATCGCGCCCGGATCCTGCGGATCGCCCGTGAGCGACTGGCCGCTGGTGAC
The DNA here is from genome assembly GCA_002155895.1 of Streptomyces rochei. Lineage (GTDB taxonomy): Bacteria > Actinomycetota > Actinomycetes > Streptomycetales > Streptomycetaceae > Streptomyces > Streptomyces rochei. Next base: position 19,234 of record MUMD01000192.1, read on the forward strand.
ACGTCACTGCAGCTGAACGCCATCGCCCGGCTTGCCGGGGTGGGTGTCGGGACGGTCTACCGGCACTTTCCCAACCGCCACGCGCTGGTCGAGGCGCTCTCGGCGGAACGCTTCCGGGAACTGATCGCGGAGGCGCAGGCGGCGGTCGCCGTCGACGACCCGCGCGCGGGCCTGCACCGTCTGCTGCGCTTCGCGCTGGACCGCATGCTCGACGATTCGGACTTCGCAGCCGTGCTGGAATCTGCTGCCGACGCCAGTGCGCAGACCTCGGACATGAGGGCCGAGCTCGACCAGGCGGTCACCGGACTGTTGGACCGCGCCCGTCTGAGTGGCGCGATCCGAGACGGTGTCGATGCCGAGGACGTGCGCCGCTTGCTGTGCGGGGTGCACCATGCGGTGCACACCGGGGGCGGTGCACGCCGGAACCTCTACCTGGACGTTCTGCTGGAGGGTCTGCGCCCGCCGCGCTGACGGCGGCGCACCTCGTTTCCTGCCCGTGTCAGTCCGGCGGTCCGTCGGGCTGTTCGTCTCCCCCGCACCAACCGGATAGCTATCCGATTGTGTTAGCGTGCGCCCATCGAAACGGATAACTATCCACTTGATGTGCGGCAGTGAGGGGCGGGGTCATGAGCGAGCGGGCAGTCGTGACGGCGGGGACCGGAGGCATCGGCCTGGAGACCGCGAAGGGACTCGCGCGGCAGGGGTACGCCGTGACGGTGGTCGGCCGCAACGCCGAGCGCGGCACGAGTGCCATCAAGGAGATCGCGGCAGTCGCGACCGGAGCCGCACCGCAATTCGTGACCGCCGACCTCGCATCGCTCGACCAGGTGCGGGCGCTGGCCGCGCACCTGGCAGCCGAGGGTCCGCTGAAGGTGCTGGTCAACAACGTCGGTGCGATGTTCACCCAACGCCGCCAGACCGTCGACGGCATCGAGTCGTCCTTCGCCGTCAACCACCTCTCGCCGTATCTGCTGACCGAGCTGCTGCTCGACCGGCTCCAGGCGGCCGCACCGAGCCGGATCGTCAACGTCACCTCCGCCGCCGTCAAGGCCGCCAGGCGCACCTTCGACGCTGTGGAACCGCCGGGCGGCTACTACGGCTTCCACTGGTACGGCCGAGCCAAGCTCGCCAATCTCGCCTACACCCTTCATCTGGCCGAACGCCTCCGCGGCACCGGCGTCACCGTCTTCGCGGCCGACCCCGGCGGCGCCGCCACCAGCATGACCGACGGCACCATGACCTCACCGAAGATCGTCTCCCCGCCCCTGCGCCTGCTGTGGCCGCTGGTGCGCCGGACCTTCGCACGTGCCACCGCCGGCCCCGCGTCGGTGGCCGCCTCGCCGTCGGTCTTCGCGGCCACCGATGGCTCACTCGACGGGCAGACCGGCGTACTCATCGGGCCGGGGGTCCGCCCGACCCCCGTTTTTCGTGCTGCCGACGACCCCCGGACCATCGCGAAGGTCCTTGAGCTCAGCCGGCGGCTGGCGCCCCTGGACGGTGGTCACGGCGTGCAACACAAGTGACATCCGCCCGCCCCGGACGACGTCCAGGACTTCGGTCTGCGGCGGATCCGCCGCAGACCGGAACGGAGAGAACGCTGTCGCTTCTCATGAACATCGAACACCGCATCACGTGAGCCGAGCCGAGATCAGGCATGGTCATCTTCGGGCAACTTCCCGGAGCCCGATCCGAGCGTCAGCCGCCACGCAGCGTGCGCGCCTCACGGAGAGCGAGCCAGAACCCGAGAACCGACAGCACCTGTACACGAGATCGGGCACCGCTCGCGACGCCGGAGAATTCGAACGGCCGCGAAGCCGGAAGGCTAGGTGGAACTACACCTGCGCGACCTTCGCTCAGCCCTCGTCGGTCAGACGCGTGGGCCGAGGAACAGGCCACCGCTCGCGTCGATAATCTGACCGGTGACCCAGCGGGCGGCGTCGGAATGCCGGCCGCCTGACGGCGTTCGGGATCGGTGCACCAAGAATGTTCGGGCACGTAGAGCCGTCGGTCGATCAACGCCCGTCCCCGGCCGGTTGCGTAGGCGAGGAAGGCGCCGACCTGACTGATCTCGATACGTCCGGCGGTGCCGGTGTACTGCCGCTGCACGCCCGCCGAGGACCAGCCTTTCTTCATGAAGCCGGTCTCGTCGACGATCAGCACTCCACCGTCGCTGCCGAGGTGGTCTACGGCGTTTACACGCCACCGTCCCTCGAAACCCGTAGCTCCATCTCCGGGGGACTGGCCATCGAGTTCGTCACTGTGCAGTGGGACACCACCGCACGCAGGGCAGCCAGTCTCTCCGTCGGCAGCTGTGGTGCCACCACGGTCAAGGACAGAGAAGCCACCCGGGCCGGCCGGTCGGCCGCCATTCGGAACTGAGCGCGGACCCGGAGGCCGGCACGGCCGGCACCGTGCCGGTCGAGGAAGCGTCCGGCGTAGTGGGCTGCGCACGAGGCCACCGCCGCGACGAACAGCTCCACGGGTGTCGGAGCGGTGTCCTTCCCTCCGTCGGTGAGCGGCTGGTCGACGGTCAGCTCGTGCCCGCGGATCCGTATCGCGTAGGCGTCCCCGGCCACAGGCAGCACCTCGACCACCCCCGGTGCCTCCGGGGCTCCCGGATCCACGGCCGCGGCCTGGTACAGCAGCAGCCCCGCCAGGCGTCGCGCCTCCTCAGTGGTGAGCGATGCCCAGAGTTCTTCCGCGTCGTGGGAGGAGAACGACGTGTCCAGGACGACTCGTCCCATCTGCGCGGGCAGTCCTTGGGGCGCGAATCGTGTGACGTTGATCGTGCGGCCGCAACGAGTGTGCAGTTTCATCATGTCTCCCGACGGGGTCTCGTCCGGTCGGCTTCGTCAGTCGGCCGAGTCGATTCCATTGCCGCCCAACGGCGCACCGCTCACGACTCGGCTGCCGAGGTGATGCGCCGCCCGGTCAGACGTTCTATGTCCACGGCGAGCCAGTCGATCCGCCGTCCCCCCGCCCACGGCCTGGTGTGCGCGGCCTCGTCCAGCCGTTCCGCTTCAACGGGATCTGTCACGGCCCGGCAACGCCCCACGACCAGGACACTCCATCCCTGGCTCATGGCATCGTCCACCTGGTCGACCTCGAAGGCGACCTGCTGGTCCACGGCCGAGGCCGTTGTCGAGTCGGGGGCGGTACGGAAGGCCACGATCCCGTTCGTCATCTCGTAATTGACCGGGAACACGGCAGGACCGTGTTCCGAAGTGAACGCGATGCGTCCCACTCCGTGGCTGGAGAGCAGGCCCCGGCACTCCTCTTCGCCCAGGTCGAGCAGGTGCGGGTCGCGCAGCGCCGATCCCCGCCCGGGCGGTCGGTCCGTGCCACCTCCCTGCAATGCGGCGTACGTCGTCCCCAAGGCGTCCGCCAGCCGCATCAGGGTGCCGGAGCCCGGGTCGGCGGTATGCGTCTCCAAGTAGGACAGATAGCCGGGTGCCATGCGTGCTCTCTCGGCCACTGCTTCGACGCTGAGCCCTTTGCGGCGACGGGCTGCGGCCAGGCGCCGGCCGACGTCCCCAGCGTCACCGCCGTGCAGCGAACCATGATGAGTCCGGTCAGCGGTCAGCGTCGTCTGAGGCATCGGCCGCTGCGGTTCCCCGAGCTGGGCCACATGCGCGTCGGGGCCGGGGAACACCAGCGTGACGTCCCCCGTGTCCGACCAGCGCACGTCGTACGGGGGCGTTCCGTCGTCGTGGTACAGGCCGACTATCTCACCGTCCCGCCGAGTGACACCGGTGGAAGGGCTCTCGACGACAAGCCGGTCGCCAATGTGTGCGTACATGACCGTCCCTCTCAGTCGATGAGGCTCCCTCCCAGGGTTACGCGTCGGCGCCGTCCTCACTAGACGGCTGAGGGTCCCGACGTGGTGCCGAACGGCCCTCTTCACGCGCGCACGAAGGTGAGGAGCGCGGCCGGTCCCCCATGAGCACGGCGGTGACCTGACAGAACGGCGCCGTCGGCCCTCTGCGGGCGTCGACAGGCGATCTCCTCGGCGGCCGTCCGCGCGTCGACGCGCCGCAGACGTCCTCCGGAGCACTCCGGACGATCACGGCCGGACGGCCCATGAAGAACGCGGGCGGTGCCCGAAGGGCCCCTGTTGCACGAGGTGCCACGGCGTGAGGCTGGAGACGACAGCTGGAGGTGGTCACGATGCGCGGGAACAGGACCATTCGACGGTCTCTGTGGCGCTGGCGCCGCAATCCGTTGCGTCGTCGCGAGGACGTGCTCGAGGCGTGGATCCTGCTGATCGTCTGGCTCGTCATCGCTCTGGTGGGCCCCGTCGCAGGAGTGCTCGGGGCACAGGTTTCCGCCCACAGCGCCGCGCAGCGACGCGCGGAACGCCATGCCGTCACCGCAACGCTCGTGTCGGACGTGCCCCACAACGCTCTGGCCGACGGGACGACGGGGGGCCGCGTCGACGCGACCGTGCGCTGGACGGCGTCCGACGGTACACGGCACTCGGGCAAGGCCGCGGTCGAGGGAGGACTCAAGGCGGGTTCCCGAGTGTCGGTCTGGACGGACCGGCAGAACCACTTGACGCCCGCGCCGCCGACCGTGTCACAGGCAGGCGTGGACGCCGCCTTCATGGGCGCCGCCTCGTCGTTCGCCGTCGTCACGGCGGCGGCTGCCGGCTACTACGGGGCCAGGCTGGTCCTCAACCGTCGGCGTCGCACGGCGTGGGAGGACGAGTGGCAGCAGATCGGATCCCAGTGGGGACGCACGGCCAGCTGAGCCGAGCACCTCGCTGATCTTCGAGGGCCGCTGGGCTTCGCGGCAGATCGTCGAGGAGAACCGCTCGCGGTCGCCCGCGTCGAGGTCGGTGCGCTTGTCGTTCACCCACGGAGCCTTCGCCTCCACGCTCCCGGCCGCGGTGGTGACCTTCCTCGCCGGGCGGGCGCCTCCCCACCGGTGAGGGAGTCCTCCACCGCCAGCGCCCGGTGCGCGGGGAGACCGCAGAGCCGGGCCGCCACGGCGTACACGTCGGGATGCGGCTTGGGGCGCAGGCGGTCCCGGGCGTCGGGGACCACGAGGTGGAAGTGTGCGAGCAGCCCTGCAGGCCAAGGGCCTGTTGCGCCCCGGACGGCGGCAGGAGCCCGTGCTCCCGGAAGGCGCCCGGCTGCGAGCCTCCTGCCAGTGGCGTTCAGTGTCCATCAGGGTGCCTTCGCAGTCGAGGACGACGGCCTCGGGCGACCAGCCGAGCAGGTCGTGGTACGAGGTGGTCACTGGGGCCTCCCATGCTTTCGCATGTATGCGGCATTCCCGTCTCCACGGAAAACGGACCCTGGAGGGGACGACCACCCTCGCCGACCGCCCACGACTCGTGGCACCTGACCCTCAGGGGGTTCGTCTCGACTGACGTACTTGCACGAGTGAAGTCTGGATGAGCTGCCGCCGGGCGCCAGGCCCCTGCCCGTGGTGACGCCCTGTGCCCCACTGCTCGGACGCCGTCGCGCCGAGGCGGGCGTCCATCGGCAGGAAAGGCCACATCCCCAAGCGGGCAGCACGGTGGGTGTCTGCTGGATCGACGACAGAGCCGCCGACCGGATTTCCCGGCACACGGCATACGGCACCCCCGGCCGGATGTGTATCCGACACCCCTCCTGCGAGCTGGACGACGGACGTGGTGAGCGGCTTAGGGTGAGTGGACAGCTCGACGGGTGTGCCCAGGCAGGTGGTGGCGGGATGCAGTGGCAGAGGTTCGCTGAGCAGATGGCTGTGCTGGCCCGGGATCTGTTGGAGAAGAAGACGGTCCAGGAGACGCTGGACGCGATCTCTGCTGCGGCGGTGGACTTGATCGAGGGCTGCGACGCGGCCGGGATCCTGGCGGTCCGCAAAGGCAAGGCGATCACCTTGGCCTCGTGCGGGGACATGGTGGGAGCCTCCGACCGCATTCAGGGCGAGCTGGGCGAGGGCCCGTGTTACGACCTGGCCCGCCGCAAGGACGGCGAGCGCACCTACCGGATCGAGGACATGACCCGGCCCCGACCAGACTGGCCGACCTACGCCAAGGCCGCCCGCGAGCTGGGTATCGGCAGCATGACCGGCATCCTCCTCTACACCGACAACGAAGACTTCGGCGCTCTGAACCTCTACGCCCGCCGCCCCGGCACCTTCACCGAGGACATCGAGACCGCCGGCTGGATGCTCGCCTCCCACGCCGCCGTCGCCCTGGCCAGTGCCCGCACCATCGACCAGCTCGAACACGCCATGGAGACCCGCCACGCCATCGGCGAAGCCATGGGCATCCTCATGGAACGCCACCGCATGAGCGAAGACGACGCATTCAACGTGCTGCGCCGCCTCTCCCAGCACCACAACATCAAGCTGCGCGATGTAGCGCAGACGTTCCGCGCCGAGCACGACCGCCGCTGACGGGAAATGCGCGCGCCGGGCGGCGGCCGTGCCGGGCCGGCGTCTGCGCGCCGTGCCGGGCGAGGCTGCGGTTGCCTCTATCCCGACGTGCCGTCGGGTGTTCGGTCCACGTGGTACCGGTCGGGACCGGGAGAGGTGCGGCTCTGGTGGAGGGCCAGCTCCGCTGTGATCTGTTTGCCTTCGCCCGTGTGCTGGACGGTGAGGCACCTGCTGAGCGCCTTGACGATCTCCAGGCCGTGACCTCCTGGGCGACGGGGGTTGGCCGGCCAGGGCTGTGGAATGACTGTGGAGGTGTCCCGGACCGTGATCCGCACCGTGCGGCCGCGGTCGGCCACCTGGAGGTCCAGGCGGCCCGGTCCGGGGGCGTGCCGTGCGGCGTTGCTCACCAGTTCGCTGACCACGAGCCGGACGTCGTCGGCGACACGGGGCGTCACCCGCACCTGATAGGCGTACTGCAGGGCGGACAGCAGTGCGTCGGCTTCGGCCCGTGCGCGGGCGGCCGGGGGCGGAGAACCGCTCCAGGCCAGGTGCCGACACAGAGCGTCGTCCGGTCCCTGCCCCTCCGCCTGCTTCATAAGCGGTTGAGACATGAAGATCGTCACTCTCAGTCGTATGGTTTTGTACTCTCAGTTCCCCCTTGAGGGGGATGGGCAGCGTCTACCCGCCCCGGAGCGTGTTATGGATGCTGCTGGCCGGACACAGGCGTGGCAGGCGGGCGGCTGGTACTCCCCCCGGGGGGATGTCGGCCAGGTGTCCGTGGTCCGGAACGTGCGCCGTGGCCCAGCCCGGCGTGTGAAGCCCTTGCAAAGGTCACGGACAGGGCGGGCAACGTCGTCGAGTGCGGGCACCAGTGGCTTCAGACTTCGGCGTCGCGGACCAGGAGGGCGATCTGCACCCGGTTCTCGACCCCCAGCTTCGCGAACAGACTGCCTGTGTGTGCCTTGACGGTCGCGATGCTGATGCGCAGCCGCCGGGCGATCTCTGGGTTGTCCAGTCCGTCCGCGATGGCCCGGGCGGTCTCGCGTTCTCGTTCGGTCAGTACGGACAACTGATTCCGCGCGGCTTCGCGGGACGAGGTGCGAGCGTGAGCGGACTGCGGACCGGTGGCTGCGGCGATCACCCGTGCCGTGACTGCCGGAGACAGCACGGGGTTGCCGTCCGCGACGGTCCGCACCGCGTCGAGCATCTGCGGCGGCTGAGTGTCCTTGAGGACGAACCCGAGGGCTCCGGCGCGCAGTGCGCCGAGTACCAGATCGTCGGAGTCGAAGGTGGTCAGCATGAGCACCCTCGGCGGCACCGGCCGAGTGAGGAGTTCCCGGGTCGCGCTGAGACCGTCGCGGCCAGGCATGCGCACGTCCATCAGTACGACGTCCGGCCGCTGCTCGTCCACCACGGTGATCGCGGCGTCACCGTCGGCCGCCTCCGCGACGACGGTCAGGTCCGGTTCGCCGTCGATGACGAGCCTCAGTGCCATTCGCACCAGCTGTTCGTCGTCGACGATGACGACACGTACCGGCTCCCGCTCGCTGTCCACTCAGGTTCTCTTTTCGTGGGTGGGGTCAGGCCAGGGTAGTTGTGCGGCGAGGAGGTATCCGTTGTCGGGTGTGGGGTGGTGGTTGAGTTCTCCGCCGGCGAGGTTGATGCGTTCGGCGAGGCCGAGCAGGCCGAATCCCGATACCGGTGGTTGTGCCTTTCCTGTGGTCGCTGGGGAGTTGCGGACGCTGACGTCGAGTTTGTCGCCCGCTTCTCCTTCGAGGGTGATGTGTACGTGGGCGCCCGGGGCGTGCTTGGCGGCGTTGGTGAGTCCTTCCTGGACGATCCGGTAGCAGGTACGTCCGGTGACGTCGGGCGGTTCTCCCGCCACGGTGGTGGTGAGCGTGACGTCCAGTCCGGAGGTGCGGGCGTCGGTTACCAGTTCGGGAATGCGATCGAGGGAGGGCTGGGGTGGTTCGAGGCGGCCCGGGTCGGCCCGGAGCACACCGAGGACATCCCGCAGTTCTTCCAGGGCCTGGTGCGAGCCGTCGGCGATGCCGCGGACCAGTACGCGATTCTCCTCTGCGGTGAGGTCGCTGCGGTGGTCCAGCGCTCCGGCCTGCATCGCGACCAGGGAGATACGGTGCGCGAGCACGTCGTGCATCTCGCGGGCGATCCGGTTGCGTTCCAGAGCCCGTGCCTGCGCCGCTCGGGCGGTCTGTTCCCGTTCCGCGCTCTCCGCCCGCTCTCGCAAGGACCGCACTTCGACACGCCGCGCGCCGATGGCCATGCCCACGGCCATCGCGACGCCCGCGGTCAGTGCCGGGAACGCGAGCTGGAACCACAACGAGCCGGGCGGGCTTTGGACCGGGTAGAGTCCGGCAGCCACCTGTGACGCGGTCACGTAGGCCACCCCGACGACACCGATCTCCACCGGACGGCGGCGGGCGGAGATCGAGGCCAGGGCCAGAAGCACGGCACCGGTGGCGAGGACCGACGCGGGCGAGGCGACTATGACGGTCATGGCGACGGTGAGCGGGAACCGCCGACGCCACACAAGCGCCGTCAGACAGCAGAAAGCCACCAGCGGATCACCGATGAGGTACCAGGAGCCCGTTCCGATCCCCTGCTGGTGCAGCAGCACGCCGATGGAAAGCCAGGTCAATGTGCCTACTGCCGCGGCTGCCGCCAGTCGCCAGGTCTGCTGCCACCCCCCGAGCGGTGGCGCGACGTCTGTATTCACCTGGCCATTGTCGCGAAACCGTACGGCCCGTGCGTCCGACCGAGGGCTGATGTGTCTTCGACCAGAGTCGAATCAGCCTCACGACTCTGGTCGAAGGTGCTTCGAGCCGCTGGGCTGATGTGCCGACGAGGCCGCGCGAACAGAATCATCGAGGTGGCCGGGGCGGGAGATGACTGCCCCTGCCCGCCCCAGCTCTGATCCGCGTCAGGGCCTTTACGACCACGCCTGTTCCGGCGCCCCATGCACCACTGAGGAGGACATCAGATGCACCGAACCTTGTCCCTCGCCATCGTCGCCACCGCGGTGGCGACGATGGCGGCTCCATCTGGGGCAGTAGCGGCGACGCCAGAATCCGTGCGGTGGGGTCCGTGCTCGGAGAAGGCCGCCCCGGAAGAGGTCGCGGTCGCCTCGGCGGAGGCCGCGTTGCCCCGTCTGGAGTGTTCGACGCTGGAGGTTCCTCTGGACTACCGGGATCCGGACGGCCGGCAGATCGAGATCGCGATCTCCCGGCTGGCGAGCAAGGTACCTTCACAGCGCCGCGGCGTGCTGCTGACCAATCCGGGCGGCCCGGGAATCTCGGGACTGGGCTACCCGGCCGTTCTCGCCGCCTCAGGACTGCCGCAGGAGGTGCTGGACTCCTACGACGTGATCGGCTTCGACCCCCGCGGCGTAGGCCGCAGCACACCGATCACCTGCGATCTGACACCGGAGCAGCAAGCTCGCGGCAACGTCCCACCGTACGCGCACACCGCGGCTGATGTCGCGCGGGAGGTGCCACATGCACGGGCTGTCGCCGAGCAGTGCGCCACATCGCGGACGGCGTGGATGCTGCCGCACACCACCACCGCGAACACCGCGCGCGACATGGACCGGATCCGGGCGGCGCTGGGTGAGCCTCGGCTCTCCTACCTCGGTGCTTCCTACGGCAGCTACCTCGGCGCGGTGTTCACGACGATGTTCCCGAAGCGCAGCGACCGCATGGTGCTCGACAGCAACCTGGGGCCCGGCGGCTACGACGTCACGGCCATGCGGCTGATGGCCCGTGGAATGGAAGACCGGTTTCCGGACTTCGCGGCGTTCGCGGCCGCGCATCCCGAGTACGGTCTGGGCACCACGCCGGAGCAGGTGAAGGCGAAGTTCTTCGATCTCGCTGAGCGGCTGGAGGCGGCACCGGTCCACGGCTACGACGCGACGTGGTTCCGCGGGGTCACGTTCGACCGTCTCTACAGCGATGCGGACATGCCTCTTGTGGCCGGGATGTGGCAGGCACTCGACACGAACCAGCCGCCCCCCGTGACCCCGACGTTTCCGAACATGGAGAACTTCATGTCCGCTCGCTTCGCCGTTATATGCAGCGATAATCGCTGGCCGGAAACGGTCCGGGAGTATCAGCGCAACGTCGCGGTCGACCGGCTGAGGTACCCCATGCTGGGCGGATCCACGGCCGGCATCGGACCGTGCGCCTTCTGGCCGGACGAGCGGGTCGAGCCGCCGGTGCGCATCAGTGAACGGGGTCCGTCGAACGTGCTCATGGTGCAGAACGAACGTGACCCGGGGACACCGCTGGCCGGCGCCCAGGAGTTGCGGCGGGCGTTCGGGAAACGGGCCACGATGGTGACGGCCGAGCAGGGCGGGCACGGCGTCTATCCGTTCGGGCCAAACGTGTGCGCGAACAACGCGGCGACCGCCTTCCTGAGCACTGGGCAGCGCCCGTCCCAAGACCTCGCCTGCGCAGCGGAACCCAGCGAATAGCAGGAGGAGAGGCATGCTCAAGGAGTGGCTGAACCGTCGGGCAGTGCAGCGGGTCAAGCCCGGAGACGGGCGGCCATTGCCGCGTTTCCGCTGGTGGCAGATGCTTACGCGCGCACTGTTCCATCTCAGGCTGGTGAACCAACACGGATGGCAGACGGTCTACGCCGTCGATGTCAGGCACCAGAATCAGGCGGCGGGCTACGTCAAGGCCCACCTGTACCTCGACGGCAGGCACCACGCCGAGTCCAAGGTTCCCGCTGCCTTCCCCGTCCAGGACGGCATCATCGAAGTAAGAACCAGCGCCTTCGGACTCAAGCGCTGCCACTACATCACCGCCCTGGGAACCGAGCATCAGCTCATCCCGGACCCCGCGTCCGCAGAAGGCCGTCGCGCCCGCCTCGACCGCGCACACCCCACACTGAGCCGCTGGATCGGCGTCCTCTCGTCGATCGTGCTCATCGCCGGTCTGGTTCTCCTGATCTTCCAGCTCGCCGAACTGATCACCCGGGCGCCGGAGGGCGTCGCTCAGTACGTCGGAACCTTCACCTCGCCCATCGATCTATCGGCGTGGGGCAGCATCGTGGTCGGGCTCGCTACTGTGGCAGCCAGCACCGAGCGGGCGCTGCGGCTGCGCTACCACTGGCTGCTCGACGGCGGAGCGGGCTGACCCGATTCTTCGGTCACGTCGTTGTGGAAGAAACCCTGTCGCAATGGCGACCGCGTCTTCGGCTCGTCCTTTGGCGGACTCACGCAAGCTGCGTTACCGGCGCGCAGGTGACGAGGCAACTGGCGCCGATGGCTCGCCGGAACGAGTCCGCCGGTGTCGGGCGCGGCGATTCACACGGCTGTTTGTCTCCACCGCGTCGGGGCGCTCACAGATCCTCGTTCGCCGGGCAGCACCCCAGCACGCTGACTCGGAGGAAGCCCGCGCGGCGCGCGCGCCGCAGACCGCCCAGCCCACCATCTCCTACCGACTGGGGCCCTGTGTCTCGCTGCCGCGGCCGGACGTCCCCTCCGGGTCGTTCGCCGTCGTCGAACCGCCGACGGAACGGACTTGCCTCGACCTGCCGGCGGAAAATGACGATGGCCATCACCTGGAACATCACTGCCATGCCGGCAAACCTCGACGGGTGCGGTGCTGGAGGGGACCATCACGTCCGGGCTGCTCCAGGGCGACGGCGTGGTACCGAACCACAGCGGCCTCGGGGCCGACGTCTTTCACGCGCGCTCGGCCTGGGCACGGTCTCAAGCTTCTGGAGCACAGTGAGGTCGGCTTCTCACTCGGTAGCGATGAGAGAACGGTCACTGACGGACAGGGGCGACACAGCCAGGGGCCTGTTCTCGCCGGAGTTCCCCTGCGCACGGACACCAAGGGCAGCAGCAGGCGCACGTCTTGTGGGAAACGGGGTTCGGCGGGTGCGCCGAGCAGGCGATCGGGGCTGGGCCGGGGGCGTGGCTGGAACGTCCCCCTGATGTTTGATCCGGACACCCACCAGGCGGACTCTTGCCAAGTGCTCGACTACGCCGGGCAGCCGTCCGCCCGTAGGGGCGAACCGTCCGATCCTCGCGCCACTCAACCCCAGCCACGAAGCGTGACCATTACCGGATACCGCTGTACAGACGGCGCCCCTTCCGCGAGGAAGACCGCCCGAGCCCGCCGGGGACGAGGTTCGGCGGGCTCCGGGGGCCGACGAGGACCAGCCGCCTCGGCCAGACACATGAGGAACTCCGCATGACCGACCTCTCCGCACCCACCGATGTGCCGACCGCCGACAGGGACGCCGTCCTGCGGATCCTGCAGACAACCCGCTCCGTGCGCCGCCGCCTGGACACCGACCGTCCCGTCGACCTCCGTCTCGTGCACGCGGCACTCGAAGCGGCCCTGCAGGCTCCGAACGGCTCGAACGAGCAGCCGTGGCATTGGATCGTCGTGACCGACCCCCGCCGCCGTACCGCGCTGGCCCGCTGCTACCGCGAGGCGGCCCGGCCCTATCTCGCGGCGATGACCCAGCGGGTGGAGGCCGGCACCGTCGGCCGCGGCGTGCTGAACGCGTCCCTGCGACTGACCGAAGTACTCGACCGGGTACCGGTGATGATCGTTCCCTGCCTCGCATCCACGCCAGCCGACCACGTCGACCTCTTCCGCCGGCTCGGGTACGCACCGTCCGCCGAACACGCCGCCCTCTCCGTCTACTACGGGTCCATCTGGCCCGCCGTCTGGAGCCTCATGCTCGCCCTGCGAGCCCACTCCCTGGCGAGCGCGGTCACCGCCCTGCACCTCACCCGGCCGGACGACGCCAACGCGATCCTCAACCTGCCGGAAGGCGTCACCCAAGCAGCACTGCTCGCCGTCGCCCACCCCACCGGGGAATCGTTTCGCCCCGCTCCTCGCCGCGCCCTCGACGCCGTTCTCCACCACGACACCTGGTAATCCGGTACAGGAAAGGACCCCGGGATGGTCGACCAGCACAACCAGCCAGCTCCTCCCGCTCCGCTGACAGTCGGCGTGGACGGACCGCTCGCCGCCGCGCGTCGCACCATCCTTCGGGAAATCGAAGCGCTGCTCACCCGTGCACGCGAGGACCAGGCCCAGGAACTCATGCAGGCGGTGTACGACGCTCCGAGGATCATGGTGCTGGGAGCGGGCCGCTCCAAACTCGCCGTCGACGCCTTCGCCATGCGCCTGATGCACCTCGGGCTGACCGCCCACGTGTCCACCGACGTCACCTGCCCGGCCATCGCCGAGGGCGATCTGCTGCTGGCGTGCAGCGGGTCGGGGCACACCCCCACCGTGGTACAGCGCACCGAGGCGGCCAAGCAGGCCGGCGCACGGATAGCCGTCGTGACGGCGAATCTCGAGTCGCCGCTGGCCGCACTGGCGGACATCCCCGTCCATCTCGCCGAGTACAGCCAGGACTTCGAGCCTGACGCCTCCAGCCAGTTCGTCGGCACCCTGTTCGAACAAGGCGCTCTGGTCTTCTTCGACTGCCTGATCCTCGCACTCCAGCGTGCCCACCATGTCGACCCGGGCGAGATGTACGCCCGGCACACCAACCTTGAGTGACGACCGCACCACAGCCGGTCCAGCACCGGACGTCCGCCCCTCCCACGGGAAGGCAGCCCGCGATGTCGAACCCTTCCGTGCCCATCAGCTTCACCAGTACCAAGACCCAGCTCGGCCTGACCCGTTCGCGGGACTGGATCGAGAGCCTGCTCCTGCCGAACGCCGAGCGCTTGGCAGCTGTCTCCTTCTTCGCCTGCCTGCCCCACCCCCTGCTGCTCCCGGCCCGGCAGTGGTTGCAGGGCAGCGGCATCAAAGTCGCCGCCCAGGACGTAGCGGCGGCCACCGACGAAGTGACGGGCGCGGTGACCGCCTCCCTGCTCGCCGAGGTCGGCTGTTCCCACGTCATGGTCGGGCACGCCGAACGTCGCGGCGCCTTCGGCGAGACCGACCAGCTCGTCGCCCGCAAGGCCGCCGCCGCGAGCAGGGCCGGTCTCACCGCGGTGGTGTGCGTCGGTGAGACCGACACGCTTCCCGCATCCGACGCGGCGGCAGTGGCCTCCGTCCAGGCACGGGCGGTCGTGGCCGCCGTCCCACCGGAGCGGCCCCTGCTCTTCCTGTACGAGCCGGGGTGGGCCATCGGCGGCACCGAGGCCGCCGACCCCGTACACGCCGGTCACGTACTGCGCGCGCTACGAGACGTCACCGCCGGCCACCACGCCCGCTTCGTCTATGGAGGGGCGGTCGCGCCCGGCGTCTATACCCGGCTGCGCGGGGAGGGGGACTGGGACGGCGTGGCCCTGGGTCGCGCCGCCCAGGACCCCCTGCTTCTGGCCGAGGTCCTGGACGAACTCACCACCCCCGCGTGAGGTCGTCCCACCGAGCCGACCATTGCCGCGCCTACCGGGCACACGGCTTCTTCCTCAACCACACGTCCCATACCTCGGGGACAAGGACGACATCATGCCACTTTCTCGGCGTGACGAAGCCATGCTGGTGGACGCACCAATTACACCGGCGTCCCGCCTGCGGACCCGGGAAGGGTTTCGCTGTTGCGCTGCGCTTGCGCGACGACTGTGTCGCAAGGTCACCACCCGACGCAGGGCGGTGGCCCTCGTCGTTAACGAGGATCATCCGAACGTCGCGACCTGGGGAAGTGGCGTCCGGCGCTCGGCCTGCTCGACACACTCACCGACTGGCAGGTGAAGGCTTCGGTGGTGGTCGCCGTTGCCGGCTACGGCGTCAGCACCCCCTTCCCCCCTCGGTCTCGAACTGCGCGGGCTGCCCTACGTCCTGGCGCTGATCGGAAAGGAAGTTGCCCACCCTGGGAATGCCGAGCCGCACCAGCCCGCTTACGACGGGCTCGGTCCGCCGACGCCGGCCCGTCACCGCGCTCCGCCGCGAGCGTCTCGGTCCTCGCAGCCGAGGCCGGTACCGGCCGGTTCACCGAGGTGA